>NZ_KQ960145.1:98293-156353 GCF_001553085.1 Parvimonas sp. KA00067 | reverse complement strand
AGAGTAGTGTAATTCACAAAGGTACTAAGACATACATTGATAAAAACAGTAATATGTATAGTTTGAGAGTAGTGTAATTCACAAAGGTACTAAGACAGGCAATATATATGAGAATAAGGAGCTGTGTTTGAGAGTAGTGTAATTCACAAAGGTACTAAGACGTTTGTAAAGAATATCGGTAAAGGCATTAGTTTGAGAGTAGTGTAATTCACAAAGGTACTAAGACTAAAGGATAACAGGAAACAGATTGAAGAGGAGTTTGAGAGTAGTGTAATTCACAAAGGTACTAAGACTATGTTAACTCATTTGAATGGGACAGCATGGTTTGAGAGTAGTGTAATTCACAAAGGTACTAAGACTTACACATATTATAGCAACGAAATTTGGTGGTTTGAGAGTAGTGTAATTCACAAAGGTACTAAGACTTAAAACATCAGAATTAAAAGCTATAAATGGTTTGAGAGTAGTGTAATTCACAAAGGTACTAAGACGAAACAATATATATTAAGGGAGAAAATTTGTTTGAGAGTAGTGTAATTCACAAAGGTACTAAGACAATGACTTAAAGATGCTTGAGTAATGTTATGTTTGAGAGTAGTGTAATTCACAAAGGTACTAAGACACAGCAGATTTATTAAGTAAAAAATACAATGTTTGAGAGTAGTGTAATTCACAAAAATGTTAAATTAAAAGTGACAAAAGAATATTTTTGTATTTTATCAATCGATTTCATATTTGGTGTGTTAACTTAGGAGGTGGTTTATGAAAAATTTAAAACTTTACAATGTATTTTTTCCGGTTTGGTTGTTAATTTTAATTCCATTTACTTGGGTAATTGCAATTCCTGTAAATTTCATTGTAGATTCACTTGTAATTTTTATATCTTTGAAATTTTTAAAGATAGAGGAGGCGTTTTTAAAATATAAAAAAGTTATTTTTAAAGTATTCATATTTGGATTTTTGTCGGACTTTATCGGTTCTGTATTTTTGATTTTAGTAACTTATTTAGGAACAATAGGAGGAGAATCGAGTGCTTTTATAAAATGGTTTGAAAAAAATATTGTTATTTATATAATGTCAAATCCTATTGCAAATATTTATGCATTTACTATTGTTGCATTGGCAGTTTTATTATCCGGAATTTGTATTTACTTTTTCAACTTGAAAATAAGTTTTAAAAATCTTGATATTGATGAAAAAGATAAAAGAAAAATGGCTTTAATTATGGCAATATTTACTGCACCGTATTTATTCTTCTTGCCTTTATCTTTAATATACAGTGGTTATGCTATGTAATAAAAAATTTTTGGAGTTAGTCTAGGCTAGCTCTTTTTTGTTGTAAAAGTAGTTTTTTAATGGGAAATATGGTACAATTTAAGAGGAATATTATTTTAATTAATATAAATTTGGAGGAATAATTAATGAATATAAATTGGTATCCGGGTCATATGAAAAAGACTATGGATAATATAAGAGCGTCTTTAAAATTGGTTGATATTGTTGGAGAAATTATTGATGCAAGAATTCCGATAAGTAGTAAAAATCCGGTTATCGACGATGTTTTAAAAGATAAGCCAAGAATAATGATTTTAAACAAATCGGATATGGCAAATGAAAATGAAACTAGAAAATGGCTTAATTATTATAGAAGTAAAGGCTATGGTGCGGTTGTTATTGACGCACTTCATTCTAAGGGGTTAGATAAGATTTATCCACTTGCAAAGGAAATGTTAGCTGATAAATTTAAAAAACTTGAGGAAAAAAATCTTTCTTCAAAGACGATTAGAATGATGATTGTAGGTATTCCAAATGTTGGTAAATCAACTTTCATAAATACGGTTTCAAAAAGAAAAAGTGCAAAAATAGGAGATAGACCCGGCGTTACAAAGCAAGTTCAATGGATAAAAACGAAAAATGATTTGGAGCTTTTAGATACTCCAGGGGTATTGTGGCCGAAGTTTGAAGATGAGCAAACAGGGTTGCATTTAGCTTTTACCGGTGCTATTAAAGATGAGATTATGGATATTGAAAATTTAGCTTTTCGTTTCATTGATGAGTTAAATAAAAGAGATATAAATATTTTGAAAAATAGATATAATTTATCTGAAGATTTTTACGAGGATACTTTATTTTTAATGGACGAAATAGGTAGAAATCGTGGAGCAATCTTAAAGAAAAATGAAATTGACTATTTTAAAGTTGCAAATTTAGTTTTTGATGATTTTAGAAAGGTTAAACTTGGTAGGATTACTTTAGAAACTGTTGAGGACCTTGAAAAAGTTGAGGAAGAAAATGGAAATTAAGGAAGAATTAGAGAAAATTTATGAAAATTTTAATTTAATCATAGGTGTTGATGAAGTTGGTCGTGGTTGCCTTGCAGGGCCTGTCGTTTCTTGTGCAATTATAATGAAAAAAGATAGTGCAATAGAGGGAGTTACGGACAGTAAAAAACTTTCTAAAAAGAAAAGACTTGCACTTTATGATAAAATTTTAGCTGAATGTGTCGGATATGGGATTGGAATTGTAGATAATGTAAAGATTGATGAGATAAATATAAAACAAGCAAGTAGGCTTGCGATGAAGATTGCAATTTCAAATATAAAAGACCTAAATGGAAATGAAGTTGTGGGAGATTTTTTAATAACTGATGCTGAAAAGGTTGATGTCGATATTCCACAGATTAATTTGATTCATGGTGATGAACTTTCTTATGTGGTTTCTTGTGCCTCAATAATTGCAAAGGAATTTAGAGATGCTATGTTTGTTGAGTATGAAGAAAAGTATCCGAACTACAATTTTATAAAAAATGTGGGTTATGGTACAAAGGCACATTACAAAGGTCTTGATGAAAGTGGAATTACTCCAATTCATAGAGTAACTTTTTTGAAAAAATATTTTGAAAAGAAAAAAGAATATGAAAGCTAAAGATATTGGAAATTTGGGAGAGGATTTAGCAGTTAAATTCCTTTTAGAAAAGGGATATGAGTTGCTTGAAAGGAATTTTTTTAAGCCTTTTGGAGAGATAGATATAATTGCAAAAGATAAGGATTATGTAGTTTTTATTGAGGTTAAGGCTAGAAAAAATGTGAAATTCGGTTTTCCCAGAGAATTTGTAAATAAAAATAAGATAAAAAAGATACAAGATGTTGCACAAATGTATATGCTTGAGAAAAATTTGTTTGGAATCAGAATTCGTTTTGATGTTATAGAGATAATTTTTGATGAGCATAAAATTACACATATAGAAAATGCTTTTTAGGAGGTTTTTATGTTTACTGCTTATGTAATTACTGTTTCTGATAAAGGATCAGTTGGAGAAAGAGTTGATACTTCAGGAGAGGTAATCGTTGAAATACTAAAAGAAAATAATTATGATGTTATAGAAAAGATAATAATTCCGGACGAGAGGGAGATAATTGAAGAAAAGTTAAAATATGCTTGTGATACTTTGGGTGCGAATTTAGTTTTAACAACCGGTGGAACGGGTTTTAGTAAAAGAGATGTTACGCCTGAGGCGACTTTGAATGTGGCGACCAAAAATGCTTTTGGAATTTGTGATTCAATCAGACAATATAGCTTAACTATAACTAAGAGAGCGATGCTTTCAAGAGCAGTTTCAGTTATAAGGAATGATAGTTTGATTGTAAATTTACCTGGAAGTCCGAAAGCTGTTAGAGAATCTTTAGAGTATATTATTGATTCGGTAGAACATGGACTTCAAATACTTCTTGGAACGGCATCAGAATGTGCTAGAAAGTAGGTAAGATATGTATTCTAAGACTAAGACTTGTGTGTTAAATGGATTGAATGGTTATGATATTGATGTAGAGGCTGATTTATCAACTGGACTTCAGGCTTTTAATATCGTTGGACTTCCTGATTTGTCAATAAGGGAATCAAAGGAAAGAGTTAAGTCTGCGATTTCAAATAGTGGATATTTTCTTCCACCGGGTCGGATTACGATTAATCTGGCTCCTGCAAATTTGAAAAAAGACGGCTCACAAATGGATTTGGCAATAGCTGTGAGTTTATTGCTTGCTATTGGTGTGATTGAATATTTACCTGATGAAAAGACAATTTTTTTAGGAGAACTTTCTCTTGACGGAAGAATTATAACTTTTGATGGAGCTTTACCGATGATTATTTCATTAAAAGAGCTTGGTTTTAAAAAGTTTTTTATTCCACAAACTATAAAAGATGAGGTAAATATCGTTCAGGGAATTGAAATTTATCCTGTTTCACATTTAAAGGAATTAGTTGATTGTTTAAATGGAATTACTGAAATAAAAAAAGAAGAAATTATCAATGTAAATTTAGATGAAGAAGTAAAATATGATATAGACTTTTCGGATATAAAAGGTCAGGAAAATTTAAAAAGAGCAATGGAGATTTCTGCAGCAGGTGGACATAATTTGTTAATGGTTGGGCCACCCGGAAGTGGAAAAACTATGATTGCAAAGAGATTGCCAACGATTTTACCAAAACTTACTTTTGATGAGTGTATTGAATGTACTAAGATATATTCGGTTGCAGGAAAACTTAAAAATAATAAGTTGATTACACAAAGACCTTTCCGTTCTCCACACCATACAAGCAGTCCGATTTCACTTGTTGGTGGTGGAAAAATTCCAAAACCGGGAGAAGTTTCACTTGCACATAACGGAGTTTTGTTTTTAGATGAATTTCCTGAGTTTTCAAAACAAGCTATTGAAGTTTTAAGACAGCCGATGGAGGACGGAAAAGTTACAATTTCTCGTGTTAATTCATCAATAACATATTATTCAAACTTTGTAACGGTTTGTGCTTTAAACCCTTGTCCTTGTGGGAACTATGGCTCACAAACTGAAAAATGTACTTGTTCACAGTTACAGATACAGAGATATTTAAGTAAAATTTCAGGGCCAATACTTGATAGAATTGATATTCAAGTTGAAGTTGAGCCTGTAAAATATGATGATTTATCTTCAAAGGAAGTTTTAGAAACTTCTTTTGATATTAGAAAAAGAGTTGAAAAAGCTAGAGAAATTCAACTTAAAAGATATAAAAACGAAAAAATTTATAATAATGCAAGTCTTTCTGCAAGACAGATAAAGAAATATATTGTACTTGATGAAAAACTTGAAAAAATAATTGAATTTGCTTTTAAAAAGTTCAAATTTTCAGCAAGGTCTTTCAATAAAATTTTAAAATTGACAAGAACTATAGCAGACTTGGACGGAAGTGAAGAAATCAAGGAAGAACATTTGTTAGAAGCTATCAGATATAGAAGTTTGAGTAATAAATATTGGAGTTAGTTATGAAAAATGAAGATGCTTTGTTATTTTTGAGTTTTTTGAATTTTGATTATAAAATTAAAGATGAATTATTAAATCATTTTACTTTGGAACATATTGAGGAGATTTTTGATTTATCCGGAGAATATTTTAAAGAAAATAAGCTTTTAACTAAAAATAATATTGAAAAATTAGTTGAAGAGAGAGAAAAATTTAATTCAGATGCTTATAGAGATTTTTTAGAGAAAAAGAAAGTTAAATATGTAAGTATTTTGAGTGAAGATTATCCAATTAATTTAAGAGATATTGAATATATTCCTCAAGTTATTTATTATAAGGGAGATATTTTACCTGAAGACGAATTTGCACTTTCCGTTGTAGGCTCAAGAAAGTGTACGAATTATGGTGCTTGGGCGACAGAATATTTTTCAAAATCCATTTCAGAACTTGGGATAAGAATTGTATCAGGAATGGCTTTAGGTATTGATTCAATTTCACATAGATCAGCTTTAAAATCAGGGGGAAGAACGATAGCCGTTTTAGGTTGTGGAGTTGATATAGCCTATCCTAAAACTAATTACAGATTGTATGATGAAATTATAGAAAATGGTGCAGTGATGAGTGAGTTTCCTGTTGGAATGCCACCACTTGCACATAATTTTCCGGTTAGAAACAGAATTATTTCAGGACTTTCAAAAGCCTTGCTTGTAATAGAGGCACAAGAACGCTCAGGAACACTTATAACTGCAAGATTTGCAAATGAACAGTCAAAAGAAATTTTTGCACTTCCTGGAAATATAAACAGTCTATACAGCAAAGGAACGAATAAATTGATAAAAGACGGGGCGTTGATTGCTACGAATTATCAGGATATTATAGACGGTGTTATGGATTTTTCAGAATTTATTTTAAATAAAAATAAAAAAGAAAAAGATTTGGATATTTTAGATGCAAAAGAACTTTTGATTTATAATTTAATTAATGAAGAGCCGAAATCTCAAAATAAAATTTCAACAATAACAGGTTTTTCAATTATAGAAACAAATACAATTTTAACTGCATTGGAACTTAAGGGATTTATAAAAGAGCTAAATGGAGGAATTTTTGTAGTTGATTAATTAAGAGATGAAATTTATCTCTTTTTTATAAAAATGGAGGATTTATGATTAAAATAATTTTTTTAATTTTACCTTTTATAATTATGTTTATACCAAATAGAGATTATGACTTGATGTCTAAGGAAGATACTTTAGTGTTTAAAGGAATTTTTTCGATTATAGTAATTTTACATCATGTTTCGCAAGTGGAAAATAATTTACCAATAATTCATTACTTTGCAAATTTTGGAATGTATGCTGTTAGTGTATTTTTCTTTATTTCTGCTTATGGAATGACTAAACAGGTAAATCTTAATAGAGAAAAATATTTAAAAGGATTTTTTAAAAAGAGATTTTTTAAATTGTTATTACCAATATTTATAGTAACTATTATTTATATAGTTTTAAATATTTTGATTTTCCATAAAGCATATACTATAAGTTCAATAATTAATGTATATAAAAGTGGATCATCTATAATAAATAATGGTTGGTATCTAAATTCCATATTAGTAATATATCTAATATTTTACTTTAGTTTTAAATTTTTCAAAAATATAAAAATATCATATCTTATTTTCTCATTTTTGATATTTGTTTATATCTTTGTTTTAAAAAGAATAGGCTTTGGAATTTGGTGGTATAACAGTATGATAGGTATGATATTTGGAATGTATTTTGAAATATTTGAAGAAAAAATTAAAAGAGTGTTAAGTACTCATTTTTATAAAATACTGTTGATTATATCTATTTGGTCATTCTATATAGCCAATAATAGAGAGTATAATATTATTAATATGTTTTCAAAGATGGGAATATATTCTAATTATGCAATTATTCAAAATATTCTTTGTTTGAATTTTATAATCATGATATTATTAATTTCAAAGAAGATCAATTTTAGAGAACTTGTAATTCATAAAAGTTTTTACTATAAAAAAACAAAATCCATTGGGAAATACAATGTGAATTTCATTGCAGAAAGTAGTAAGGTCTATTCTAAATTTGTTTTGATAAGAAATAGAGTATTATCTTTTTTAGGAAAGATTTCTTTTGAAATGTATATGATTCATGGACTTGTTATGAGAATATTAGCTCTATATTTAAAAGTAGATATAGTTTATCTTCTAACTCTATTTGGATTAACAATAATAAGTTCGTATTTGTTGAATTTATTATTTAAAAAATTATATATAGCTTTAAACTTAAATAAATAGGAGAATTTATGAATTATACAGTTTTTGATTCTTTAGTTGGAAAGATAAAAATAATTGAAGAAGAAAATAAAGTAATTGAGATTAAATTTGTAAAGAATGAAAAAAATATTAATCCCAAAACTGAAATTTTAAAACTTGCTAAAAAAGAATTGGAAGAATATTTTTGTGGGAAGAGAAAAAATTTTACATTTCCTTTTGAACTAAATGGAACAGAGTTTTCTATTAAAGTTTATCAGGCTTTAATGGAAATTCCTTATGGAAAGACTTGCAGTTACAAAGATATAGCTAAAAAAATCGGAAATGAGAAATCACAAAGAGCTGTTGGTGGGGCGAATAATAGAAACAAATTGCCGATTTTAATTCCCTGTCATAGAGTGATAGGAAGTAATGGAAAAATTGTTGGCTATGCAGGTGGAATTGAAATAAAACAAAAACTTTTGGAGCTTGAAAGAAAAAATTTAAGATAATAAGGAAAATAAAGAGTTTACAAAAAGTTACAAATATTTTTTATATTGGATAATGAATTTAGTAAAAAAATAAAGTAAAAAAATATAAATGATGAATAATACAAATAATATAAATTTCTTCAAAAATGAAAGGAGCGAATTATGAATTTTAAAAAATTAAATATTATTGCTGCTATTGTAATTAATATTTTACTAGCTATTTTCTTTATATTAAGTATTTCTGGGAAAATTGGTTATGATGAAGGAAGAAGCTTATTGCATGCATTGTTATTATTAAATATTTTTACATTTGGACTTAATAGTTTTCTAAATAAAGATGATAATAATAAAATTTCTAACAAAAAAATATTATTACTTTTATTAGTAACAATAATATTATCCATTTTAGCAATTGTGGTATTATTTACTAATAAATAAAAAAACAAAGCAGTATTGGAGTTAGTCTAAAACTTTTAAACTGCTTTTTTATTGTAAAAAATTAATTAAAAAAATAAGAAAAAAACATAAAAAATGAAAATATTCTAAAAATTTTCAAAAAAATGTAAAAAAAGTGAAAAAAATTAAAAAAAATCACAATAAAGTGTTGACAAATATAATTTAATAGTGTATAATGTAGTTAATCAAACAAGATGACGCGTTAAATAGTTTGAAACTGGAGGTAAGACCAATGAAAATATTAAAAACAATTTCGCAAGAGTTGCTGAATAGTTTGTTTTTAGTAAAAACTTACGATTCCAGCAACTTAAAAAACAGTTAATAGATTTTGTGAACAGATAGATTGGTAAAGTGTAATTTTAAAGTTAGAAACAAAAAAGAAAAACTAATCTAAAAAATCACTGTGTTAAGTTGTATGATGATAGAACTAATATGTAAATAGAATATAAAAATATTTTAAAATGAAAGATTTTTAAGTATTTCAATATTTGAAGGTGATTGTTTATAAGGGTAGTATTAAACAAAAAAGATTAGTTGAATATGAATTACACAGGATACAATGTGAAGTAATATAGGCACAAAAGATATTACAAACAGTTGTGGTTGTAGATTTATCATAAATAATGTATGTATAGAATATGAAAGTAGAGGGTTGTTGATAGAATAAAATATATCGGTAATTAGCTTAAAGTATGCTAAAGGTATTGACTTGATAAATTTACAAAAACTAAAATTGAAGTTCAAGTGTAAAGAAATTTGGATTTTGCTAAAACTAAAATTAAATATTTAGATATAAAAAGTGCATCGAAAGATGCACTTTTGTTGTTCTATCTATTGTTTGCTTTTTGTTTTAACTCTCTTAAATGTGTTACTGTATCTCTATCTAATTCTTTTGCGTATTCAAATCTTAGGTTTATTGCTATTTGTAGTGAAAGTCGTCTAAATAGTCCGCAGATATTGAATAGTGCGACCCAAAGTGAATCTAACTCTAGTTTTGAGTAGCAAGTTAGATATTTTTCAAAAATTTCTGTTTCTACATAATTGAATACCAACTTATTTTCTTTTCCAAGGTCTATAATATATTTGTTTTCAGATAGTACATAATGTTTTAAATGTTCATCTAATAGAGCTAAGATTTCTCTGTATTCTTCAGCGATATTTAAAATTTCTTTTGAGCATAATTTGTTTCCGAATTTTAAAACATTCCAGAAAAATGAACAAGTATTTTCTAAAAATTCATCTTCTGTGATTTTATGAATATTTTTTTCAATGTATATGCCTGCTTTTTGATTTTCATCTTTGTTAAGTACACAAATATATTTTTCTTCAAGGTCTTTTAAAGTTTCAATATCTTTTTTTGATATAATTCTAAAAATTCCTTGTGTAAAGTTTTCGTAAATTATTTTGTATTCTATTACTTTTTCATTTTCAGTATTTTCAAACATAGTTAGTACATCGCCGAAACATTGAATAAATTCAAGTGCTGTATCGTCAAATGATAAATCTTTTACTAAATACAAGATATTAAAAAAGTTTACATCGCTGGACATGCTTTGTGTTTCAAGTTGTTCTATGTATAGTTTTTCAACTCTGTCGTCATCCATTGCTATTTTTTTTGCTATTTCTTTAAGTTCATTAAATGTTAAAATCTTTTTCAAAATAAAATCCTCCTAAATTTCTTGTGCTTTAAATCCACGACCTTTTACTTCATAGGCCTCTGATATTATTAAAAACGCAGTCGGGTCAACTTCGTCCAGTATTTTTTTAATAGTTACAACTTGTCTTGTACTAACGATACAATATATTACATTTTGTTGTTTATGTGTAAATGCACCCTCTCCATGAAGAAGTGTAACACCTCTATGTAAATCTGATAAGATTCTATCTGTAACTTCTCTTTGCTTTGAGGTTACAATCATAATTTGTTTTGTATCTCCAAAACCCATTTGAATTTTATCTAACATTTTATATGCAACATACATTGACACGATAGTCAAAAGTCCTCTTTCAAGACTGAAGATATATGATGCTATTCCAATTATAATTGCATTTATTGCCATTAGTGATGAACCGATATTTACATTTAGTTTTGTTTTAAAAATAGTTGCAAGAATATCAAGTCCACCTTGACAAGCGCCGTGTTTGAATAAAATCCCCATTCCAACACCATTTACAAAGCCACCAAAAATTGCATACAACATATTATTGTTAAGTTTAAAATCCAATGGAATATGACGCATAGCAATTAATATAAATGAATAAATGAAAGTTGATAAAAATGCGTAGGTCATAAATTTTTTATTTAAAAAGAATGCTCCAACGATCATCATCGGTAAATTTAAGATGAAAACTGAAATACCGGTAGGTAGGCCTGTCAAATATTCAATCATAAGTCCGATACCACCGAGACCTCCTGAAAGTAGTCCTGCCGGAACTAAAAATTTAACAACGGCGAAAGAGCAAATCAAGTCGCCAAGAAGAATATAAAAAATAGTTCTTAGAAAATATTTTTTATCTCCAAAAAAATCTTTTAACATAAACACCACCCTCTGTTTAATAATTTTAATTAAAACTAAATCACAATAATTATATCACATAATAGAAAAATATGATATAATTACTATATATAAAAAAATCGTTTTAAGGAGGTTTTTATGAATTTATTTTTATGGAGTGCTTTATTTTTAATTTTAGTAATTTATTTATTTTTACAAGTATTTACTTTTAAAAAGGAAAGAAAGGCTAGAAAAGTTTTTAGAAACGGAAAATTTCCTCTTGTATTTGCACATAGAGGGTCAAGCAATTTATTTCCTGAGAATACTGAACTTGCTTTTGTAAATTCTTTTGCTATGGGAGTTGATGCTTTTGAAACGGATATAAGACTTACAAAGGACGGCAAGATAATTACTCAACATAATGAAGATATTGATGAAACGACTGACGGAACGGGAAAAGTAATTGACTATACTTATGATGAAATAAAAGAATTTAATTTTGGTTACAGATTTAAAGACATTAACGGAAATGTTCCTTATGTTGAAAATAGAGTTGACGGTCTTTATCCAATGGAAGTTTCAAATTTTTTTAGAAAGTTTGGAGATAATGTTGTTTATAGTATCGACATTAAAGATGACGGAGAAAACGGAATAAAGTCAGCAGAGCTTTTATATAAATTTGTTAAGGAATATAAGTTAGAGAAAAATGTAATTTTCTCCAGCTTTAATGAAGAAAATCTTAAACATTTAAGAAAAATCAGTCATGGAGAAATAATCATTTCAGGCTCTATAGAAAAGACTAAAGAGGTTGTTTATTCTTCATATTTCGGATATGATGGTTTTAAAAAGTTTAATACTCATGCAATGATGATTCCAAGATTTGAAAAACTTCCTTTGGATACAAAATATTTAATTTACAAAATTCATAGACATAATATGGCTGTTTGTTATTGGACAATAGATACAGAAGAAGAAATGAGAATGTTGATAGATAAAAAAGTTGACGGAATCATAACAGATAGAGTTGACTTGCTATTGAAAATAAAAGAAGAAATGATTAGGAAAAATTAAACTTAAATTATTGACTTTTTTTGAATAATTTAGTATTCTATTAACAATAGAATATATACATTGAAGAGGGAGAGAAACAACGGTTTTTAGAGAGGTGTTATGTGGTGAAAGACATCGTGTTGAAGGTGCACCCTTGGAGTATATTGTTTGCGACTTTATAGCAATTTAAGTGGAGTTTTCAATATAGAGTGGAACCGCGGAATTTTTTCGTCTCTTGTTTTTCAAGGGGCGATTTTTTATAATATTTAAACAGAGGTGTGAAATGAAAATTTATAATACATTAACTAGAAAAAAAGAAGATTTTAAACCGATTAATCCGAATAAAGCGTTGATTTATGTTTGTGGTCCAACGGTTTATAACTATATTCACATTGGAAATGCAAGACCGATGATTGTTTATGATACTCTTAGAAGATATTTGTTATATCTTGGATATGACGTTAAATTTGTTAGCAACTTTACAGATATTGACGATAAGATTATAAATAAAGCTAGGGAAGAAAATATTGCATTTACAGATGTTACAAAAAAATATATTGATGCATACCTTGAAGATAGTATTGCTTTAAACTTGTTTGAAAGTCATACTATTCACCCAAGAGCTACTGAATGTATCGAAGATATGATTGAATTTATAAAAACTCTTGAAGAAAAAGACATTGCTTATAATGTTGACGGTAATGTTTATTTTGACATTACAAAAGTAAAAGATTATGGAAAATTATCAAGAAAAAATATTGACGATTTAAGAGCTGGAGCAAGAATAGATATTTCTGATGAAAAGAGAAATCCACTAGACTTTGCACTTTGGAAAAAACGTAAAGAAGAAAGTGAACCTGCTTGGGAAAGTCCATGGGGTCTTGGTAGACCGGGTTGGCATTTGGAATGTTCGGTTATGGCGAAAAAATTACTTGCCGATACTATTGATATTCATGCAGGTGGAGAAGATTTACAATTTCCTCATCACGAAAATGAAATAGCACAATCAGAATGTTGTAATGGCAAAACTTTTGCTAACTACTGGATGCATAACGGAATGATAAATGTTGATAATGTAAAGATGAGTAAGTCAAAGGGCAATTTCTTTACGATAAAGGAAATTCAAAAAGAATTTTCTCTTGAAGTTGTAAGACTTTGGATTCTTTCAACTCATTACAGAAATCCACTTAATTTTAGTAGAGAAGTTATGGAGCAAACTAAAAACGGTCTTGAAAGAATGTATAATGGAAAAGAACATATCGAAAGACTCTTGGAAATTTGTGAAGAAAAAGAAGACGGAGATATTTCTAAGTTAGTTGAGCTTAAAAATGAATTTTTAAATTGTATGGACGATGATTTGAATACATCAGATGCAATTTCTAAAATTTTTGAACTTATTCGTTATACAAATACTTTTGATGAAAATACGGATTTGAAAGTAGTTAGAGGAGCATTTAAATTACTTTCAGACTTTGCGTCAATCTTAGGACTTTTATATAAAGAGGAAGATGATAACTTAGATGAAAAAGTTGAAAAGTTAATTGAAGAAAGACAACAAGCCAGAAAAGATAAAGATTTTAAAAGAGCAGATGAAATTCGTGATATTTTAAAAGAAATGAATATTGAATTAAAAGATACTAGAAATGGTGTCGTTTGGAAAAGGGTGTAGTATGAGCGATTATATATTTGGAAGAAATGCTGTTTTAGAGGCATTGGAAAGTGATAGAAAAGTAGAAAAGATTTATATCTTAAAGGGAGATTTAAAAGGCTCTATAAATAAAATAATTGGAAAAGCAAAAGCAAATGGAATATTAATTTCAGAAATTGATAAATATAAATTGGAAAATATGTCAGAGGGAGTTGTTCATCAAGGAGTTTGCGCTTTAGTTTCAAGTTTCGACTATTCAAGTGTTGAAGAAATTTTACAAAGTGCAAGAGATAAAAACGAAGATTTGTTTTTAGTAATTCTTGATGAAATCGAAGACCCACATAATTTTGGAGCGATAATTCGTACTTGCGAGGGAGCAGGAGTTCATGGAATTATAGTTTCAAAGAGAAATCAAGCACCGGTAACCTCAGTTGTTCAAAAATCTTCAGCCGGAGCAATAAATCATATGAAAATAGCAAAAGTTTCAAATATTGCAGATACGATTATGAAATTACAAAAAGAAAATATATGGATTTACGGAGCTTGTGGAGAGGCGGAAAAAACTTATACGGATATGGACTTTAAAGGAAATATTGCAATAGTAATTGGAAATGAAGGAAAGGGAATAGGACAACTTATAAGAAAAAGATGCGACTTCTTAACTAAACTTCCAATGAAAGGTAAAGTTTCAAGCCTTAACGCATCAAATGCCTGTGCGATTTTAGTTTATGAGGCTTTAAGACAGAGAGATGAAAACTAAAAAATTAATCATAATCGATGGTTACAATATTTTAAACGCTTGGGAAAAATATATTCCATTTCTAAAACTAAGTTTTGAAAATGCAAGAAATGAATTAATTTACGATATGGGAGAATTTTCAAAACTTACAGGAATAGATTTGCTACTTGTTTTTGATGCATATAAAATTAATTTTAAAGCAAGCTCGGAAATAATAAAAGGAATTGAAGTTGTCTATACAAAACAGAATGAAACAGCAGACCAATATATTGAAAAAAAATTAGACGAGCTTGGCAGAAAGATTTTAGTTTCAGTTGGAACAGATGACACTCTTATTCAAAAACTCGTTACACAAAGAGGAGGAGTTGTTTTAACGAGCAAAGAACTTCTATTCAGATATGAAAATTTAAAAAACAAAATGAATAGATACGAAAATAAAAACAGAGTTAAAAACAAAAGTTATCTAAACACTTTAGATGATAAAACAATATTTCAATTAGAAGAAATCGAAAAAAAACTTTTTGGGAAAGGTTAGGAGAAGTTATGAGAAAACCTTGGGAAGAATATTTTATGGATTTGGCAAGAATGGTTGCTACAAGAGGTACTTGCGACAGAGCCTATGTTGGTTGCGTCTTGGTTAATCAAGATAACAGAATTGTTTCAACCGGATATAACGGCTCAATCTCAGGAAATCCACAATGCGATGAAGTTGGACATACAATGAGGGACGGACATTGTATTGCAACAATACACGCAGAACAAAATGCACTTTTATATTGTGCAAGAGAGGGAATAAAAGTAAAAGGTTGCACTTGCTATGTAACACATTTTCCATGTCTAAATTGTACAAAAGCATTAATACAAGCAGGAATTTCAAAAATCTATTACGAAAATAGTTACAGAATGGACGAATATGCAATCGAACTGTTAGAAAGAAATAAAATAGAATATATAAAACTTTAAGAATAAGGAGTATTTTTAATACTTCTTTATTGTTGTAAATTTTAGTAAAGACCAAGTATTTTAAAATTTATATTATACAAAATATAATATACAAAACTATTTACTATTTTGTGTTTTTGGAGTATAATCTAATCAATAAAAAACGTTTGTGGAGGTTTTTATGAAAAATTCTAAATTTGATTTACCGATTAAGTTGAAAAGGTCTTATGTGATTTTTCTTTGTGCTTTTTCGCTTATAGTTTATCTGATTTCTCTTGTTTTTCCATATATTTTTAGGTATGTACTTGATAATGTAGGAAAGATAAAGACTGAAAAATTGTATTTGTACATAATTGGGATAATTTTGTTTGCAGTTTTTGTTCATGGAATCAGTTATTTATGTGATTATTTAAATCAGATATTTTGTAATAAAACTGCTTTAAAATATCAAAAACAAATTGTAAAAAAGATTTCTACGATAAATACACCGGACTATGAAGATATGAATAAGGCAAAGGTGTTGAATCTTTTGAATTATGATATAGCTGTAATTTATACATATATTAATTTAAAAATAGATTTAGTAGTGGATTCTATAAAGATTTTATTAGTAGCTTTTATACTGATAAAAATTAATTACATACTTGCAATAATAACTTTTATATTAATACCGATTTATTATCTTGGAAATTATTTTAATAAAAATCGAATGGAAAAACTTGCAAGTGAAGAGATGAAATTAAATGACAAAATTTTTGAACAAGAAGAAGATGTTGTTTATAAAAAAACAAGTATTGAGTTGTTTAAGGCTTGGGGCTTGTTTTTTAAGAAATTTAATTATATAGCAGAAAAACGTTGGAATATTACAGGTACAAAGCATAAATTTTTAATTTTAAATATGGAATTTCCAAAATTTATTTCAACTCTTAGTCCTTTTATAGTTTTGATTTTGGGTGCAAGTTTTGTACATAGAGGAATTTTTACGATAGGAACTTTGATTATGTTTTTGCAATACGCACAGATGATTTACACTCCTATAACTTCTATTGCAAATCTAAAGGCAAATGCAAATTCTTCTGTAGCAAGTTTTGAAAGAATTAGAAATTTTTTGAATTATGAAAATGAAGAAAATAATTATTCAAAACTTTTTGTAAAACAAGAAAATCCGATAGAAGTTAAAAATGTTGAAATTACAAATGCAAATGATGAGTTATTATTTAAAATAGATGATTTTACAATTTCTAAAAATGGGCTTTACATACTAAAGGGAGATAACGGAACAGGGAAAACTACACTTTTAAATTTACTGGCAGGAGTTTATTCTGTAAATCAAATTAAAGAAAAGTGTGGATATTTTAGAATAGCAGAAAATCAAAAAGAAGAAATTTCATATCTTTATAACCCGGCAATGTTATTTAACGGAAGTGTTAGAGAAAATATAATTTTGTCTGAAACAGAGAGTGAAGAAGAGCTTTCAAAAATGAGAAATCTTTTAAAAAGATTTAATGCAAAGGACGAAAATTATGAAGTAAAAACAAACCCTGCAAATCTTTCGCTTGGAGAAGGGCAAAAACTATTTTTGATTAGAACATTTATGCAAGGCAAGAATATTGTTCTACTTGATGAACCGTCAGCTAATTTAGATGTTGATTCAAAGGTAATATTAAGAGATTTTCTTAAAGAAGAAAAAGAAAATAGCATAATAATTCTAATTGCTCACGATTTGCTTTATGAAGAAATTTCAGACGAGATTTATGTTGTTATGGATAAAAAGTTAGTTAAGAAGTAAAAAAATACTACCTTTAGAATTAAAAAATTTTTAACATCATAGCACTTTGATGATTAAAGCTCCTGATGTGTCATGTTGAGCCGTTTGCATAGCAAATGTGTCAATCTAGTCCTAACTTTAGCAACAAACAAAATATATACTATTCCTACACACAATAAAGTTTAAAATATACTTTGTTACTTTTGGAAAATGAAAAATTGGATAAATTTTTACATTATGTTTAGAAAAAAATGTTGCTAAAATTTTTCAAATATTTTATCTATTTAAATTAATTTGACTTAAATTATTTTTTATGGTATAATATATAAAAGGACGGTGCTGTTATGAATACAAAAGAAAAGTTAGCAATGATTAAAAAAGTTTTGGGAAACAACATTGGGAGAAAGGTATCGCTTACTATAAGAAGAAGTAAAGAAGAATATGTTGAGATTAAGGGAGTAATTGAAGATGTGTTTACATCGTTTTTTACTGTTGAGGTTGAAACAGAGGAACAAAAAAAAAGAACTGTTTCATATTCTTATTTTGATGTTTTAACATCACAAGTGAGTTTAAAGGCAAGTTAATATGTATATAATTAGAGCTTTGAGTTTTCAAAGCTCTTTTTTTGTGTAAAAACATTGTGGAGTGTTAGGGGGATAATGATTTTTAATTATGGCATTAGAAAAAAATTAAAAAAATTTGTTTAATATTTTAAAAAAATTGTAAAAAATTTTAAATTTTTAATAAAAATCTATTGAATAAAGATTTATTTGTGATATAATATTTATTGTTTAATATAGAGATATTATTTGTTTAATATAGTGTTATAAAAGAGAGGGAATAAAAATGGATATTGGTGAAAAGATAAAAAATTTAAGAACCATTTTAGGACTTACTCAAGAAGAACTTGCAGAGAGAGCAGAGCTTACAAAAGGCTTTATTTCTCAGCTTGAAAGAGGACTTACTTCTCCTTCAATCAGTTCTTTGGAAGATGTTTTGGAGGCTCTTGGTACAAATATTTCTGACTTTTTTAAAGAAGAAAAGGAAGAAAAAATTGTTTTTCAAAAAATTGATGCTTTTGAAACAATTTTTGAAAATGGAAATAGTAAATTAGAGTGGATTGTTCCAAATGCACAAAAAAACGCAATGGAACCAATAATTATAACTTTGAATGAAAATAAAAGTTTTTCAAGAACTTACGAGCCTTTTGAGGGTGAGGAGTTTGGATATGTTTTGAAGGGAAAAGTTGAACTTCATCTTGGAACTAAGGTTTATGTTTTAACAGAGGGTGAATGTTTTTATACAAGTGGACAATTTGAAAGAAGTATAGTGAATTTGTCTAAAAAAGAATCTAAGGTGTTATGGATTACAAATCCACCAAGTTTTTAGGAGGTATTTATGGGAAATCATGCAGTTGAGTTAGTTAATATAAATAAAAGTTTTGGAGATAATATTGTTCTTGACGATATAAATTTATATATCAGAGATAAGGAGTTTTTAACTCTTTTAGGACCTTCAGGTTGTGGAAAGACTACAACTTTAAGACTTATCGGAGGATTTGAAATTCCAACAAGTGGAAAAATTTTATTTGAGGGGAAAGATATTTCAAATGTTCCTCCTTATGAAAGGAATATAAATACAGTTTTCCAAAAATATGCTCTTTTTCCAAATATGAATGTTTATGAAAATATTGCTTTTGGTCTTAGGATAAAGAAAATGTCTGAAAGTATTATTAATGAAAAAGTAAAGGAAATGTTAAGACTTGTAAACTTAAAAGGTTATGAAAAAAGGTCTATTTTATCTTTAAGTGGTGGACAACAACAAAGAATTGCAATAGCAAGAGCTTTAGTAAATGAGCCTAAAGTTTTACTTTTAGACGAACCTCTTGGTGCTTTGGATTTACAACTTAGAAAAGATATGCAAGTTGAACTTAAGAATATTCAAAAAAGAGTTGGAATTACATTCGTTTATGTAACTCATGACCAAGAAGAGGCTCTTACGATGAGTGATACAATTGTAGTTATGAATGACGGTAAAATTCAACAAGTTGGAACTCCGATAGATATTTACAATGAGCCTAAAAATGCATTTATAGCATCATTCATTGGTGAAAGTAATATTTTAGACGGAGTTATGAATGAAGATTTTGTTGTTAGTTTTTCAAATAGAAAATTCAAATGTGTTGATAAAGGATTTTTACCAAATGAAGAAATTGATGTAGTAATTCGTCCTGAAGATTTAGAACTTGTTGATGAAGAAAACGGAATGTTGGTTGGTGTTGTAAAATCTGAAATTTTTAAAGGCGTTCACTACGAGATTTTAGTAGAAGTTGATGGCTTTGAATATATGGTGCATTCAACAATTAACAAACCTATTGGTTCAAAGGTTGGACTTAGAGTTACACCTGATAATATTCATATTATGAAAAAAGGAGCGAAAGAAGTATAGATGAAATTTAAGAGGTTTGCATATCCATACGTTGTATGGTTAGTAATTTTTATTGTTGTTCCTCTAGTTTTCATAGCAAAGTATTCCCTTGACTATGGTGGAGAAAATTTTATTTTTTCAATGGAACATTATCAAAGATTTTTTAATCCTACTTATCTAAAAGTTTTGTTAAGGTCTTTAAGAATGGCTGTATTATCCACTATCTTATGTCTTTTAATCGGCTATCCTTTTTCATATTTTATAACAAAGTTTAAATTAAAAACTAGAAATATGATGATTTTGTTGGTGGTAATTCCAATGTGGATGAACTTTTTACTTAGAACTTATTCTTGGATTAGCATTTTAAGTAAAAACGGTCTTTTAAACTCTATTTTAAAATTCTTTGGGTTGCCAACATTAAATCTTATGTATTCAAATACGTCAATTTTAATAGGTATGGTTTATAACTTTTTACCTTTTATGATTTTACCTATTTATACAACTTTAATTAAGATTGATAAGGACTATATTGAGGCATCTCACGATTTAGGTGCAAATAGGGTGAAGACTTTTACAAAATTGATTTTTCCAATGAGTTTGCCGGGAGTTATTACAGGGATAACTATGGTTTTTATTCCTGCGATTTCAACTTTTGAAATATCTGCTCTTTTGGGTGGAAACAAGGAAAATTTAGTAGGAAATATAATAGAACAACAATTTAGAGTAACAGGAAATTGGAATTTTGGGTCAGCTATGAGTATGGTACTTTTGGTTATGATTTTAGTTTCACTTTTCGTTATGAATAAGTTTGACCCAGAGTATTCAAAAGAGGTGGAAAATGGGAAATAAATTTAGGAAATTTTATATTTCATTAGTATTTTTATTTATATATGCGCCAATTTTTGTGCTTATATTATATTCATTTAATGATTCTAAACTTCGTGGTTCTTTTACCGGGGTAACATTTAAATGGTATGTTGAATTGTTTAATGATAGAGAAGTTTTATCCGCTCTTTATTACACAGTTTTGATTGCTGTTTTGACTACAATAATAGCAACATTCATAGGAACAGTTGCATCTATCGGGATATACTATATGAAAAAAAGTGAAAAGTTTGTAGTTTTAAATCTTAACTATATTCCGGTTTTAAATCCGGATATAGTAATAGCTATTTCTCTTATGGTACTGTATAAGGTATTTAATATTGACTATGGTTTTTCAACATTGCTTTTATCACATATCGTTCTTGCAACGCCTTATGTAATATTATCCGTTTATCCTAAGATGAAACAGATGAATAAGTTTTTGCCTGAGGCTGCAATGGATTTGGGTGCTACACCTTTTTATGCTTTAAGAAAGGTGATTTTACCAGAGATAAAGCCGGGAGTTTTTGCCGGTGCTTTACTTGCGTTTACACTTTCATTAGATGATTTCGTTATTGCGTATTTTAATAGTGGAAATGGTGTTGTAAACTTGAGTACACAAATCTACTCTATGGCAAGAAAAGGAATCAATCCTTCAATAAATGCATTATCAACATTAATGTTTATTGCAATGCTTGTTCTTTTACTTATCATAAATAAGAAAAGCGAGGACGGTGTACTATATGATTAGAAAAAATTTATTTTTAAAAATACTTTTCTCATTTTGTATGATTTTTTTACTTTCCTCTTGCAGTAAAAGAGAAGGTAATGTTGTAAATATGTATAACTGGGGAGAATATATCGACAAAGAAGTTTTAGATGAATTTACAGAAGAAACAGGTATAAAAGTTAATTACGAAACTTTTGTTACCAATGAAGATATGTACTTAAAGATAAAGCAAGGAGGAAGTAATTACGATATAGTTGTTCCTTCTGATTATATGATTGAAAAAATGATTAAGGAAGATATGCTTGAACCGATTGATAAGAGCAAAATTTCAAATTATGGAAATATTGATGAAAAGTTTTTGAATAAAAATTATGACCCTGAATCAAAATATTCAGTTCCTATGTATTGGGGAACTTTGGGAATTTTGTATAATAAAAATTTAGTTGACGGAGAGATTACTTCTTGGAGTGATTTGTGGAGTGAAAAACATAAAGATAAAATTGTTATGTTAGATAGCTCAAGAGATAGCTTAGCAGTTGCTCTTTTGAAAAACAACTTTTCAATGAACTCAAGAAATAAAGAAGAATTAGAAATTGCAAAAAAAGATTTAATAGAACAAAAAAAATCCATACTTGCATATCTTGTTGACGAAACAAGAGATAATATGTTAGCTGAAAATGCAGGAATTGCAGTTATGTACTCAGGAGATGCGACAGAACTTTTAGATTCAGATGAAAAGTTTTGTTATGTAACACCAAAAGAGGGAACTAACCTTTGGTTTGACTCAATGGTAATTTTAAAAGATTCTAAAAATAAAGAAAACGCACATAAGCTAATTGATTTCTTAATCAGAAAAGAAATTTTGAAAAAAAATATGGAATACACATATTATGCCGTTCCAAATCAAGAAGTAATAGGTGAAAATGAATTGGTAAAATCAATATCTGAAATAGATGATGAATATTTCAAAAAAATGGAAGTATTCAAAGACCCATCAGACTTTGTAAAAGAGTACGACAACATTTGGACAGACGTAAAAGCAGACTAATAAACAACAAAGGCTATTGAGTTTTCAATAGCCTTTTGAATTATCTGTTTAATAAATATTCTAACATTAATCTGTATGTGTTTTCTATTCCTAGTATATGAGTTCTTTCATAGCTATGGCTTGCGTCAACTCCTGGTCCGATTAAAGCACAACGAATATCATGTCCTGCTCTTAGTGCAGCCGTTGCATCTGAGCCGTAATGTGGGTAAATGTCGATTCTATAATCGATATTATTTTTTTCAGCAATAGCTCTTAATTTGTTTCTCATTCCTAAGTCATAAGGTGTTGAGGAATCCATTGCACAGATTGTTACAGCTTTTTCGTCTGATGCTTGTCCGACTCCCGGAGCTGCCATATCTACAGCGAAGAATTCAACAGTATTTTCTGGAATGAAACTTGATCCATGTCCGATTTCTTCGTAATTGCTTACGAAGAAGTTAATTGTATTTTTTAATTTGATTTTATTTTCTACAATATGTTTTGCAAGTCCCATCATACTCGCTATACAAGCCTTGTCGTCTAAATGTCTTGATTTAATAAATCCTGATTCATAAATTCTGCATCTTGGGTCAAGACAGATGAAATCTCCAACAGAAATTCCAAGTTTTTTTACATCTTCTGCTGTCTTAACGTCTTCATCAATTCTGATTTCCATATTTTTGATTGAACGAGTTGCTGTTGTTGTAGTATCATAAACGTGAACTGACGCCTCGTTGTAAAGTGCAGTTCCTGGAATTAATTTTCCGTCATAAGTTTTTATAAATACATTTTCAGTTTCAACACTTGTTGGAGAAAAACCACCAACTAAACTAAAAGCTAAACGTCCGTTTGATTTTATTTCTTTAACCATTAAGCCCAATGTATCAACATGTCCTGAAAAAGTTATAGCCTCTTTTTCTTCTCCTTCGATTGTAGCGATTAAAGCATTTTTGTTTGTTCTTCTTGTAGGAATATTTAATTCTTTAAATTTTTCTTCCATAAAACGAATTGCATCTTCAGTATCTCCTGTCGGACTGTAAATATTTAGCAATTCTTCTAATAAATTTGTAACATAATTTCTATCCATAAAAACCTCCGAATTTGTTTGATATAGATATTATACATTAATATAATTAAATTGACAATAAAGCCTCTAAGTGATATACTTTAGCTGATTTTAAAAAAAGGAGATATTATGAATATACTAGCAAGTAAAAAGTTTAATTTAATCATAAATGTACTGATAGTTTCGATTTGTATTGCAATGTTAATATTTTTTAAGTTTGGAATTTTTGAAAAAATTTTAATTTCCATGATTTTAATTTTGAAATTATTCAGTATTTTAGATTATTTTAAAAAACAAAGGGAAGAATTGAAAAAAGAGATTAATAAAAATAGCAAAAAAGGTAAAAAGAAAAAGGGAGTAAAATAATACTCCCTTTAAATTTCAAATTTTTAAGCATCTGACCTTGAGAAACCATTTTTCA
Organism: Parvimonas sp. KA00067; assembly: GCF_001553085.1. NCBI lineage: Bacteria > Bacillati > Bacillota > Tissierellia > Tissierellales > Peptoniphilaceae > Parvimonas > Parvimonas sp. KA00067. The sequence continues at coordinate 132,687 of NZ_KQ960145.1, read as the reverse complement.
TTTCACAACTTGCTGTGTAAAGCACTTTGCTTAGTAGGTCGATTGTTTGTTTTCTAAGTTCAGTTGCGATTTCTTCGTTAGCTTTTTCGCAGAATGCAACCACATTTTCTTTTGAAACTTTTCCACTTAAAAACTCATTATCATATTTATTTAAAATTTCAGTACATTTTGATTGAATTGCTAATTGGTAACGTTCAATATGTGAACTGCAAGATGCATAATGTGCATCTGCCAAAGCTCCAACTAAACGATTTGTCCAGTAGAAATCTTCTGTTGTAACTGTTCCAGTTGTATTTGCAAGATATTTTGGAGTTTTATCTATATTTACATAGAAAGGAATCATTGCGTTAAATACATTTGAACCAAGTGAAAGCCATTCGATACTTCTAATTTCTTCAGGCATATCAGGTCTTATTTGAACAAGTCCTAAGAAGTTATTTCTATTAATTCCAATCGGTCTAAATTTACCTTTTTCATCTGAGAACTTTCCGTATGGGTCATAAGGAGTTCCTTGGAAATGATGAGAAAGTGCATATTTAATATCCTCAGCAGTTATTTTCTTATCAGGTGTTCTGCACCAAGGAATATCATCAGATTCAGGAACATAGTCTGCGTCCATTTCATCCCAATAATTTGTGCTTGGGTTGAAATAACGTTGTAATATCCAAGCTCTTGGAGTATTGTAAGTATGGTCGGCGTCTGAATGACTACCAAAAGCATCTCTTGGATTTAAAACTCCATCAATAGAAAGGTTTAAGTGGTATCTATTTATGAATTCTTTTAAATCGGCTGAACACATATATTCTTTTTGATCGCCAAAAGCATCTTCTAAATCAAAATGATCAAGTCCAAGTTGGTTTGGCATAATTACATAACAATCATCAGGAACACGTCTTGCAATCCAATGATGACCTCCGATAGTTTCTAACCACCAAATTTCATTAACATCTTGGAATGCGATACCATTCATTTCATAAGTTCCATATTTTTCTAAAATTTCTCCAAGTCTAATTACACCTTCACGAGCAGATTTGATATATGGTAAAACCAAGGTAACCATATCTTCTTCACCAATTCCACCAACTTTTTCAGGAATGTAATTTTCATCTCCTTCTTTTCCAACTGCCGGAACGAATTCTACAAGTGGGTCAGCGCCAAGAACTCTTTCATTTGAAGTAAGAGTTTCAGTTGCAGACATAGAAATATTTAATTCATTAACTCCACAAGCTCCCCAAATTCCGTTGTTATCGACTGCATTAGGCATACAAGTGTAACGCATAGGATTAGTAGGTAAATCAATTTCAACATGAGAAAGAACTGATTTGTATTTTACAGGTTGTTCATTTGGGTGAACGACGATGAATTTTTTTTCACAAAATTGACCTGACGGAGAGTCCTCGTTACGAGCAACCATAGTTGAACCGTCAAAGCTAACATTTTTTCCGACAAGAATTGTAGTAAAAGCCATAATTTAATCCCCTTTTAAAATATAATTTTTTTGCATAACATTTTATCTTATGCTACAACTACATTATACTCCAAAAAATTTAAAAAGTAAATATATTTAATAATAAATATCAAATTATTTTTTTAAATTCACCAGATGCTAATCATTATGGAAAGGTAAATTTTTTATCACACATAAAATTTTTCCTTCTTCAAAAATTATTTTTGCAAAATCTGATTTTATAATATTGCTAATGCAAAGGGAATCTCCCTTTTTAAGAGTAATATTTTCAACATTATATTTAAAACCGTTTAAAGATAAATTTTCAATTTTTTCTGAAAATGGAATAAATGAAATTTTTGTATCTTTTAAATTTTTAAATTCAAATTCTTTTTCAATTTTAAAAAGTATTTCATTTTCTTTTAGAAAATACAGGTTATCGTATTTAAACATTAAATTTATATTTGTAAGCTCGTGGTCTATATCTCCACCTAAAGCTCCAATACAATATATTTTATCATAACTTTTTTCTTTTATACTGTTTAAGATTAATTCTGAATCTGTAAAGTCTTTATCTTTTGGAAATTTTTTTATGATTACATTTTTTTCTTCATAAAATTTTAAAATATTTTTATCAATAGAATCTAAATCGCCCCAAATTTCATTAGGAATTAATTTTAATACATAACAAAGATTTGCACCACCATCTGCACAGAAAATATCTCCATTATTTTCTTTGAAAAAATTTTTGAAAAATTTTTCTTTTCCTAAAAGTACACCATTAAAAAATATATAAGCTATTTTCATTTTATTCTCCTAGATTTTTATATAGATATATTTTATCATATTTTAAAAGTTTTTTTAAACTTTTGAATTATTCATAAATACATAGTGTATTATTAAGTAATGAATTATTAAATTACAGTGAAATTATTACATAAATGAGTGATACTATGTATTTAGAGAATATAAACTCACCAAGCGATGTTAAAAAATTATCTATTTTTGTCGTTCTTTTCGCATCAATTATATGTTCATTGATTTTGTATGTTGCAGAAATTATTGATTTTGCAAATAGAGTTTCAAATAAACTTCCGGGTCGTTCTATGTTTTTTTGTTTTAAAAAATTTTGATAAAATATGGAATAAGAGTTTTACATTATGTCTTTATCCAACTCTTGGGGCTGTTTTGATTTTTATAGCAGGATATTTTTACATATTCAACTTATAAAAAGAAACTTAATAGTCCAGAATTGAAAGAAGAAATTATTGATTAAGAGGAATAATTTACATTAAAAAAAGAGATTTCATTTTTTGAAATCTCTTTTAATATACAATATTTAATTAGCAACCACAGCCACAACCACAAGAACAAGTTTCTTTCATTCCATTTTGGTATCTTTGTTCAACTATATCCCAGTTTACAACTTTCCACCATTCTTTTAAGTATTCAGCTCTTCTGTTTTGGTATTTTAAATAATAAGCATGTTCCCAAACGTCATTTCCTAAAAGAACAATTTTTCCACAAGTAATAGGGCAATCTTGATTTGGAGTTGAAACTATTTCAATATTTCCATCTTTATCAGCTACAAGCCATACCCAACCTGAACCGAATTGTCCGGCACCTTTTTTGTTAAATTCTTCTTTGAAAGATTCAAAACTTTCAAACTTTTCTGCTATTTTTTTAGCAACTTCTCCAACAGGTTCTTTTGATCCACCCGGAGTCATGCTTTCCCAGAATAAGTTGTGGTTGAAAACTCCACCAACATTATTTCTAATTCCGTTTTTCTTATCTTCCGGAGCATGTTCTAAGTGAGTTAAGATTTCTACTAGAGTAGCTTCTTCAAAAACTGTATCTTTGATTAAGTTGTTTAAATTGTTTACATAAGTTTGATGATGCTTACTATGATGAATTTCCATAGTTTCCTTATCAATTACTGGTTCTAATGCGTCATAAGCATAATTTAATTTTACTAATTCAAATGCCATTTTATTCCTCCTAAAATTTAAATAATATTAAAAAACATATTTGTTTTACAACTCTATTTTACCCCCAGAAAAGCCTTTAAAACTTTAATAATTAATATCAACAAATGAATATTTTTTATAATGATTTCGTTTCTATTGAAGTTTTTAAAAAATATGATATACTATGAATTGGAGGTATTTATGAAAATTATAATTGTTGGAGCAGGTAAGGTTGGAGAGTACTTATTTACTGATTTGAATATAGAAGATAATGATATTATTTTAATAGAAAAAAAACAAGAAATATTGAATGAGATGTTATCTAAATATGATATTATGGGAATTTTTGGAAGCGGAACAAACTATGAGGTTTTAGATGAAGCAGGAGTTGAAGATAGTGATATTTTTATTTCCGTTACTGATAGTGATGAAGTAAATATTATATCTTGTATATTCGCAAAAAATTTGGGTGCAAAATATACTATAGCTCGTGTTAGAAATCCTGAATATTATGCTAAATATGATTTTGTTAAAGATGTATTGGGGATTGATTTAGTAATAAATCCGGAATTTGTTGCTGCCAGAGAAATTTCTAGAGGATTAAAGTATCCTTTTGCTCATTCAGTTGAAACTTTTGTTGATGGCAGAGTAAAGCTTATAGGAATTTCAGTTGGAGAAAATAGTCCTTTAAAAGATGTTAAAATTAAGGATTTACAACAAAAATTTAATATAAAAATTTTAATTGGAATTGTTGAGAGACATGATGAAATTTTTATACCTTCAGGAGAATTTGTTATAAGAGAAGGAGACAAAGTCCATTTTACAGGAATTGATGAATTTGTTTATAAATTCTATAATATGTTAAAAATTGGAGATAAAAAAATAGAATCTGTTTTTATAATAGGTGGTAGCAGAATTTCCTATTATTTAATATCTAATTTAATTAAGGAAAATATAAAGGTAAAATTAGTTGAAGTTAATAGAGAAGTAGCAACTTCATTTAGTGAGAAATTTCCTTCAAAAGTGAAAGTTATTTGTGCAGACGGTTCAGATTCCGATGTTATAGATGAAGAAGGATTGAAGAATTATGACGCTTGTGTAGCATTAACAGGAATTGATGAAGAAAATATTATGTTAGGAATGTTTGCTAAAAAACTTAATGTTAAAAAATCAATAGCAAAAGTCAGTAGAATTTCTCTTTTAAATATAATTTCGCCAACAGATACTTTTTCTTTTGTTACACCTAAAAAATTAGTTTCAGATATAATAATAAGTGTAGTCAGATCAATTATTAACAGTGAAGGTTCAAATATAGAAACATTACATAGACTATCTAATAATGTTGAGGCTGTTGAAATAAAAATAAATAAAAAAACTAAAGCTATAGACATTCCTTTAAAAGATTTGGATATAAAGGACAATGTACTTATAGCATATATAATCAGAGAGAATAAATTGATTTTTCCAACCGGAGAAGATTCTATAATGGTTGGAGATACTGTAATAATAATTTCAAAGGCAAATTTGATACAAAATATAGATTGTATTTTAGTTTAGGTGTATTATGAATAATAAGATTATAAGATATGTTTTAAGTAAGATTTTATATATTGAGGCAGGATTTTTACTTTTACCTATTATAGTTTCTTTTATATATAGAGAAAATTATAGCAATGTTTTAAGCTTTTTAGTAACAATATTTTTATTATTGTTAAGTGGTTATTTGTTAGGATATAAATCTGATGCAAGTGGTGCTTTTTATGAAAAAGAGGGCTTTATAATAGTTTCATTATCTTGGATACTTTTATCAGCTTTCGGAGCTTTGCCGTTTGTTTTTTCAGGTTCAATACCAAATTTTATAGACGCATTTTTTGAAACTTCAAGTGGATTTACAACTACCGGAGCCAGCATCTTGACAAATGTTGAAGAAGTTAGTCATTCAATATTATTTTGGAGAAGTTTTACACATTTGATTGGAGGAATGGGAATTTTAGTTTTTGCACTTGCAATTTTACCTCGTTCAAATAGAAATTCTCATATTATGAAAGCAGAAGTTCCGGGACCTGTTTTTGGGAAATTTGTTGCAAAAGTGAGTTATACTGCCAGACTTTTATATAAAATTTATTTTGCTATGACAGGCATTTTAATAATTGTGTTAATTTTAGCTGGTCATCCTGTTTTTGACTCTTTTGTTCATGCTTTCGGAGCGGCAGGAACAGGCGGTTTTGGAATAAAAGCTAATTCAATTGCATATTATAATAGTCCGGCAGTTGAAATGATTTTAGCAACTGCAATGATAATATTCGGGATTAATTTTAATTTATATTATGTTATTCTAATAGGAAAAGTGAGAGATGGATTTAAGAGTGAAGAATTAAGATGGTATTTGCTTATAGTTTTTGGAAGTGTTGTTTTAATATTTTTCAATATAAGACATAATTATACTTCATATCTTACTGCTATAAAGGACATATTTTTTACAGTTTCTTCAATAATATCAACTACCGGATATGCTACTGCTGACTTTGGAAAATGGCCGATTTTTTCTCATGCCATATTATTGTTCTTGATGTTTACAGGTGCTTGTGCAGGATCAACTGCAGGTGGGCTTAAAATATCCAGATTTATTATTTTGGTAAAGTCATCTATTTTACAATTTAGAAAAGCTATAAATCCTAAAAGAGTTTTAAGTGTAAAAGTAGATAACAAACATGTTGGAAATGAAGTTTTGGAAGAGGTAAAGAGTTATTTTGTAATTTATATATTTTTAATAATAATTTTTACAATTTTGATTTCTTTAACAGTTCCAAATTTTATAACCGCTTTTTCAGCTGTAATGGCGACATTTAATAATATAGGACCGGGACTTGGAATTGTAGGACCTACAGAAAATTATGCAAGTCTTACTTATTTCAATAAGATAGTTTTATCCTTAGCAATGCTTGCAGGAAGGCTTGAAATATTCCCTATATTAGTATTATTTTCATCAACAACTTGGAAAAAGAAATAGGAGGAGTTATTTTTGGCTAAAAAATATTATGCAGTTAAGGTTGGAAAATCAACAGGAATATTTAATAATTGGGAAGACTGTAAAAAACAAGTTGCAGGTTTTTCTGGAGCGATTTATAAATCTTTTCAATCTTTGGATAAAGCTAAAGAATATTTAGATGATAAAAATATAGCATTAAAATCGGAAGAGTTTCAATTTGAAATTACAAGTGATGATGAAATTATAGCTTATGTTGACGGCTCATATAAAAAAGATACTTTAGAATACGGATATGGTGTTGTACTTATTTTAAAAGATGATATTGTTGAACTCTATGGTAAAGGACAAAATCCTGAAGTTGCAAAAAGTAGAAATGTAACCGGAGAACTTTTTGGTTCGGTTAGGGCGATTAGCGAGGCAATAAAGCTTGGAAAGAAAAAAATTATAATTTTTTATGATTATCAGGGAATTTCATCTTGGGCTAATGGAGAGTGGAAATGCAACTTGCCACTCACAATGGGATATAGAGATAAGATTAGAGAGTTTAGAAAGGAAATAGAGATTTTATTTGTAAAAGTTAAGGCTCATTCTAATGATAAATACAATGACCTTGCAGACCATTTAGCAAAAAAATCTTTAGGGATTGAGAAATAATTTATGACTAAGATACTAAAACCTACAGAAGAAAATATAAAAGAATCTGCAAAATTAATATTAAATGATGAAGTTGTTGCGATACCAACAGAAACAGTTTATGGTCTTGGAGCAAATGGCTTATCAGAAATAGCAGTTTCAAAAATATTTAAAGCAAAGAACAGACCACAGGACAATCCATTGATTTTACATATTTCAAGTTATGAAATGATGGAAAGTTTAGTTTATGGTTTAAATGATGAAATAAAAGAATTTTTAAACAACTTTTGGGCAGGACCTCTAACAGTAATTATGAAGAAAAAAGAAATAATACCAAACGGAGTTAGCTGTGGACTTGATACAGTAGCAATTAGAATGCCTAGCAATGAAATTGCAAGAAGTCTAATCGAAGAATGTGGCGTTCCGATAGCTGCACCGTCAGCAAATATTTCAGGCAAGCCCTCCCCAACAACAGCTGAAGATGTTTTTGTTGATATGGACGGGAAAATTTCTGCAATAATTGACGGAGGACTTTGTAATATTGGAATAGAATCAACAGTTTTAGATTTGACTAAAAAACCATATACAATATTAAGGCCGGGATTCTATACAAGAGAGGATTTTTTAAAATACGAAGATGAAATTTTAATTGACGATGCACTTGTAACTGGAAATACAATTCCTAAATCTCCGGGACAAAAATATAAACATTATGCTCCAAAGGCAAAAGTTTTAGTCATCGTGGCAAAAGATAGAAAAAAATCATCAGAAGAAATTAAAAATATCTTAAAAGATAATGAAAATTTAAAAGTTGGAATATTTAAATTTGATGAAACTATTTTAAATATACAAAATGAAAATATATTGTCTTTAGGCTCAATTAACAACTTAGAAGAAATGTCCCAAAATTTATTTAAAGGTCTTAGAGAATTGGACAAAAAAGAAGTTGATTTAATTATTGTTGAAGGTTGTGAAGAACAAGGACTAGGTTTTTCAATAATGAATAGATTAAAAAAATCAGCAAGTGGAAATATAAAATATATAGATTAAAGAGCTTATGCTCTTTTTTTATTGTGAAATAACAAGTTTTTCAAAAAATCACCGGATATGAAGTATCATAAAAGGATGGGATTCTTATCATAAATTTGTTTTTAAAATTATAATATGTTATACTATTAAAAATTTATCAGGAGGTTTTTTATGAGTAAGAATTTAAGTTTTGATGAAGTAATGAATATAGATGATGATTTACAGAGAAATCAGATGTTGTATAAATTTTTTGATGAAGATTCAAGATTGAAAAGTAAGTTCGGAATGGTGGAAAAATTTACTACAATAAGAGAGATAGATAAAGTTATAAATTCTAATACTAAAATGCTTGATATAGGAGCGGGAACGGGAGTTTATACTATAAATTATGCTGATAAAGTTTCTGAAATATATGCTTTTGAACCTTCTGAAAATAATTTTTTGAAATTAAATGAAAATTTAAAAAATTATAATTTTAAAAATATTATAACAAAGCAATTAAGTTCTTTGGAGCTTGAAATATTACCTGATAACTATTTTGATGTTGTACTTTTATTTGGTCCACTATATCATTTATCCAATAAAGAGGATCAACTGAAAACTTTAAATGATGTAATTAGAGTTTGTAAAAATGGAGCACATATTTTTATAGCATTTATAAATCATGATATGGTACCTATTACGGAAACAAACTATAATTTTAATTATTTTGAAAATGGTGCATATGATAAGAATACTCAAAGAGTATGGAACAGACCTTTTATATTCTTTACAGTTGATGAGAGTAAGAGATTGTTAGAAGAATCAGGACTAAAGATAGAAAGTATAATTGCATCTGATGGCTTTTCTGAATTATTATTTGAAAAAATTGAAAAAATGAGTGATGTGGCTTATGAAAACTATCTACAATGGCATTTTAATCATTGTAAAAATAAAGAACTTTTAGGAGCATCAAATCATTTGTTATTTGTTACAAAAATTATAAAATAGTAAATTTAAAGGAGTTATTAATTTGAAAGAATTAATTATCAAAGAAATTGTAGATGTCAAAGAAAAGGAAAAAATATCTAGAGATATACTAAATGATCTTACTGAATGGTTTGGTATGCCTGAGAGTATGGAAGAATATATTACAGATTCTAAAGATAAACCGTTTATCGCATGTTTTATGGATAATGAGGCAGTAGGTTTTGTAGTATTGAACTCTACAAGTGCCGATTGTGCAGATATTTTTGTTATGGGAATTAAGAAAAACTATCATAGAATGGGTATTGGTACAAAGTTAAATGATGCTTATGAAGAATTGGCAAGAAAACTTGGTTATACTTATACTCAAGTTAAAACTGTTCAAAGTGGTCATTATAAAGAATATGATATAACAAATAATTTCTATAAATCTGTAGGATATAAGGAATTGGAAGTTTTTCCAACTTTATGGGATGAATGGAATCCTTGCCAAATATATATTAAATATATTGGAGATTAGTATTGTTGCTATAAAAATTAAATAATTGAGTATGAGATGAAAGGCAGTAAATAAAAGTACTGCTTTTTTATTGTATAAAATATGATATAATAATTATGGATTTATGCCTTATGATAAAGCTATAATTATTTCATCATAATAACCTAAATCTAATTATAAAAAAGGAATTATGATATAATAATTATGGATTTATGAAAAATATTTTATTGTTTTATGATTTTGTTTTTGGAGGAAGTATGAAAAGAAATATTGTTTTTTATTTAATTTCTTTGATATGTGGAATTTTATTTTGTTATTTTTTGAAGATTGAGCATTTTATAAAATTTTATTGTGCTCTAATTTTTGTTTTTGCGTTTTTTGTTTCACATATTTTAAAATTCAATAGATTGAAATTATTTCTTTTGATGTTTTCTTTAGGATTTTTTGTTAGCTTTTTTGCTGAAAAAGAGAGCGATTTAAAAGATTTTTTTGATAGAAAGATTACTTTGACCGGAGAAGTTTTAAATTCAACTCTTGTTTCTAACGGAAATGGATACAAACACGAAATTAAATTAAAAAGTATTGAAAATGTAGAAAGCTGTGAAAAAATTTTACTTTTTACAAATGAGAAACAATTTGAAATTGGAGATATTATAAAAGTAAGTGGAAAACTTACAGAAATACGTTCAAATGGGAATCCTAGACTTTTTGATTATAAAAAATTTAATCTAAAAAACAAGATTTTTTCTAATGTTTATTCAAAAGATGTTAAGAAAATTGGAGAAAAACAAAGTTTAAAGAGAAGTTTTTATTTTTATGTTAAAAATGTTTTTGACAATTCTCTTTCAGTAGAAAATTCAAATATTATGAAAAAAATATTTCTTTCAAACAGTTTTGATACAGACTTTGAAAATGATGTTAGAGAGATAGGACTTTCTCATATTTTAGCAGTTAGTGGTTTACATATTGGAATTATTTACATTGTTTTAAGTAAGATTTTGATTTTTTTACCGTTTAAAAGAATTTTTAGAGAGCTTATAATTTTATTTTTTATATTTTTGTATTCTGGTTTGATAGGAAATCCTGCAAGTGTTGTAAGAGCAGAAATATTTTTGTTTATCACGATTTTTTCCTCTCTTTTTGGAAAGATTAAAGACAGAGAAAATGACTTATTTTTAACTGTTTTTATCATTTTACTCATAAATCCATATATGATTTTTGATGTTGGATTGTATTTAAGTACATTTTCAGTCTTTGGAATTATAAAAATTTTACCATATTTTTCAAAAAGTAGAGATAGTTTTATAAGAAAATCTTTTAAGTTGACTTTTTCTATTTTTCTTATGATTTTACCGATTATTTTATATGTTTTTGGCAAATTTTCATTGACAACATTTTTTAGCAATTTATTTTTAACGCCAATTTTTGTGATTTGTATAGTTATTTCGTTTTTTATGTTATTATTTGGACTGTTAAGTTTAAAAATATCTTTAATTTTAGGCTTTTTTGTAAATAATTTGCTAAGTCTTATAAGAATAAATGTTGAATTTTTGAAAAATATTAATCTAAATATAAATTTTTATGAATACAATTTAGTTTTTTTGATTTTTACATATATTTTAATTTTAATTTACTTTGAAAGAATAAATTTAAGATATTTCAAAGTTAAAAATTTGAAATTCTTAATTACTTCTATTTTTCTTATGTTTGTTTTTACAAATATTTCATGTTTTTATGAAAATAAAGTTAGAATAAATTTTATAGATATAGGGCAAGGAGATGCTTGCTTAATAAGAGGAAAATATAACAATATTTTAATCGATACAGGTGGTATCACTTTTGGTAATGGAGATAACGGAAAATCCGTTTTAATTCCATATTTAAAGAAAAGTGGAGTTAAAAGACTGGATTTTGTATTTATTTCACATTTAGATGCTGACCATTGCAAAAATTTGACTTATTTATCCAAAGAAGTGGAGATTAAAAATTTATTTTTCAGAAAAAACGGATATAGAGATTTTGTAAAAAAATATGGAGAAGTTAAGGCAAAAAATATTTATGATATTGAAAATAGTACGAAAATAGATTTAAAAGATATGGATTTGGAAATTTTTAAGGCTAGAGATACTTTAGAAGAAAATGAGAGATCTATTTTAGTTAAAGCGATAGTGAATGGGAAAAAGATACTTTTTACAGGAGATATTGGAGCTTTTACGGAAAATCAACTTGTTAAAAAAGATATAGACTGTGATTATTTAAAGACTCCTCATCATGGAAGTAAAAATTCAAGTTCGAGTGAATTTTTACTTGCAACAAGTCCTAAAAGCGCAATAATTTCTTGCGGATATAAAAACAGATATAATCACCCACATAAAGATGCTTTAAGTAGGATGAAATCGGTAGGAATTGATGTTTTTAGAACGGATTTACAAGGGAATATTATGCTTGAGTTGGATAGATTTGAAGAAAAAATTATCGGTTTTCGAGATTTAAAGGATAATATATTTGTTTTTGTAAAATTTTATTTTATGGATATTTTAAATATTACAATGTATTTATTTGCGTTTTTCGTTTTAATTAAAATAAAAAATGATTTAATTATAGATTTAGATTTTATTAAGGAGGAATTATGAATTATATACAGGCGATGAAACTCTTGGAAAATGGAGAGCTTAATGGAATATATGTTTTAAGTGGAGAAGAAATTTTTTTAATAGATAGATTTGTAGAATTGTTTGAAGAAAAAATTGTTCAAAAAGATTTTTTCGATATGAATTATGCTGAGTATGATTTTGCAAAAATTGATTTGCAAAAACTAAAGATTGATTGTGAAACGGCGCCTTTTTTTAGCAATAAAAGGCTTATTATAGTTAATAATGTAAATCTTTCAAAAAGTGGTGTTTCTACTTACAAAACTTTTTTTGAAGATATGTACGACTATATAAATAAAATCCCAAAGACGACAGTTCTTCTTTTGGTGATGAAGGGAAGCGTTGCTTTTCGTGGAAAATTTTATAAAGAAATTTCAATTTTAGGTCATAATATTGAGCTTACTCGATTTAATGAAATTGAACTTTTTAAATTTATTAAAAAAAGATTTGTTTCAAAAAATATCGAAGTTAAAGATATTGTATTAAAATATATTATCGATAGAATTGGGTATTTAGATAGTAGTAGAGAAAAAAATCTATATGATGTAGAAAATGAAGTAAAAAAACTAACGGATTCTTTTTCAAAAGGAATATTGGATTTTAAAGATGTTGATGAAATTTTAATAGATAAATTTGAAAATAGTATTTTTAAATTGCTTGATATGATTTCTAAAAAAGACTATAAAAATTCAATAAAAATTTTAATTGAACTTAAAAAGTCAGGAGAAGATTCTTTTTCTACATTTTATATGATTGTTAGATATATAAGAAATCTTTTGGGAGTAAAAGTTTTGAAGTCAAAACAAAAACATATAGACTATATTTCTAAAGAACTTAAAATTTCAAATTATGAATGTAAAAAATTGTATTCCGTTTGCGATAATTTTTCAGTAGAAACTCTTTGTAATTATATTCATCTAGCTTATTCAGTAGAGGCTGATATAAAGACAAAGAGTAGAGATATGGACTTGTTGTTAGAGATTTTAATTTCAAAAATGTCATTAGGAGGTGCTTTTGTTGAGCAAAAAAGTTAATATTTTTGTAGACGGAATGACTTGTCAATCCTGTGTAATGAAAGTTGAAAAGGGACTTTCTAAACTTAAGATTGTAGAAGATGTTTCTGTAAATCTTATGAGCAAAACTGTTACAGTATCTGTTGTAGACGGAGCAAAGGTTGAAGGGCTCATCGGAGTTATAAAAAGACTTGGTTTTAAGCCGAAACGTGATGAGTTAAAGATTGAAAAGAGTAGTCTTAAACTATCTGATATTGAAAATATAATTTCAGAGCTTAAAGAAAAAGATACAGTTTTGGTAAAAGATGAGGAAGATATTTTAAAAATAAAATATCTAAAAGACGTTGTTTCATTAGATGAAATTAATTCTGTTTTAGAAAAGTTTAAAATTTCCGTAAAAAAGGAAAAAGAGGTAAGAAAAAATATATATGAAGATGAAATTAAAGGCTTAAAGAAAGATTTGATAATATCTTTGATTTTTAGTATTCCTCTTATGGTTTCGATGTTTTTCCATATGTTTAATATGCACAAGTTTATGTTGAATGGATATGTTCAATGGGCTTTAGCTAGTGTTGTTCAATTTTATGTAGGTAAAAGATATTATATAAATGCCTATAAAAATTTGAAAAATAAAAGTACAAATATGGATGTTTTAATAGCTTTTGGAACTTCAATGGCGTATTTTTATTCAGTTTATAAAGTTTTAATAGGAAGCGTTGATGTTTATTTTGACAGTTCTGCAATGATTATAACTTTAATTTTACTTGGTAAATTTTTTGAATCAAATGCAAAATCAAATACTTTCGGGGCAATTATGAAATTGATGGACTTAAAAGCGGACTATGCAATTGTAATTGATGGTGATAAAGAGGTTAAAAAGAATATTGAAGATGTTAAAATCGGAGATATTGTATTAGTTAAGCCTTATGAAAAAATTCCTGTTGACGGAGTTATTATTTCAGGAAATAGTTCTGTAAATCAAGCTATGATTACCGGAGAATCCGTTCCTGTCGAAAAGAATATAGGAGATACTGTTATTGGAGCAACCAATAATATCGAGGGAATTTTAAAAATTGAAGTAAAGAGTACAGTAGAAAATTCTGTATTATCTAAAATACTTGATTTGGTTCAAAATGCTCAGACAAAAAAAGCCCCTGTTCAAAGACTTGCAGATAAAATTTCTGCGTTTTTTGTTCCTGGAGTAATTTTGTCATCACTTGTAACTCTTTTGATAACATATTTAATTACAAAAGATTTTACAACAAGTTTATTAAATAGCTGTGCAGTAATGGTTATAGCTTGTCCTTGTTCACTTGGATTGGCAACACCAACAGCTATTATGTCAGGAACAGGAGTCGCTGCACAAAATGGAATTTTAATAAAGAGTGGAGAAGTCCTAGAAAAAATTCATAAGATGGATAGTATAATTTTTGATAAAACCGGAACTCTAACAACCGGAGAGTTAAAAGTTGTCGAAATTAAAAACAATGGAAATTTATCTGATGATGACTTTTTAAGTATAATTTATTCCTTAGAAAAAAATACTGACCACCCGATAGCTAAGTCAATAGTTAATTTCTGTAAAGAAAAAAATGTAAAAGAAATTGAAATTTCAGCTTTAAAAGTTATTGCAGGAATGGGAATTAAAGCAATTTATAATAATGAAGAAGTTTTGATTGGTAAAAAGAAATTTATTGAAGAAAAAATCGGAAAATTAGAATTAAATATAGAAAATGAATTACTTACAATTTTTATTTCAATAGGAAACAATCTTTCCGGTTTTGTAGTTTTAGAAGATGAAGTTGAAAGCAATGCTTTTGAAATTGTAAAAAAATTAAAAGAAAAAAATATTGACGTATTTATGATAACAGGGGATAGTGAAGTAGTTGCAAAGAAAGTTGCAAACAAACTTGGAATAGAAAATGTACTTTATGAAGTTATGCCGGATGAAAAATCTCAAAAAGTTTTAGAATTGCAAAAAAAAGGAAAAATTGTTGCAATGGTAGGGGACGGAATAAATGATGCTCCGGCACTTGCAAGTGCAGACATTAGCTTTGCTATGGGAACAGGTACGGATATTGCAATGGAAACTGCCGATATTACTTTGATGAATGGAAATTTGAATACACTTTTAAATTCAATAAATATTAGCGAACAGACACTTAAGATAATAAAACAAAATTTATTCTGGGCATTTTTCTATAATATAATTGCAATTCCATTTGCAGCCTTTGGATATTTGAATCCAATGCTTGCAGGATTTACAATGAGCCTTAGTTCAGTAAGTGTTGTTTTAAACAGTTTAAGATTAAGAAAATTTAAGTTTTAAAAAATGGTATGCTACAAAAAGCATACCATTTTTAAATTTTTAATTATTTTTTATTGTATTTTTTTACAAAGTTATAAAGAGTTTTTACAGGTGTTCCACTTGCACCTTCAGGATTTGTTCCCCAAGCTGAACTTGAGAATGAAGGACCTGCAATATCTAAATGAACCCAAGGAGTATTTTCAACAAAATGTTCTAAGAAAACTCCGGCAGTAATTGCACCACCACTTCCTGCTCCTGTTGAGTTTAACAAATCTCCAACTTTTCCTTTTACACTTTGTATATGTTCTTCATAAACAGGGAATCTCCATAAATATTCACCCATAAAGTCTGCAGATTCTTTAATTTTTGCAAAAACTTCATCATTATTACTTACAGTACCGATAACTCTTGAACCTAGAGCTTGAATACAAGCACCTGTTAGAGTTGCAACGTCAACTATACATTCAGGATTTAATTTTGAAGCACCATAGTAAATAGCATCAGCTAAAGTCAATCTTCCTTCAGCATCAGTATTAACTACTTCAATAGTTGAACCCTTCATTGAAGAAATTATATCACCATTTCTGTAAGCGTGTCCGTTAATCATATTTTCACAAGTTGCAACAAGGGCTATTACATTTCTTTGAACATTTATTTTTCCTACTGCATACATTGTTGAAATAACAGAGGCACTTCCACCCATATCAGTTTTCATAGTAACCATTCCTGTAGCAGGTTTGATTGCATATCCACCTGAATCATAAGTTAAACCTTTACCAACTAATACGATAGGTTTTTCATCTTTATTTGGTAAATGTTTCATAATTATAAATTTAGGTGGTAGGTCGCTACCTTGAGCAACTGCTAAGAATGCGTCCATTTTTAAAGATTCTATTTGTTTCTTTTCTAAAATTTCAACTTCAATACCAACTTTTTCAAGTTCTTCTTTAGCAAAATTTGCCAAAGTTTCAGGATAAATATCATTTGCAGGTCTATTTACAAGATCTCTGCACATAAATACAGCTTCCATGATTGCTTTGATTTCTTCGATTCCACTTTCAATATGTTCTCTCTTGTCTTCAACAATACTTAAAAATATTTCGCAATCAAAACAAGGTTTCTTTTCTTTTAAGAAATTATCAAAAGAATAAGTAACATTTACAATACCTTCAATCATAGCTTGAGCTACTAATTTATAGCAAAGTCCATCAAATTTTTTTACTTCTATGTTACAAGATTTTACATTATTTGCTTTTAAACTTTTTCCAAGTGATAAGTAAGCTCTTCTAATATTTTCAAGAGAATTTTCTTCTTCTTTACCTAATCCCAATAAAATTATATTTTCAGAATTTGGTCCAAGATTTGAAAAAATTTCTCCTCTTTTTCCATTAAAAAGTTTACTTTCTTTTACATAGTTTTTTAATTCTTCACTAATTCCACAAATTTCATTTCCTTCAAATAAAGAAATTACTTTAACTAATCCGGAATTTCCAATTTTAAAATCCATAATATACCTCCAAAATTAAATTAGATAAAAATATCTACCTATATAATAACCAAAATTTTAAATTTATGCAATACAAAAGGAGAACAAAATTGTCCTCCTAAAAAATTCCAAAACTAATTGTTGACATAATGATTCCTGACAAAATTACTCCTATTATCGCTGATAAAAAACTTGTTTTAAAATCAATATCTAAAATACTTGCGGCAAGTATTCCTGTGTATGCTCCAGTTCCTGGAAATGGAATACCGATGAAAAGAGCAAGTGCAATTAAAGTTCCGCTTTTTCCTGATTTTTTTAAGATTTTTTCTCCGGCTTTATGACCTTTTAATAAAAGTTTTTCACAAAATTTTCCAATATATTTTTTATTTTCTCCCCAAATTAAAATTTTTTTTGAAAAAAAATAAATAAAAGGAACAGGAATTAAATTTCCAATTATTGCAATTATATATGAACTTAAAATTGGAAGACCCATTGCTTGTGAATAAGGAATCGCTCCTCTTAACTCAACAACAGGTAACATTGAAATAAATAAAATTAAAAAATATTTTAACATAAAATCCACCTAATTAATTATATATATAATTCTACCACAAAAATAAAATAAAATAAATATGAAAAAAATTTTAAAAAAAGTATTGCATTTATTTTGAAATATGATATAATATATATGTTAATTTTATAGGCTACCCAAGACCGTAGGGACATTCGTTTAAAAATCCTACATAGGTGGAAATACTTTATTTTGTATTTTATCTCTACTCTTGGTAGAGATTTTTTTATATGTAGCCTTTTGTGGAGGTGAAAGAGATGAAAGATTTTGTTTTAGAACAAAAACAAGCTGTTGTATCAGAAATCAGAGAAAAAATCGAAAGTTCAGGTTCTTTAGTTTTAGTTGATTACAGAGGGTTAACTGTTGAACAAGTTACTGAATTAAGAAACAAATACAGAGAAGCTGGTGTTCAATATAAGGTTTACAAAAACACTATGATGAAATTAGCTTTTAATGAATTAGGTTTTGAAGATTTCGGTCAATACTTAGAAGGACCAAGCGCAGTTGCTTTTTCAGGAGAAGATTTAACAGCTGCAGCAAGAATCACTAACGAATTTGCTAAGTCAAATGAAAAATTAGTTATTAAAGCTGGTATCTTAGAAGGAAAAATTTTAGATTCTAACGAAGTTAAAGCCGTTGCAGATATTCCATCAAGAGAAGTACTTATCGCAAAGTTACTTGGAAGTTTCAAGGCACCAGTATCAAATTTTGTGTATATGTTAGATGCACTAAGAAAGAAAAAAGAAGAAGAAGCAGCTTAATGGTTGCGTAAAATTTTAGGAGGTATATTATGGATTTCGAACAAATATTAGAAGCAATTGAAAAATTATCAGTTCTTGAATTAAATGAATTAGTTAAAGCAGCAGAAGAAAAATTTGGAGTTTCTGCATCAGCACCAGTAGTAGTAGGAGCAGTAGCAGGTGGAGAATCAGCTGCAGCAGCAGAAGAAAAATCAGAATTTGATGTAATCTTAGCATCAGTTGGAGCAGAAAAAATGAAAGTTGTTAAGGCTGTTAAAGACTTAAGCGGATTAGGATTAAAAGAAGCTAAAGAAATAGTTGACAACGCTCCAAAAGCTATCAAAGAAGGAGTTTCTAAAGAAGAAGCTGAACAAATGAAAGCTAAATTAGAAGAAGTAGGAGCTACTGTAGAATTAAAGTAGTCTTATCGACTGTTTAATTTTAAAAATTTAATATTTTGATTAAATTTAAAAGTGGTAAAAGTGGCTAATGTTAGCCACTTTTTTTATAATAATTAGAGTTAGCTTGATTTACATATTTTATTTTTGTACGGGAGGAGAGTTAATTGAAAATTTTAAAAAAATTTAAAAAGAGCATATTTTTTAGAATTTTTTTCCATTTTGTATATATACTTGCAATAGCAGGACTTCCTACTGTTGTTAAATATATGGTTGATGATAATTACAGTAATGGTATTTATGATGTTATTAAACTTACAGGAATATTTACTCTTCTTGTAATTATCGGTATGGGAGCACAATATATCAGTCAAAGAAGTAGTTGGAGGCTTGAAAAAGAATTTAATTTGTATATGAGAAAAGAATTGTTTTCTGTAATAATATGCAAAGAACCCAATGAATTTGACAAAAACAGTATTGGGGATTACAATTCAAGATTAAATAATGATATTGCTGCTTGTGAGGAGCATTTAGAGTATGTTATGCTAATATTTGAATCTTCAATTTCATTTATTATCTATGCTATTTATATCTTTTTGTTAAACTACAAAATGGCAATTATAATATATTTAGTCGCTTTAATTGTTTTGTTTTTACCTAATTTAACTGCTAAGAAATTTTCAGAAAAAAATAAAAAGTTGCTTGATGATACGGCATCTTACAATTCAAAGATTATAGATTTATTAAGTGGTTATTCTTTTATAAACTGTTTTACATATAGAAACATAGAGAAAAATCACAAAAAATCTCTTGACGAAATGGAAGACAGTAGATTTAGTTTTGGAAAGTTTAAAACTTTTGTAAATGTTTTAAATGGAACTGTTATGTATTTGATTAATATATCTTCATTTGCAATTATGGCGTTTTTCTTATATAAGGGAGAGATTACAGCAGGGATAGCAACTGCTACCATTGCATATATTCAAAATTTTATGTTTCCACTTCGTACTGTAATTGATGCGATAAGCTGGAAAAAATCAGTAGAAACAGTTATGAATGACATGCTTTTAGAAATTTCTAAAAATAAAAATTTAAGCATTGAAGATGTAAAGTTTGACAATAATATAAAATGTAATAATGTTAGTTTTAAATATGATGACTATATAATCAAAAATTTTTCTCATACATTTGAAAAAAATAAGAAATATGCTATTATTGGAGAAAGTGGAAAGGGAAAATCTACACTTTTAAATCTAATAAATGGTAATTTGTCTTGTACTGAAGGTAATATTACTATTGATGGTAAAGAAGTTTCTTATAGATTTTGCAATCAATTAATAATGTATTTAACTCAAAAATCTCATATATTTTCTGAAAATTTTTGGGATAATGTAAGTATTTTTGACAGTTTCAATAAAGATGTTTTAGAAAATGACAATAAATACATTCCAAGTAATAAAGTTGATACTTTATTAAAATCAGAAAATAATAATGAGTTAAGTGGTGGAGAAAAACAAGTTGTAAATTATTTAAGAGCAGTTATATCCGAAAGAGATATATTACTTTTAGATGAGCCTTTTTCTGCGATGGATAAGGTAATGGAAGATTATGTTTGTAATAAATTGTTGGAAATGAAAGATAAAACTATAATTATGATTACACATAATGTAGAAAAAGACTTTTTAGATAAATTTGATGAAGTTATTTATATGTAGAAAAAGTTAAATGCAGTTGACTTTTTTTGCTAAATTTAATATAATAAATTAATCTTAGTTAGATTTTAGTGATGAAAAGAAATAGTAAATTTTTTATCTGTATGTAGAGAGAAGTTGTTTGGTGAAAAACTTTTACAGAGGAAATTGAACCTATCTTTGAGCTTGTATTAAAAGTACAGGGTTGTGCCTTATAGCTTTTGAGTATAAATTAGAGTGGTACCACGGCTTTCGTCTCTTGGAGATGTTAGCCGTTTTTTTTATTGCTGAAAACTTAAAATATATTACGGAGGAATTTTGTTATGAAAATGAAAAGATACTATATGCCTACACTTAGGGAAGACCCACAAGAGGCAGAAATTATTAGCCATAAATTGCTTTTAAGGTCAGGAATGATTAGAAAGTCTGCTGCAGGAATTTATTCTTATCTTCCACTTGGATATAGAGCGATTAAAAAAGTAGAAAATATCGTAAGAGAAGAAATGGATAGAATGGGTGGATATGAAATTTTGATGTCTGCACTTCAACCAAAAGAAATTTGGGAAGAGTCAGGAAGATGGCAAACTTTTGGGCCTGAAATGTTTAAAGTTAGTGATAGAAACGAAAGAGAGTTTTGCCTTGGACCAACGGCTGAAGAATATTTTACAACTTTAATTAGTGGGGAAATAAAAAGTTATAAACAATTACCTTTAAATATCTACCAAATACAAACTAAATATCGTGATGAAAAAAGACCACGTTTTGGAATCAATAGGGCAAGAGAATTTTCAATGAAAGATGCCTATACTTTTGATGTAAGCCCTGAAATGATGATGGAATCATATAAAGAAATGTGGAAGGCTTATGAAAAAGTATTTAACAGATTAGGACTTAATTACAAAATTGTTGCCGGAGATTCCGGAGCAATGGGAGGAAACAGTTCACATGAATTTATCGCTCTTTCTGATGTAGGAGAGGGAGTTATCTGCTATTGTGATGAAAGTGGATATTCAGCAACTGACGAAAAGGCAAAAGTTGTTTATAAAGTTGATGAAAGTGGGGAAGAAAAAGAACTTGAATTAGTTTACACTCCTGACTGTAAAACGATAGAAGAAGTTGCCGACTTTTTAAAACAGGAAACTAAAAAATGTGTTAAAGCTATTGATTTAGTTGTTGCAGGAGAACCTGTTATAGTATTTATCCCGGGAGATAGAGAGCTTAATTTGACAAAACTTTGTGGTCATCTTGGAGTACCTGAACATGAAGTTGAAATGATGGACGATGAAATGATTTCAAAAATTGGAACATTTGCAGGATATACAGGACCTGTAAATTTGAAAGTTAGAAAAATTTTAGATAAAAGAGTTACTCTTATGAAAAATGTTGTAGTTGGTGGAAATAAAGAAAGTCATCACTATATAAATTGTAATTTCGGTAGAGATTTTGACGGAGAAATCGTTGAAGATTTACTTATGGTTAAAGAGGGCGATGTTTGCCCTGAAAGTGGCTATCCGTTAAAATTTGCAAGAGGAATAGAAGTTGGAAATATCTTCCAATTAGGAACAAAATATTCTAAAGCATTAAATGCAACTTTCTTAGATGAAAATGGAGTTAGCCAATATTTTTGGATGGGAAGTCATGGTATTGGAATTACAAGAAGTATTACTGCAATCATTGAACAAAACAATGATGAAAAGGGAATTATCTGGCCAATTCAAGTTGCTCCGTTCCATGCGATAGTTACAGTTGTAAATATTAATGATGAAGAACAAATGAAACTTGGAGAAAAAATTCATGACGAATTAGAATCACAAGGTGTTGAAGTAATGCTTGATGATAGAAAAGAAAGAATTGGCGTTAAGTTTAACGACAGAGATTTAATTGGAATTCCTCTAAGAATTACAGTTGGTAAAAAAGCGGGTGAAAACATAATCGAATTTTCAACAAGAAAAGAAATGGAAAATTTTGAAATGTCATCAGAAAAGGCAATTAGTAGAGTTGTTGAAGAAGTTAGAAAAATAAAATAAAAAACTAAAATAGAAAAAATTCGTTTAACAACTAAGGTTAGGGAGTAAAAACTCTCTGACCTTTTTTCTTGATTTTTTTAAATTAATAGGGTATCATATAAATAATTTATATTAATTTTTATAGGAGTTTTTTATGGATAGTGATTTTAGTACAAAAATTCAAAAGCAAAAGATAAGTCGAGAAAGGCGAAAAGAATTGAAGAACAGATTGAAAAAAGAGCTTGGAGATAAGATGAAGGTCGTTTATTTAAGTTCTTTTTTGGCTTGGATTCAATTTTTGATGAGGATAATTTCTTTTGGTGTTATTGCTAAGGGATTTTCTAATTTATGTAACGGGATTGAATTTAATCTTTTTAGTTACGCATTAATTGTCATTGGACTAAATATTTTTGGATTTGTAATTTCAATTTTTTCTAAAAATTATCAAGGTGTGGCATCACAATTTGCAAGAGATAGTTTGAAAAATAAATTTTTCAATGTTTTTTCAAAGAATAATGAGGAATTTTCAAAAAAATATTCTTATGCTGACGTGCTTACTGTTGCATCTCAGGGAATTGACAGCTTGGATACTTTTTATAGCAATTATTTGTCAACGACTTTAAGGACATATCTTAATTGTGCGACAATTTTAGCTATTGTATTTTTTATTTATACACTTGGAAGTCTAGTTTTTTTGATTAGTATTCCTTTTATTCCGGTTTCAATTATTTTGATACAAAAGCGTTCTGCAAAGATTATGCAACATTATTGGTCAACTTATATGGACGTTAGCAATTTGTTTATGGACGATTTAAAGGGACTTAATACACTTTATTCTTATAGTGCCGATGAAATTTATGAGAAAAAATTTAATGAAAGTGCAGAAGGGTTTAGACTTTCTACAATGGAGCTTTTAAAGTTTCAACTTCAATCTGTCGGATATATGGACGGCGTTATGTATCTTGGAATTGCAATTTCAGGATTTTTAGCTGTTATGTCAATTTCAAAGGGAAATATGTCAATTTTTAATTTCATATTTTTTATTTTGATTGCAACCGAGTTTTTTACTCCGATTAGAGAATTGGGATATTGTATGCATTTACTTATGATGAATACTAAAATGGCAGACAGAATTTTTACGTTTTTAGACAATGCAAATTTAGAAGAAAAGATTGAAGATTCAAATATTAAACTTGAAAATGTTGAAAGAATTGAATTTAAAAATTTATCTTTTTCTTATGGAGAAAGAAAAATTTTAGATGATATAAATTTTGAAATTTCAAAAGGAAATTTATTTGCAATTGCCGGAGAAAGTGGACTTGGAAAAAGTACATTTGCAAAAATTTTATTTAAAAATCTTGAAAATTATTCTGGAGAAATTTTGCTTGACGGAAAATCTTTGAAAGATTTTTCAAAGGGCGATATAAATTCTTTAGGTTTTTACATTTCTCCTGATAGTTATGTTTTTAATGAAAGTATTATGGACAATCTAAAGAAAGCGACAAAATTATCTGAAAATGAAATTTTGAAATGGATTGAAGAAAAAAATATTTTAAATTTTGTAAAAACTTTACCTAACGGTTTTGATACTATTGTTGGAGAAAACGGAAAGTTGATTTCTCCGGGACAAAGACAACAGATTATTTGTGCAAGGGGCTTACTTGCAAATAGAAAGATTTATATTTTTGATGAGATGACTTCAAGTGTCGATACGGAAAATGAAAATGCAATTTTAGATTTGATTAGACTTATTTCGAAAGATTCAATAGTTATGTTTATTTCCCATAAGATGAAACAGGTTCATAAGGCAGACTTTGTGTTGTTTATGGGACAAGAAAAATCTTGGGATTTTGGAAAACCTTGTGATTTGTATATTTCAAATTCTGAATATAAGTTGTTATTGGATAAACAAAATGAAATGGAGGAAATTTTAAATGAAAGATAATATAAAATTAGTTGTAAGACTTATAAATTTTATGAAAAGATTACTTCCTATTATTTTGTTAGCAGTATTTTTTGCTGTTTTCGGCTTTTTAATTACAGTTTATATTCCGGCAAAAATTATTTCCTTAGGATTTGATGCTTTATATGGAAAAAAATTAAAAATATATTCTCTTGTAGCTTTGGTTGTACTTGCAATTTCAAGAGGGCTTTTTAGATATGGGGAGCATTATTTCGGACATTTTGTTGCATTTAAAGTTTTGGCAGATTTTAGAAGAGAAATTTTTTCTAAACTTAGACGACTTGCTCCTTCAAAACTTGATTCACAAGATAGTGGAGAATTGTTAAAACTTATAGGGGAAGATGTTGAGGCTTTAGAAGTGTTTTTTGCACATACTCTAGCTCCGATTACAACAGGAACTATCGTTTCAATATTGCTTTTTATATATTTTCTATATCATAATTTTGTTTTAAGTTTAATAGCAATAGCTGTTTATTTTACACTTGCAGTTATTATACCTAATGTATTTTCAAGTAAATTAAAACCTCATCTTGAAATTCAACAGAAATTTAGAAAATCATATACTTCATATTTTTTAGATAGTTTAAAAGGTATGAAAGATTTACTACAACTTGGAGTTGAAAAAGAGAGATTTGAAAATCTTGAAAGAGAAAGTAAAATTGTGAATGAAAAAGAAAGAAAGGTTTCAAAATTAAACTTTTTACAATTCACTTTTAGTTTTTTAGTTATAGGCTTTGGAGTTTTAGCTTTTGCTTATGCAGACTTTGTACTCATAAATAGAAAATTAATTACTGTAAAAAATGCTGTAACAACTTTGGCTGTATTTAGCTCATCTTTTGCTCCGTTTTTAGAACTTAGCAGGCTTCCTCTAGGACTTGGGCGTGCATTACAGGCAGGAAGAAATACTTTTAGATTATTAGATGAAGAAGAACCGGGTGTAAATGACGGAAGAAAAGAAATTGTAAATTTAGATGAAATAAAGTTTGAAAATGTTGATTTCTCTTATCCTAATAGAGATAAGAATATTTTTGAAAATTTGAATTTACATTTTGAAGATAAAAAAATTGTCGGACTTGTTGGAGAAAGTGGCTCTGGTAAGAGTACATTGATGAAAATTGTAATGAAATGGTATATGGCTAAAAATGGAAAAGTATTTTTAAATGAAGATGATATTTTAGAGATTGATAGCAAAAAATTACAAGAAAAAATTGCATACATTCCACAATTTCCACAAATTTTTTCACAAAGCATTAGAGAAAATTTGATTTTGGGAAATGAAAATATTACTGATGAGGAAATTTTGAAGATAGCTGAAAAATGTAGATTAAAAGATAAAATTTTATCAACAGAAAATGGTCTTGATACTAAAATAAATTCAGAAAAAATTATTTTTTCAAGCGGAGAGATGCAAAGACTCGAACTTATGAGAGCATTGCTTAAAAAAGCTGAAGTATATATCTTTGATGAGCCAACAAGCAACTTGGATACTTTGAATGAATCGATTATATTAAATTTGATTCGAGAAAATTGTAAAGGAATGGTATTTTTAATTTCACACAGAATGAGTACAGTTTCATTTGCAGATGTAATTTATAAAGTCGAAAAAGGAAATTGCTTTGAAATATAATATTGCCAATCAATATGAAATATGTTATCATTGATATATTAGATTATGAGAGGTAATATAGAATGAATTTAGTAAAATATATTTGGATTGCGATAGGGTTGATATTTTTTGCAATAGGAACAGTTGGAGTGTTTTTACCAATATTGCCGACATTTCCTTTCTATGTTGTAACAGTATTTTGCTTTGCAAGAAGTTCTAAAAAGTTGCACAAATGGTTTGTCGAAACGAATTTGTATAAAAACAATATAGAGAAAATTGTAAATAGAAAAGGACTTCCATTAAAGACAAAGTTAAAAATTATTATAATTTTTACAATAACAATGGGGACGGGATTCTATTTTATGAAAAATACAAATATCGGAAGAATTATTTTAGGGCTAGTTTGGTTTTGCCATATAGTATATTTTGCTTTTGGAATAAAGACAATTAAAGATAAGTGATTTAACAAAGTCGGTATAAAATTTATATCGACTTTATTTTTTGTGTAAGAGAAAAAATTTTAAAAAATTTTTTATTTTATTTTTAATTTTCTCATTCTACAAATTGTTATAAAATTTTTCAAGAGGGATTTAATGAGTAAAAACAAATAAATATACTATATATAGTTTAATAACTATTGATTGACAATATATATTGTTGATGATATAATCTTACTATCGAGCATTTATGAAGTATTTTAGGAGGTAGTTATGATTAAAGTTATAAAAAGAAATGGTCAAGAAGTAGATTTTGACGCAAATAAAATTGCAATTGCAATAAAAAAAGCTATGCATAGCAGTACAGGAGTATACGAAGAAGGATTGGCTGAAAAGATTGCATCAGAGATAGAAACTTTTGCAACAACAATCGGAAAGAAGATGAGTATATATGATATAGAAGATCATGTTTACTACAGCTTAATTAAGTATGGAAATCCTGCAACTGCCAGAGCTTATGAAAACTATAAGGCTGTGCAAACTTTTAAAAGACTTAAAAATACTACTGACGAAAGTATTTTGGGTCTTCTTGATAAGACAAATTTAGATGTTATAAATGAAAATTCAAATAAAAATGCTATTCTTGCATCAACTCAAAGAGATTTGATTGCCGGAGAAGTTTCAAAGGATATAGCAAGAAGAATGCTAATTCCTGTGGATATTGTTCAGGCTCATGACGAAGGAGCTATACATCTTCATGATATGGACTATTTAATTCAACCTATGTTCAATTGCTGTCTAGTTAATATTGGAGATATGCTTGATAATGGAACAGTAATTAATGGTAAAATGGTTGAAACTCCAAAGTCTTTCCAAGTAGCTTGTACAGTTATGACTCAAATAATTGCACAGGTTGCGTCAGGTCAATTTGGTGGACAAAGCTTAAATGTTGCTCATCTAGGAAAATATCTTAGAAAGAGCTATGAAAAACATTTAAAACTTGCAAAAGAAATTTTAACTGATGAAGAAGATATCGAAAATATTGCAAGAGCAATGACTAAAAAAGAGCTTGAGGCAGGTATTCAAACTATTCAATATCAAATAAATACTTTGATGACTACAAATGGACAAAGTCCTTTTGTTACATTATTTATGTATGTTGAGGACGGTTTTGAATATGAAGACGAAGTTGCTCAAATCGTTGAAGAGATAATAAAACAAAGACTAGAAGGAATTAAGAATGAAAAGGGTGTTTATATCACACCAGCTTTTCCAAAGTTAATTTATGTTTTGGATGAAAATAATGTAAGAGAAGACAGTAAATATTATTATTTAACAAAACTCGCTGCAAAATGTACTGCAAAGAGAATGTATCCTGATTATATCTCTGCTAAAAAACTTAGAGAACATTATGAAGGAAATGTATTTGGACCTATGGGCTGTAGATCATTCTTAGCACCATATAAAGATGAAAATGGAAATTATAAATTTGAAGGTAGATTTAACCAAGGTGTTGTAAGTTTGAACTTACCACAAATTGGAATTTTAAATACGGGAAATGAAGAAGGCTTTTTTGAAATGCTAGAAAAAAGACTTGATATTGTAAAAAAAGCACTTTTATTCAGAAATTCACTTCTTCAAAATGTAAAGAGTGATAATTCCCCAATTCATTGGCAATACGGAGCCATTGCAAGACTTAAAAAAGGCGAAAGTATTAAGAAATATCTTACAAATGGATATTCAACTCTTTCTGTTGGATATATTGGATTGTATGAAGCTACAATGTGTGTAAAAGGCGTTAGCCATACAACTGAAGAAGGAAAAGAATTTGCTCTTAAAGTTATGAAGAGAATTAAAGAAGCGGCTGACAGTTGGAGTGAAGAAACAGGAATGGCATTTTCTCTATATGGAACTCCTGCTGAAAGTTTAACTCACAGATTCTGTTCTATAGATAGAAAGAAATATGGAGAAATAAAGGATATAACAGATAAGGGATATTATACAAATAGTTATCATGTTGATGTTAGGGAAAATATTTCAGTTTTTGATAAATTTAGATTTGAAGAAGATTTCCAAAAATTGTCAACAGGGGGTTGTATTTCTTATGCAGAAATTCCTAATATGAACCATAATGTTGAAGCTGTTGAACAAATGATTAGATTTATCTATGATAATATTCAATATGCTGAATTTAATACAAAATCAGATTATTGCCATGTTTGCGGATTTGATGGAGAAATAATCATAAACGAATATAATGAATGGGAATGTCCACAATGTCATAATAAAGACAAGCAAAAAATGAATGTAACGAGAAGAACTTGTGGTTATCTTGGAGAAAATTTCTGGAATGAAGGTAGAACTAAGGAAATAAAGGCTAGAGTTCTTCATATATAGCGAGGGATTAAAATGAGATATGGTCAGATAAGAGCTTATGATGTTGCAAATGGTGTTGGTATCAGAACTAGTATTTTCGTAACTGGCTGTACACATAATTGTAAAGATTGTTTTAATAGAAAATATATGGATTTCAATTTTGGGGAGCTTTGGACTAAAGAAACTACTAATTTAGTAATAGACTATTTACGTGATAAAAATGTTTCCGGTCTTACTTTAATTGGTGGCGAACCAATGCAAAATGCCAAAGAGCTCCTTGAAATTGTAAGAGATATTAAAAAAAGTGTAAATAAAAATATTTGGATTTATTCAGGATATACTTTTGAAGAAATTCTTGAAGATGATGACAGATTTGAACTTTTAAAGGAATGTGATGTTCTAGTTGATGGACGATTTGATTATAGATTAAAAGATTTAACCCTAAAGTTTCGCGGTTCATCAAACCAAAGAATTATCGACATAAAAAAGACGCTGGAAAGTGGAAATATTATATTATTTATGGAGTAAATATGATAGATAAAAAAATATTGAGTATTTCAAGAATTGAAAATACAGATAAGTACGATAGAAAAAAAGTTGGATATTTTTCAGGGTTAATAGGAACATCTTTAAATGTTACTTTGGGAGTATCAAAGTTTTTAATAGGAATTTTTGCAAATTCAGTTTCAATAACAGCTGACGCCGTAAATAATTTTTCTGATGCGATTTATTCTTTTGCAACGGTTTTGGGATTTAAATTTTCTTCTGCTCCACCAGATAAGGACCACCCTTATGGGCATGGTAGAGTTGAGTACATAACGACATTAATCATTTCTATGATGATTATGCTTGTTGGTTTACAATTTACAAAAACGTCGATTGAAAGAATTATAAGCCCTGAAAAAATTGTTATGAATAAAATAGGAATTGCTTTTCTCGTTGTTTCTATTTTTGTAAAACTTTGGATGAGTTTATTTAACAGAAAACTAGGTAAAGCTATCGACTCAAGTATTTTAAGAGCAACGTCTGTCGATTGTTTAAGTGATGTTTTTACAACTTCTGTGGTTTTAATTGCAATGATTTTTGCAGATTATACAACTTTTCCCGTTGACGGAGTAGTTGGACTTGTAGTTTCTGCATTTATTTTATTTTCCGGTTTTTCACTTGCAAAGGAAACAGTTAGCCAACTTATTGGAGAGGCACCAAGTGTAGAATTGATAAAGTCAGTTTTGACAGACATCGAAAAGCACAAAGAAATTTTGGGAATACACAATTACACTTTTCATACATATGGAAATAATAAAAAAATTGCAACTGTTGATGTTGAAGTTGATTCTGAAATGAGTTTAATCAAAGCACATAATCTTATGAGTTTGATTGAAAAAGAAATTTATGAAAAGTATGAAATTGTTCTAGTAATCCATGTTGAACCGGTCGGGGGAAATTTTACGGAAAGAGAAATTGAGTTAAAAGAAATTACTGAAAATTGGAAAAATAAGTTTAGCTATATAAAATCAATGCATGATTTTGCAATTTACAAACAAGGATATAAATACTTTGTAGGTTTGCAATTAATCTTAGATGGAAATAAACTAGATAAAAATTTTGACGAGAACAGTTTAAAATCAGAGTTTGAAGAACTGATAAAAAATTATGATGAAGAATTAAAAACTTCAATAACAATATTATATGAATACTTTTAAAATAGCGCTTCGGTGCTATTTTTTGTACATTATTTTATGGTGTAATATTGTTCATAAAAGAGAGTTCATTTCTAGCTAAATTGTTTATTATTTTAATTATACAGGATATTCTCTTTTATTATCCTTAGTCTCACATCAATTGTATCATAACAATTGAAAAGTCCAAATTATAAATAATAAATTGACTTTTACAGCTAGTAGATGTTATAATTGCTACTATTAGTATATGCTATTAAAGAAATAGGAGAGAAATATGAAAATAATTTTATCACCTGCAAAGACAATTTCTAAAACTTGTGAGAGATTTTCTTTTGGCTTAAATTTTTTAGAAAAGACGAATGAAATTTTAAAGAATGTTCCGGAAGTGTTAATTTCAAAAGATTATTGTAAAGCTTTTTATATGTATGACGGAATGTGTTATAAGAATATTAATAGGGAGGAGTTTGACAATTGCGATTTAGAGTATATAAAGGAGCATTTAATTATTATTTCTGCGCTTTATGGTGCAGTTAAACCTTTTGATTTGATAAATCCGTATAGACTTGATTTTCTTATGAAAACGAAAATGGGAAATTTATATAATTTTTGGAAAGATGAGATAGCAAAAGAAGTTTTAAAAGATGAAAATTTAATCATTAATCTTGCAAGTGATGAATTTTCAAAAGTAATAAAAAAATATATTACAGATGAAAAGTTTTTAGATTTTGAATTTTTTGAAAATGCTGATGGAAAATTAAAAAAACATTCCACAATTTCAAAAAAAGCAAGGGGAATGATGTTAAACTTTATAACTAAAAACAAAATTGAAAATATAGAAGGAATAAAACAATTTAATAAAGAGGGATATAAATTCAGTGAAGAAATGTCTTTTGAAAATAAATTTGTATTTATAAAAGAATAGAGAGAACAGACGTTCTCTCTATTTGTTTAAAATTATTTACTATTTTAAATAGTCGCTAACTGCTTGTACGAAGAATTTAACTCCATTTATAAAATATTTTTCATTAAGCCCAAATTTTACATTGTGGTGAGGATAAGCTACTCCGTCAACATAAAGAGGATTTTTTAAAAATACATAAGCTCCTTTTGTTAATTTTAAAAAATCTTTTTTAAATTATTTTGATTATGAAATAACAAGGTTCCCGGGCACCCAACCGATTTGGAGCAGTTCCAAGTGGGACAAGGAAAAAAACAAAGACTATCTTAATAAATACTAACGCAAGCACAAGCATAAAATAGGCTAAAGTGACTTATAAGCCTATTTATGATATAATATATCTTAACAATAAAACGGATAAGGGGTAATAATATGGCAATTTCTTATAAACCATTATGGCACTTATTGGTAGAAAGAGAAATGAACAAAGAAGACTTAAAAAGAGCTGCAAACATAACAAGCAACATAGTTTCAAGAATGAGCAAAAACTCTTATGTGAACTTAGAGTCATTAGAAAAGATTTGCTTGGCATTGGATTGCAAGATAGAGGAAGTTGTAGAAATTCATAGAAATGAGGTGGAATAAAATTGAGCAACCTATCACAGACCAGAAGAGCTGAAATGCTTGAATACCTAAATCATCTAAAAGAAATTCATACAGATGATGAAAGTAGGATTGCACTAGAAAAGATTGAAACAGCACTAACTGAGAAAAAATATGGGTTAGTTTGGGAAGAACACGTAGAAGAAGTAGACAAACAACTCGTTCATAACATACCAGTTTTTAAAGAGATAGAAGATAAAAAGATAGTTAGAGATAATACAACCGATTTCAATTTTCTCTTAGAGGGGGATAATCTACATTCTCTTAAATTACTAGATAAGACTCACAAGGGTAATATTGATGTTATCTATATTGATCCACCTTACAACACTGGGAATAAAGATTTTATTTATGATGATAATTATATTGGATCTGACGATGGATATAGACATTCAAAATGGCTATCATTTATGAATGAAAGGTTAACGATAGCAAGAGAGTTATTATCTGATGAGGGAGTAATTTTTATTTCTATAGATAATAATGAACAAGCTCAATTGAAACTTTTATGTGATAGTATATTTGGAGAAAAGAATTTAATATCTATTATCCCTAGAATAACATCACCTCAACGATTTGCTCAAGAAAAAAATATAAATATTTCTAATGATTTCATTATAGCTTATTCTAATACTAATAGATTAAATTTAAAGAAAATTATTCAAGATACAGATTCTGAAAACTTAAAGCAAGACAAAATTGGACATTACTATGAAGGTGACACTAAAGCTTTAATCGCTCCAATTTCTCAAGGATATTCAAGAAACTGTGACTATGATGTTGAATTTAATGGTAAGATATATAGTCCAGTTAATTCCAAGGGAGTGAGAAATAGATGGTTCTGGACAGAAGAAAGGATGAAAACAGCAATTAAACTAGGAATTATAAGAGAAACAAAGAATTCTATAAGGATGCAAATATACCAAGATAAAGCATATGATGTAAAGACTAACTCTATGGTTGATAAAGAAATTGGAGTTAGATTTACAACATTAGATTTAATTAATAATATATATTCAAACCCAAATGGAGTCTCTGATTATGAAAAGTTTAATATATCAAAAAAGTTCTCAAATCCTAAACCGGTTAGTTTAATAAAAACTATCATAAACCTACATCCAAATAATAATGCAATAATCTTAGATTTTTTTGCTGGGTTTCGTGTCATAATAATGACACAGGCAAATAGTCAAGTAAATACAAGGCTTTTAGAACTTCTACCAAAGTTAAAAACTAAAAAATTAAGTGGTTGGTGTGCTGTTTAGAGCATTTATTACAAAAATAAGTGTTGTAAACAGTACACCAGCTAGGAGGAGGGACGATGAGAATAATATTAAAAATTATACTTTTTCCTGTTTCACTGGTACTGTCAATTTTAACAGCTTTTCTAACATTCTTGTTAGGTATTGGAACAACGATATTATATTTTCTAATGTCATTTTGTGTAATAGGATCAATAGCAAGTTTTATCTATCATGATACTGTAACAGGAATACAAGCATTAGTAATAGCTTTTTTAGTAAGTCCATATGGCTTACCGATGATAGGAGCATTTTGCATTGCTTTAATTGAAACGGTAAATTGTAAGATTAGGGCTATATGAAGAGCAAATTAGAAACTTGTGGAGGAGATATTTTGAGAACATACAAGGATAAAGAGGAATTGAAAAATGAGATAAATAAAAGCTTTGAGAAATATATTTCAGAATTTGATGATATTCCAGAAAATTTAAAAGATAAGAGAATAATCGAAGTTGATAGAACACCGGCTGAAAATCTTGCTTATCAATTAGGGTGGACTACCTTAGTTCTTCAATGGGAAGAAAATGAAAGAATTGGACTAAAAGTAAAGACACCATCAGAGAACTTTAAATGGAATCAATTGGGTGAATTATATCAATGGTTTACAGACACCTATGCTCCTTTATCTCTAAATGAGTTGAAATTAAAATTAAATGAAAACATTGACTCTATTTATGAAATGATTGATACATTAAGTGAGGAAGAATTATTTAAACCTCACATGAGAAAATGGGCTGATGAAGCAACTAAAACAGCAGTATGGGAAGTATATAAGTTTATTCATGTGAATACTGTTGCTCCATTTGGAACATTTAGAACAAAAATTAGGAAATGGAAAAAGATAGTACTATAAATTTTGGATGATGTAATTAAAAGTAAAATTTGAAAAGGAGTTGGTTTTATGGATTTCATGGGAGCAATTCTTGATGGAATTGCTATAGCAGCTATTTTTAATGGAATAGTGGCTAGTTTGGTACTTATAAATCCAAGATTATTTTTTGATTCCTATCCAAAGTCTATTCAGAAATCAGCTCC
This sequence comes from Parvimonas sp. KA00067, assembly GCF_001553085.1. Lineage (NCBI taxonomy): Bacteria > Bacillati > Bacillota > Tissierellia > Tissierellales > Peptoniphilaceae > Parvimonas > Parvimonas sp. KA00067. The sequence continues at coordinate 98,332 of NZ_KQ960145.1, read as the reverse complement.
TAAGCAGATGACAAAACAAGAGAAAAAGATAAATACGAT
>NZ_KQ960145.1:81386-98193 GCF_001553085.1 Parvimonas sp. KA00067 | reverse complement strand
CAAGGATTATGAATTCAAGAATTGGATGAAACGTTTGGCGATTTACGAACATTTCTTACTTGTACCTTTTTTACTAATACCAATCATATCGGAAATTCAGGCAGTAATTGTTGTTTTTCTATGGAAATGAATTACAGATTTTAAGTGTATGGGAGCGTGATATATTGAAAAATAAAAAATTACCTGTTTGCGGAGTAGGTCCTGCTTATGTTATTTGTTGCTTTATTTTAACAGTTGTAGGAATTGCTATAAGAAATACTGGATTTTTAAAACAAGGGAATTTGCAAGGTGTAAAATAAAAAGCAAATAGAATCATACCTTGGTTTAGACGAGGATAAGGTTAGATTGATAAATACAAAAAACTAAATAATAAACGACTTAGACGATAGAACAATAAAAAAATCTATCGTCTTTTCTTTTGTCCAAAAATAATTTGAGAGGAGGTGTGGGTGTGAATTTTGACTATTTTTATAACAGAGATGGAGATAGGTTTAGCTTTTTTATGCTACCTAAAGTTTTAGTAACGGACGAAGCCTTTAAGGGGTTATCATCAGATGCCAAAATACTTTACTCTTGCCTTTTGGAGCGAACAAACTTGTCATATAAAAATAAATGGATTGATGATGAAAAAAGAGTATATATCATTTTCACTGTAGAAGAAATTATGACAATGCTAAATAAATCAAATAAAACAGCTGTCAAAATTCTAAATGAACTTGATAGTAATACAGGTGGTATAGGACTTATTGAACGCAAAAGACAAGGTCTTGGAAAACCCAACATCATCTATGTAAAAGACTTTATGAGTATCTTTAAGTCCGAGTGTAATAATTACACTTCAGAAATGAAGAATTTACACTTAAGAAATGTAGAAACTACACTTCAAGAAGTGAAGAATCTACACAGAAGTAATACTTATAATAATAATCTTAATTATAGTAATACTGATTTTAGTATTTGCAAAGGCGAGTATGGAACATTCCAAAATGTCTTTTTGACAGACGATGAAGTAGTTGACCTAAAAGAAATACTCATGAATCAATTCGATAACTATATCGAACGCTTATCCACATATATAAAAAGCACAGGAAAGAACTATAAAGATCATAAGGCAACTATCCTTTCTTGGTTTTACAAAGATCAAGGAAATCAAAACCAAAAGAAGAATACTAAAAATAAAAGCTATAGCTTAGAAGATTATGAGATTGGAGAATATTTATGATGAATAAACTAAAAGAGCTTCTTATTGACGGAGCAAAATACAATTACGATCCTGATACAGAATACATCAAAGACGGACACGCCTATTGTAAAGTCTGCAACGAAAGAAAAGACGGAGAAGTAATGGACATCTTTGGAAGCAAGAAGATATTCAAAAAGCAGTGTGAGTGCGATAGAAATAGGCTAAAAAAAGAAGCTGAGAGAAAAAAATGGCAAGAAATTGAAGATCTAAAAAAGAGATGCTTTAATTCTATGAACCAATGGGCATATACTTTTGATAACTATCAAGGCGGAAAAGAGCAATGCTTTACTGTTGCTAAAAATTTTGTAAAAGAATATGAAACGATGAAAAAAGAAAATATCGGACTTCTATTCTTTGGAACAGTCGGTAGTGGAAAAACCTACCTTGCTTGTTCAATAGCCAATGCACTAATTGAAGAATATCAAATTCGAGTGAAGATTAGAAACTTTGCACAAATCATTAACGATTTACAAAAAGGTGGATTTGATTTTGATAAAAATGAATACATTGAATCCATTGTAAGTGTACCGGTACTTATCTTAGATGATTTAGGAATTGAAAGAGATACAAGCTATGCAAAGGAGCAAGTATATAACATCGTAAATAGCAGGTATCTAAAAAATAAACCAACCATCTTTACAACAAACATTCCTATAGAACAAATTAAAAATTCAGATGATGGAGTTGAATACGAAAGAATTTATTCGAGGATTATGGAAATGTGCATTCCAATTAAAGTTACAGGAGAAGACTTTAGAAAGAAAGTTCAAAAAAGAAAATTGGAGAGAAATAGGGAAAGGCTACTTGGAGGGGGTGAGCGATAATGATTAACGAAGAAGTTTCAAGCAAGGCAATTAACCTTGAAATACGACTTGCAAAGCTAACAGCAAGAGAAATAGTAAAATTACTAAAAAAATTACTTAAAGAAGCAGAAAAAATGGGTGGAGACTTAGATGCTTATCTAAAGAATAAAGGAAATCAAGTTAAGCTAAAAGATATGGTAAAGAAAGGACAGCTTGAAGAAATCAATGTTAAAGATGGTGAATTAAAAGAATTAAAAAAAGAATTGAATAAACATGGTGTTAAATTCTCAGTGATGAAAGATAAGGAAACAGGAACACATTCGGTATTTTTCCAAGCAAAAGATACAAAAGTTCTGAATAAAGCTTTTCAAAATGTGCTTTCTAAAATTGAGAAAAAAGAGAAAAATAAGGAGTCCATTCATAAAAGCATAGAAAAATTCAAGGAGATGGCAAAGAACACTGTTTCTAAAGATAAAGTCAAGAATAAACAAAAGGAGCAGAGCCTATGATAGATAAGATATTAAAAGACATCAAAGGCTTATTCAAAGTGCAAGATAAGGCAAAGTTTCTAAAGCAGAATATTCCCTATCTTGCATTTTTCTATGTGGGCAATATCTTCTCTCACCATGTAAGAGCCTATACTGGTGGCGATGTGATAGACAAAATCTTTCAAGGAATATTAGAGCTTAATACCATGAGATTTATTCCGAGCATTCATCCTTCTGACATTTTAATGGGCGTGGGAGTGGCAGCTTTAATTAAATTTATCGTCTATACCAAAGGTAAAAATGCAAAAAAGTTCAGGCAGGGGAAAGAGTATGGATCAGCCCGATGGGGAACGAGAAAAGATATAGAGCCGTATGCGGATGAAAAGTTCCAAAACAATATCTTGCTTACTCAAACTGAGCGATTAACCATGAATGGCAGACCGGCAAATCCAAAGTATGCGAGAAATAAGAATGTGCTTGTTATAGGTGGTTCTGGTTCAGGAAAGACAAGATTTTATGTAAAGCCAAATCTAATGCAAATGCACTCATCATATTGTGTAACAGATCCTAAGGGAACGATAGTCATTGAGTGTGGCAAGATGCTTGAAGATAATGGCTATGAGATAAAAATCTTAAATACCATCAACTTCAAAAAGAGCATGAAGTATAATCCATTCGCCTACCTTAGAAGTGAAAAAGATATACTCAAATTAGTGCAGACAATCATTGCAAACACAAAGGGAGAGGGTGAAAAAGCAGGTGAGGATTTTTGGGTGAAAGCAGAAAAACTCTACTATACAGCTCTTATTGGATATATCTTCTATGAAGCTCCAAGAGAAGAAAAGAACTTTGCAACACTACTGGATATGATAGACGCTTCAGAAGTCAGGGAAGATGATGAAACATATATGAATCCCATTGATAGACTATTTGAAGCATTGGAAAAGAAAGAGCCTACGCACTTTGCGGTAAAGCAATATAAAAAGTACAAACTTGCTGCTGGAGTAATAGAATTAAGGAGAACACTTAATCACTATTTTAGTGAAATATGTACTTCTTAATTCTTTTTTTATTGAAAAATTAAGAGAAAGGGGGTAAAAATGAGGAATTTTGAAAAGATAACAGCACTCTATGAGAGATTAAGTCGTGATGATGAACTGCAAGGAGAGAGTAACTCTATCATCAATCAGAAAAAAATATTGGAAGAATACGCAAGCAAAAATAACCTGTCAAACATCATTCACTTTACAGATGATGGAATCAGCGGAACACAGTTTGACAGACCGGGATTTATGGCAATGATGAACGGAGTCAATCAAGGAAATATTGGTTGTATCATCGTAAAAGATATGAGCAGACTTGGCAGAGATTATCTCAAAGTCGGTCAATGTATGGAGATACTAAGACAAAAGGGCGTAAGACTAATCGCTATCAATGACAATGTAGATAGTTTTTACAGAGAAGATGATTTTACCCCTTTTAGAAATATCATGAACGAATGGTATGCAAGAGATACATCAAGAAAAATCCAATCGACTTTCAAGTCAAAAGGGGAAAGTGGAAAACATACGGCAAGTACACCGCCTTATGGCTATATCAAAGATGAAAAAGATAAAAACAAATGGATAGTAGATGAAAAAGCAGCAGAGATAGTAAGGCGAATATTTAACCTGACCATGCAAGGAAATGGTCCGTATCGAATAGCAAAGATATTAGAAAGTGAAAAAGTAGATATACCCGCCTACCATCAACAAAAATTAGGCTATGGACTATATCAAAGCAAAAACTTTGAACATCCCTATCGTTGGTGCAGCTCAACCATAGCAAGCATTTTAAAGAAACAGGAATACTTGGGACATACAGTCAATTTCAAAACAAGAAAACACTTCAAGGATAAGAAAAGCAAATATGTATCCGAGGATAACTGGCTTATTTTTGAAAATACACACGAGCCAATTATAGATCAAGAAACCTTTGACAATGTGCAAAGGATAAGAGGAAATGTAAAAAGGTATCCTGACGGTTGGGGAGAATATCACCCACTCACAGGACTGATGTATTGTGCAGATTGTGGAAGTAAAATGTATGTTCATAGAACAAGCAATTACAAAAATATACCCTATTACACTTGCAGTGCCTATACTAAAACACCTTGTGGCATGCTTTGTCCATCAGCACACAGAATAAAAGCGGAAGTAGTCTTAAATTTAATACAAGACACACTAAAAGATATTAAAAAATACCTTGATGAAGATAATGAAGCCTTTATCTGTTCCATTCAAAATGAAATGGAAGAAAAAGAAAAAATAGAGATAGAAAAGAAAAAGGTAAGATTAACGGAAAGCCAAAACAGACTTAGGGAACTCGAACGACTTATGTGCAGAATTTACGAAGATATGATCCTTAACAAAATACCAAATAGCAGATATGAGATACTAAACAATCAATATGAAACAGAGCAGATAACTTTAAGCAAAGAGATCAAAGATTTAGAGCAGCAGGTATCAAGATATGAAAAAGAAACAGACAGAGCAAGAAAATTTATATCTCTTATCAGTCGTTATGAAAACTTTGATGAACTTACAACTACAATGATAAATGAGTTTGTAGAAAAGATTATCGTACATGAAAGAGATAGAAAAGGAAGTCAGACATCAAAGCAAAAGATAGAAATTTACTTTAATTTCATAGGTAATTACGAACTACCACAGGCGGAGTTAAGCGAAGAAAAAAACAAAAACTTGAGGAAGAAGAAAGAAAAATCGAAGAAAGAAAAGACAAGCTACATCAAAATTACCTAAAGCGTAAAGCGAGTGGAAAACAGAAAGAGTATGAAGATAAATATAAGGCAAGAAGAGAACAGAAGAAACAGGAGAAAATAAAGGTTTTGAAAAGAGTGGGGATACCGGTGAGTGAGTATATAAAAACAAATATTTAAATCTATCTTGACAAATATTGAATTTTAATTTATTATTAAATGTAGATTCAGTATTGGAATAGAAAGAGGTGTGCTATGGCACAAGTATTAAAAGAAGAAGTTAGAAATAGAATACTCGAAGCAGCAGAAAAAGTATTTTATAAAAAGGATTATAGAGGTGCCAAATTAACAGAAATTGCAAAAGAAGCAGATATTCCTGTGGCACTAATTTATACCTATTTCAAAAATAAGGCAGTTTTGTTTGATGCAGTAGTAAGTTCTGTTTATATAAACTTCGAGTCAGCTTTTAATGAGGAAGAATCTTTGGAAAAAGGTTCTGCTTCTGAAAGGTTTGATGAAGTTGGAGAAAATTATATTCATGAACTTTTAAAAGATCGTAAGAAGTTAATTATTTTAATGGATAAAAGCTCAGGTACAAAGCATACAGAAGCAAAACAAAAACTCATATCGCAAATGCAGGTTCATATTGAAGTAAGTTTAAAAAGACAATCGAAACAGGAATATGATCCAATGCTTGCCCATATTTTAGCCAGTAACTTTACAGAGGGACTTCTTGAAATAGCAAGGCATTATCAAAGTGAAAAGTGGGCAAAAGATATGCTAAAACTTATTGCAAAGTGTTATTACAAGGGAGTGGAATCATTGTAAGTTGATTTGATATTTAAATGCGATAAATTTAAATTTTTGGAGGAGATATTTTGAAGATATATAAAGATAAAGAAGAACTGAAATCTGAGATAAATAAAAGTTTTGAAAAGTATATTTCTGAATTTGATATTATTCCTGAATCTCTCAAAGATAAGAGAGTCCCTGAAGTTGACAGAACACCAGCAGAAAATCTTGCTTATCAACTCGGATGGACAACATTAGTTTTGAAATGGGAAAAAGATGAGAAAAACGGTTTTGAAGTAAAGACACCGTCGGATATGTTTAAATGGAATCAACTTGGAGAATTATATCAGTGGTTTACCGATACTTATGCTCATTTATCGATAGAAGAATTAAAGAAACGATTGAAAGAAAATATTATATCTATCTATACAATGATTGATACACTAAGTGAAGAAGAATTATTTCAACCGCATATGAGAAAATGGGCTGATGAAGCTACTAAAACAGCGACATGGGAAGTTTATAAGTTTATTCATGTTAATACGGTTGCCCCTTTTGGAACGTTTAGAACTAAGATTAGAAAATGGAAAAAGATTGTGCTATAATTTTTGATTTGCTGATACAGTAATTTAAAAAAATATAGTGATCGGATAAAATAGACTTTGCGTAATCAGCAAAGTCTTACTTTAAACCTTAATACTGAATTAAAATTCAATATTATTCAATTTTGAAAGGAGAGTTGTTCATGCCGGAAAAAGAATTAAGGAAAAAAGTGATTGGGAAAAATAGTTTATCCAATTCACTTCTTGCTTTAAAAATAGTATTTGATTTGATACCACAAATCTTACTTGTATATTTGATTAGTTCTTTAATCACAAACAATATTAACGAAGGTAATTTAAAGTATATATTCTTGGGAATCTTTATATCGTTTGTATTAAAAGGAGTGTTTTATTATTTTGCAACAAAGGTTGCCCATGAGAAAGCATACGAAAAATTAACAGAACTTAGGTTAGATATTATCGGTCATCTGAAAAAACTAAGTTTGGGATTCTTTAAAGAACATAATACAGGAGAGCTTACCAACATTGTTCAACATGATGTAGAGCAAGTGGAAGTATACCTTGCCCATGGTCTTCCTGAAATAATGGCAGTTACACTTCTGCCTACCATTATTTTTGTAGCTATGATTTTTGTGGATTGGCGTCTTGCTCTTGGGATGATTGCCGGAGTTCCACTCATGTATTTGGTAAAAGTTCTTTCACAGAAAACAATGGATAAAAACTTTGCGATTTACTTCAATCATGAAAACAGAATGAGAGAAGAGCTAATGGAATATGTAAAAAATATTTCTGTGATTAAGGCTTTTGCTAAAGAAGAGGAAATTAGTGAAAGAACATTAAAAACGGCAAGAGAATATATTTACTGGGTTAAAAAGAGCATGGGGATGGTTACAATTCCAATGGGACTCATTGACATATTTATGGAAATTGGAGTGGTTATTGTCATGATTTTGGGAAGCATATTTCTTTATCATGGAAATATTACAACGCCTAATTTTATCCTTGCCATTATTTTATCGTCTGCTTTTACTGCTTCTATAAGTAAGACAGCTACATTGCAACATTTTTCTATTGTGTTTAAGGAAGCGTTAAAGGCGATAGGGAAAGTATTAACAGTTCCACTTCCAAACAAAAAGACAGAACAAGGTTTAGAATTTGGAAACATAGAATTTAAAGATGTGAATTTTGCATACGGAAAAGATAGCTTTGAGCTTAAAAATATCAATTTGAATTTTAAGAAAAATAGTTTGAACGCCTTTGTAGGAGCAAGCGGTTGTGGAAAGAGTACGGTATCTAATTTGCTTATGGGATTTTGGGATGCAGATGAAGGACAAATACTGATAAATGGAAAAGATATAAAAGAATATAGTCAAGAAAATATCTCAATGCTGATTGGTAGTGTGCAACAAGAAGTTATCCTTTTTGACTTAAGTATTTTTGAAAATATAGCAATTGGAAAACTAAATGCAACAAAAGAAGAAGTCATAGAAGCTGCTAAAAAAGCAAGATGCCATGATTTTATTTCAGCATTGCCAAATGGATATGAAACACGAGTAGGTGAAATGGGAGTTAAGTTATCCGGTGGAGAAAAACAAAGAATCTCTATAGCAAGAATGATACTGAAAAATGCACCGATTTTAATATTAGATGAAGCAATGGCGGCTGTTGATAGTGAAAATGAAAGACTTATCGGCGAAGCAATTGACGATTTAAGCAAGGATAAAACCATCATTACAATTGCTCATCATCTAAATACGATTAGAGATTCAGACCAAATTATTGTTATGGATAAGGGTGTTGTTCTTGATGCAGGAAGCCATGAAGAGCTGATGAAAAGATGTGATTTTTATAAGGATATGGTTGAAGCACAGAACAAGGTAGATAGATGGAATTTGAAAGAGGTGGTAACAGAAAATGTTTAGAGAAATGTTAAAACTACTTACAAAAACTGGCAAGAGAGATTTGATTATATCGAGTGTATTCTTTGCCCTTTATGGACTAAGCTCCATAGCTATGATTGTGATCGTATTTTCTATACTGTTCCAAATATTCGATGGAACGAGCTTAGCAAGTCTATATAAATATTTTATTGCGATTGGATTACTTGTAGTGTTCAAAGGTATTTGTAATATGGTTGCAGATATGAAAAAGCATAGTGCAGGTTTTGATATTGTTCAGCAAATCAGAGAACGCATGATTATCAAATTAAAAAAATTCAGCTTAGGATTTTATACCAACGAAAGACTGGGCGAGATCAATACAATTTTACACAAAGATGTTGATAATATGTCCCTTGTTGTAGGACACATGTGGTCAAGAATGTTTGGTGATTTTTTGATAGGTGCAGTCGTATTTGTTGGTCTTGCAAGTATTGATTTCAAACTTGCTATTATTATGGCTGTATCTGTTCCGATTGCACTTATCTTTCTATATCTGACAATTAAGCAATCTGAAAAAATAGAAAATCAGAACAACTCAGCACTTCTTGATATGGTTAGCTTATTTGTTGAATATGTTAGAGGAATACCTGTACTAAAGAGTTTTTCAAACAATAAGAGCTTAGATAATGAGCTTATGAACAAAACGAAAAAGTTCGGAGAAACAAGTAAAGCAGCTTCAAGATTCAAGGCAAAACAGTTATCTATATTTGGTTTTTTACTGGATATTGGATATTTAGTTCTTTTAATTGCAGGAGCAATACTTGTTATAAAGGGAAATCTCGATGTGCTTAATTTTATTATCTTTGCGGTAATTTCAAAAGAGTTTTATAAGCCGTTCGCTTCTATGGAACAACACTATATGAACTATGTTTCGGCGGTAGATAGTTACGAAAGACTTTCAAGAATTTTATATGCAGATGTAATCCCGGATAAAGTGAATGGAATTGTTCCGAAAGATAATGATATAGCTTTTGATAACATTGGATTTTCCTATGAAAAAGATGAATTTAAAATGGAAAAATTGAGCTTTTCTATTGCTGAAAAAACAATGACAGCCTTAGTTGGAGAATCAGGTAGTGGAAAGACCACTATAACCAACTTACTTCTAAGATTTTATGATGTGCATAAAGGAAAAATTACACTCGGAGGAATTGATATAAGGGATATTCCTTATGATGAGCTTTTAGACCGTATTAGCATTGTCATGCAGAATGTTCAATTGTTTGATAACACGATTGAAGAAAATATCAGAGTAGGTAAAAAAGGAGCTACAAAAGAGGAAATCATTGAAGCTGCAAAGAAAGCAAGAATACATGATTTCATTATGAGTTTACCAAAAGGTTATGAAACTGATATTGGCGAAAATGGAGGAATTTTATCAGGTGGACAAAGACAAAGAATATCTATTGCAAGAGCTTTTCTAAAAGATGCACCGATTTTAATTCTTGATGAAATGACAAGTAATGTTGATCCTGTAAATGAATCTTTGATACAGGATGCTATTACAGAACTTGCAAAGAATAGAACTGTACTTGTAGTGGCTCATCATTTAAAAACAATTCAAAAAGCTGACCAAATTCTCGTATTTCAAAAAGGAAATTTACTTGAAAAAGGAAAGCATGGTGAACTTCTTGCAAAAAATGGTTACTACACAAAATTATGGAAAGCTCAGTATGAGGTATAACCATGATTTTGCTAAAAAATGTTTATTATGAATGGGAAGATGGACGAACTGCTTTAAAAAATGTCAATCTTGAAATTAGAAAAGGTGAATTTGTTTTAATTTCAGGGAAAAGTGGAAGTGGTAAAAGTACTCTTGGAAGTGTGATGAATGGTCTTATTCCACATTATTACAAAGGCAAAATGAAAGGGGAAGCCTTTGCGTCCGGAAAAGATATAAGCAAATTATCGCTTCATGAAATAGGGCGTATTGTAGGTACTGTATTTCAAGATCCAAGAAGTCAATTTTTCACGACAACGACAGATGAAGAAATAGCTTTTGGGCTTCAAACTATCTGCAAATCAAGATATGAAATCAAACAGAGAGTAGAAGAAGTATATGCAGAGCTGGATATTGAGGAACTGAAAGGAAAATCTGTTTTTGAATTATCAAGCGGGCAGAAACAAAAGATAGCTATTGCAAGCATCTATGCAATGAATCCGAAAGTTTTAATTTTAGATGAGCCTTCAGCAAATTTGGATATGAAAGCAACATTTGACCTATTTTTAATTTTGGAAAAATTAAAGAAAAAGGGAACAACTGTTGTTCTAATTGAACATCGTTTGTACTATGTAAAATCTTTATTTGACCGTTTTCTTTTGGTTAAAGATGGAGAGATTGCACAGGACTTGAGTCGGGAAGAAGTTATCCATCTTGAAGGGAAGTTTTGGGATGATAATGGACTAAGAACTCTTGAATTAAAAGAATACAGGATAAGTGAGAAGAAAGATTTATATCAATTAAATGATGAAAGTATCAGTGGGAAAGGCTTGAAATTTTGTTACCCAAGTGCAACTAAGGTTGGAAATAAGCAAAATCAATACATCTTAAATCATCTTGATTTCAATATGGAGTGCGGAATAGCCATTGGTCTTATCGGCTTAAATGGTACCGGAAAAACTACCTTTGCAAGAGTGATTTCAGGACTTGAGAAGATAAAAGAGGGGAAGATATGGACGGGGAAAGATAATTCGCTTAATCATAAAGATTTAATGGATATGTCATATTTTGTCTTTCAAGATTCAGACTATCAGTTGTTTTCGGAAAGTGTACTTGATGAAATGCTGCTTGGTATTTCAAGTAAAGATAAAAAAGAAAATACTCAAAAGGCAAAGTCTATTTTGAATGTACTTGGCTTAGATAAATACATTGATAAGCATCCGTTTGCTTTATCAAGAGGAGAAAAACAAAGACTCACAATAGCTTGTGGAATGATGAAACAGGCAAAAGTTTTTATCTATGATGAACCAACATCAGGTTGTGATAAAGACTCAATGCTTTCAGTGGCAAAATTAATTGAAGAACAATTAAAAAATGGAACAACAGTTTTGGTGATAAGTCATGATTTTGAGTTTTTAGCGAACACAGTGAGTAAGCTCTGGGTAATGGGAGATGGAAAAATAGAAAGTGTTTTGAATATGAGTGAAAGTAATAAAATTCTCATATTGGACAAGATGAGAGGAGGTAGATAACTTGATGGATAGAAAAACAGTCGATCCGAGAATAAAACTTACTCTACTTCCAATTGTTGGATTTACGAGCTTTTTTATAAGCGATACAATTCTACTTTTCGGACTGATTCTCTTTGCCTTTTTTCTGTATGTATACAGCAGTATGTGGAAAAGAGCATTACGCTTTATTTTGTTTTTTGTGATTTTATACTGCATAGAGTTATGGCTTGGAAAGTTTTGTGAAGCAAGTATCGTATTTGCAATATATATGTTTATTTACTTTGCATCAAGGATGACCTTAATTGCTATGTTTGGTGGATATATAACAAAGACTACAAGTGTAAGTGAAATGCTTGAAGCATTAAATAGAATGAAAGTACCAAGAAGCATTGGTATACCTTTTAGTGTTTTGCTTAGGTTTGTACCAACTATAAAAATAGAACTCAAGGCATTAAAAGAGAATATGAAGATTCGAGGAATCGTAACAAGTAGATTTTTTCCCTTGCTACATCCAATTAAATATATTGAATATACGCTTGTTCCGCTTTTAATGAGAATGATTAAGATTTCAGATGAACTGTCAGCTTCAGCACTCATTAGAGGACTTGATAGTGATGAGAACAGGGTTACATTAACAAAATTGAGGTTTAGAACAACGGATTTGTTGATTGGACTATTAGGAGCTTTGATGATTGCTCTTGTGATAGTAATACAGAAAATTTATTAGGAGGACTTTTATGAAAAACAAATTAAATGGTCGTGATTTTATTACAATCGGAATCTTTAATGCAATTGGAATTGTCATATACATGGCGGTTGCATTTGCTATGGCAACAACAGTGATTGGAGGATTTATTGCTTCAGGAGTTAGCTTTATGGTAGCTGCTACCGTTTATATCCTTATGGCTTTGAAAGTTAAAAAGAAGGGCGTATTTACAATATCAGGAACGCTTCTTGGTTTAATTGCATTGTCAGGAGGACATTTGCCTCATGCAGTCTTTGCTGTAATCGGTGGAATTATATGTGATTTGATTATAGGAAATTATGAGAGCAAGGGACGAATGATTATTGGATATGGGATATTTGCATTAGCGGATTTTTTAGGGACAGTAATTCCTGTGATTTTATTCGGAACAGCTTCTTTTGTGGAAAGAGCATCAAAATGGAAAATGAGTGAAGCACAAATAAATGAAGCATTATCTTATTTCAAAGTTTCATGGGCAGTAGGCTTTGCCTTGATAACATTTGTTCTTGCTTGCATAGGAGCATTCGTTGCAACAAAGATACTCAAAAAGCATTTTGAAAAAGCAGGAGTGATTTAATAATAAATTTACTTAGGAGGGAAAATAATGGAGGGATAATTATGTCAAAACTTATAGTTTCGGTTTTCACAGAACGATATAATTATCCTTTTTTATTCTTGGAATTGCTTACACATAGCAATAATACTTTACCAGAAACGACCAAATAGAAAATTATATAAAACATTAGTTTTTAAGCCGAGAGGACTTTTTACGCCAAAGTGTAGAAGTCCTCCTTTTTTATTCTCAAAACCAAAACAGAGAACTTAAAAAGGAGGATGACTAAGTGGCAAAGAAAGAATATTACCTTTATGTAAAAGGCAAAGCCGTACCTGTAAGTGAAGAAGTCTACAAAGCCTATTGGAAGATAACAGAGCATGAAAAGTATCTCCAAAGAAAAGATTGGAAGCATAATGTAATACCATTTTCGGCACTGGATCATGATGGACACTTTGTAGATAACATCATAGATGAAAAGATAGACTTAGAAAAAATTGTAGAAGTAAAAATGCGAATTGAAGAACTTCATAAAGCATTAAATACTCTTACAAAAGAAGAACGAGAACTAATGGAAGCCATCTTCTACAAAGAAGAAAGTCTAAGGTCAATCAGCAGAAGAGAGAAAGTTACACATCAAGCAATCAGTGGGAGGAGGGATAGGATTTTAGAAAAACTGAGAAAGATTTTAGAAGATAAAATCTAAAAACTTGGAAAGGTTAAGTGTCAAAAAAGGTGCTTAACCTTTCTTTATGGAAACAAGCAGATACCAAAACGGAGGAATTAAAAATGAAGAAAGAAAAAACATTACAGGAAGTACAGGAACAAATTTCTGAACTTCAGGAAGAAAGAGAAAAGTGCGATGTAAAGCTGAAACAATTACAAAATCAAGGCAAAAAATTAGAAAAACTGGCAAATGAAAAGGAACGAAAAAGAAGAAATCACAGGCTCATACAAAGGGGATTGATAGTAGAAAGGGTCATTAAAAATCCTCTAATATTTACCAATGAGGAGATAGAAAAACTGTTAAATATCTCTACTCACACAGAAGAATACAGACAAGCCTATGAAGAAATGATAAATGGGAAAGATATGGAAGATGAAACAGACATAGAGTAGATAAAATAAAAGACCTTAGTTTTTTCAGAAGCTCCCTGCAAGGGCAAAAAGCTTCGCAGAACGCAAAGCACCCTTTAGGGTGTATAATTGCGCCCTTAGAAAAACTAAGGGATTTTAGCAAGTCTTTAAAAATCCAAAACTTAATAAAAACATACGGATAAAGTAGATAGGAAAAGATACAAAAAATAACCTGTCTGCTTTTTCCTTTACCTGAAAACAAACAAAAAATGAAAGGAGCTTAAAAGTGGTAGAAACATTTCACTTTAATATTTCTATGATAAGCAGAGGAAAAAGTAAATCGGCAGTTGCAAGTGCAGCATATATCTCTTGTGAGAAAATCAAAAATGAATGGGACGGAGAAGTTCACGATTACCATAATAAAAAGGGACTTTTACATTCAGAAATCTTCTTGCCGGAGAATGTTCCCATAGCATTAAAAGATAGAACTACATTATGGAACAGCGTTGAACTAAATGAGAAAGCAAGCAATGCACAGCTTGCAAGAAATTTTATCATTGCTCTACCAAAAGAATTATCCTTTGAAGAAAACAAGAAACTCATTACCGACTTCATACAAGAACATTTTGTATCAAAAGGAATGATAGCAGACCTTGCAATCCATGATGAAAGTGATGAAGAAAATAATAATATCCATGCCCATATTATGACTACTCTTAGACCAATCAATGAAAAAGGAGAGTGGCAGGCAAAAAGCAAAAAAGAATATGTTCTTGATGAAAACGGAGAAAAGATAAAATTAAAAAGCGGTAACTACAAAACAAGAAAAGTAGAGCTGACAGACTGGAACAATAAAGGAAACGCAGAGAAATGGAGAGAGAATTTTGCAAGTCTTTGTAATCAGTATTTAGAAAAAAATCATCAGGAAAAGAGAGTGGATCATCGTTCCTACAAAAGACAAGGGATAGAAGAAATTCCAACCATTCATATGGGAGCAAGTGCAAGTGCCTTAGAAAGAAAAGGCATTGAAACGGATAAGGGAAATATCAATAGAGAAATTAAAAAGCATAACTCCTTAGTAAAAGCCATTAAGAACAAGATAAAAGAAATCACTTTTTGGATAGACTCTTTACTTGGAAATCTGCAAGCAAAATACGATGAGTATAAACAGACCAAAAAAGATGAACTGGAGAACAAAGCAGAACTCTTTAACCTCTATGAGTATATTTCTATCTACAACGAAATACAGGGAGAAAAAACAAAAAATCTATCCTACTATGGACAGATAAAAAAGGGAAATGCAGACCTAAAGAGATTTGTAAAAGCAATCTACTATTTGAAAGATAATCATCTTCAAACCATAGCAGACCTACAAGAAAAAGTCTTTGAACTGGCAAAGCAAAGTAAAAAAATAAGTGGTGATATTCAAGATAAAACACAAAGAATAAAAGACCTAAATCAATGTGTAAGTTGCATAGACTCTATCAAAGAAAATAAAGAAGTCTATCAGGAATACAAAAGCAAAACCATATTCAAAGACAGCTTTTACAATTCTCATAAAAAGGAAATAGATAAGTACCAAAGAGCAAGAAAGATTATAGAAAAATTTACCGGGACATCAGCCATAAAATTAAGTGATTGGCAAAAAGAAATATCAAGCCTTGAAAAAGAGATACAAGACTTAAGCGAAGATAAAGCTAAAGTACAAGATGAATTTAAGCAGATAGACCATATCAAATATGCAGTAAAGATTGTCAATGATGAGTATGGAATAGATTTATCCATAGAGATAGACAAGGCAATTAAGAGAGGAGATAAACCAAGCGTAATTGCACAACTGAAAAAATTCCAAGAGCAAGAGGAAATAAAGAGGCAGTACAAACAAAAAGCCAAGGAAAAGGCTAAAGAAAATTATAAAAATAAAGGGGAGGAAAGATAAAAATGGCAGACAACAGAAGATACTATTGGTTAAAATTGAAAGAAGATTTTTTTACAGATAAGAGAATCAAAAGGCTAAGAAAAATATCAGGAGGAGATACCTATACAATCATTTACCTCAAATTGCTTTTACTTAGCTTAAAAGATAGTGGGAAGCTGTATTATGACGGAGTAGAAACAGACTTTATCAAGGAGCTTGCATTAACGATTGATGAAACGGAAGATGATGTAATGGTTACAGTAAATTATCTTGTAGCACAAGGATTGATGGAGATAATCACAGAAAATGACGAGTATTTTTTAACAGAAATCCCAAGTCTTATAGGTTCAGAAACAGCTTCTACAAGGCGTTCAAGAAAATCGAGAGGACAAAAAGCGTTGCAATGCAACACCAGTGCAACACCTTGCAACCTTTTGCAACAAAACTGCAACGGAGATATAGAGATAGATAAAGAGATAGATATAGAGTTAGAGAAAGAGGGGGAGATAGAAAAAATATCCCCCTCCCTTTATGGAGAATATAAAAATGTTTCCTTAACCGATGAAGAATATGGGAAGTTAAAGGATAAAATGCAAGGTCATAGGGAAGAAATGATAGAGAAGCTGTCAACCTATATGCAAAGCACGGGAAGAAACTATAAAGATCATTATGCGACCTTAGTTCATTGGTATGAGCAAGATAAAGGTAAATTAAAAGAAAGCCATAAATCAAAAGTATATACCTTTGAAGATTATG
>NZ_KQ960145.1:11882-81286 GCF_001553085.1 Parvimonas sp. KA00067 | reverse complement strand
ATAGGTATCAGACTATAGCTAAGTGTAAAATAGGGCTTAAAATTGCAGTATGAAAAAAATATCGTATTTATGATAAAATGATAGTGATATGGTAATAAACTCAGTTATAAGGAGAGGATATATAAATGCGAATTCAATTTACTGTAACCGATGAAGAACTTGAAATTTTAACTAAAAAAGCAATAGAGGGAGGTTTCCCAAGCGTTACTGAATATTGTAAGTGTAGCAGTTTACAAGAAAATACAAGCTATGCTGACCTATATACTACCTTATTAAACAAAATTAGTTCTTTACCGAAAGGCAAAGAATTTGTTTTGAGAGAGTTAATCGCAACACCGCCGGCATTGATTGGCAGATGGTTTTATGAAAATGTAAATAAGGGACTTGTAAAAAATGTGGAACACATCGGAAAAGCTGAAGGCGGAGTAGAAAAATATAAAAGAATATAAGACTTATTCAAAAAGCTACGCAGTGCGTGGCGAATTGGAAAAGAATTTAGATAATGTTGGAGGTGCATTTCATGGCAGAAGAAAATAAAGAGATAGTTATTGTAGATGATAAAACTATACAAGAAAAAATATATCTTATTCGTGGGCAAAAAGTAATGCTTGATGCAGATTTAGCTGAAATATATGGTTATGAAACAAAAAACTTTAATAGACAGGTGAAAAACAACGCAGAAAAATTTGAAGGTGAAGACTTCATGTTCCAATTAACGGACGAAGAAATGGTAGAACTTTCAAGGTGCAAAAATTTCACCTTGAACAGAGGGACTGGTAGAGGAAGTAATATTAAATACAATCCTTATGCCTTTACAGAACAAGGTATTTATATGCTGATGACTGTATTAAGAGGTGAACTTGCTGTTAAGCAAAGCAGAGCTTTAGTTAGAACATTTAAGCAAATGAAAGATTTTATCATAGAAAACCAAGATTTTATCGGTTCAAAAGAATTAGTTCAAATAGCAGTACAGACAAATCAAAATACAAAGGATATAGCTGAAATAAAGTCGCAAATGGCTACAAAAGAAGATTTGAAAAAGGTGATGGATAATTTTATAGATCCAGACACTTACAAGCATTTCCTTTTAATGAATGGAGATAAGATTGAAGCAGATGTTGCTT
The DNA here is from genome assembly GCF_001553085.1 of Parvimonas sp. KA00067. Lineage (NCBI taxonomy): Bacteria > Bacillati > Bacillota > Tissierellia > Tissierellales > Peptoniphilaceae > Parvimonas > Parvimonas sp. KA00067. Next base: position 80,162 of record NZ_KQ960145.1, on the reverse strand, counting down.
ATACAAAAATATATAAGTCTGCAAAGAAAAGCATTTATGTAATAGATAACTATATAGGCTTGAAAACCTTAGAATTATTAAGGGCTGCAAAAGACAATGTTGAAATTATAGTCTTTAGCGACAATGTGAAGAACAAGGATATGCTTACAAAAAATATCCTTAACGATTTTAGAAAAGATTACCCTAATATCAATCTTAAGATGAAAGTCGCAGGGGAAAAATATCACGATAGGTATATTGCTATTGACTATGGAACAGAAAATGAAGCCTTTTATCTTTGCGGAGCTTCATCAAAAGATGCAGGAAATAAAATATCAAGTATTACAAAGATAGAGGAATCTTCCAAGGATATGTATCATACGATGTTTGGCGGAATGCTGAACAATAAGGATTTGAAAATTTAATATGTAAATGGTAAAGCGTTATTCAGTGAATAGCTATAAAACTTGTGAAAGGCGGTAGAAATAAAACTCTATCGTCTTTTTTAATTGCAACTAATAGGAGGAAAATAATATGCACGAAAATAGAAATGAACAAAATACTGGAACAAAGACCATAAAGAAGATAGGAAAGGCAACTTACGAGGTTGTAGTCCATTTTAATGAAAATGTGACTGAAACCATGCAAGATAAATTGAAAAGGATAATGCTTAGGGAAATGGAGCAAGAAAAAGATAAAAAAACCCATAAAAATGATTAGAAAGTCCTTGACAAGTTGTTACAGGAAAAACAGCAAAGTCTATTCTTATTTCATGTGGTGCAAGGCTTGCTCCTTTTGATATTCAAGAGCTTAGGGACTTGATGAAAGAAGATGAACTTGAGCTTGATACACTGGGAGATAGAAAGACAGCACTTTTTGTTATTATCTCTGATACAGATGATACCTTTAATTTTGTGGTGTCTATTATGTATTCGCAGTTATTTAACTTGCTTTGTGATAAGGCGGATGATGAATATGGAGGACGATTACCTGTTCATGTAAGGTGCTTGCTTGATGAGTTTGCAAACATTGGCTTAATTCCGAAGTTTGAGAAGTTAATAGCGACAATCCGTTCAAGAGAGATTTCAGCGAGTATTATCTTGCAGGCACAATCTCAGCTAAAGGCAATCTACAAGGATAATGCAGATACGATTGTAGGCAACTGCGATAGCACTTTATTTCTTGGTGGAAAGGAAAAGACAACACTTAAAGAACTGTCTGAAACACTGGGTAAAGAAACCATAGATCTGTATAACACATCGGAAACAAGATCTAATGCCAATAGTTATGGACTGAATTACCAAAAGACAGGAAAAGAATTGATGAGCCAAGACGAGATAACAGTTATGGATGGCAGTAAATGTATTTTTCAGCTTCGAGGGGTCAGACCGTTTTTATCAGATAAATTCGATATTACAAAGCATAAGAACTACAAGCTCTTGGAGGACTATGATAAGAAGAATGTGTTTGATATTGAAGAATACATTAGAAGAAAAGGCAAAGTTAAGATGAATAGAAATACAGTAATTACAAGATTGTAATATTTTCTGTTATAGCTTTATGTGGCATGGGTATATTTGGTATAATAATATATATACATTTTAAAATATTAGATAATATATCTTGATGAGGTGACAAACTATGCTAGAAAACTTAAAGTTATTAAAGCAGGATATGGAAAGGCTTGATTGGACAATATGTAGTTTTATTTTTAACTACAAGGGCATTGAGTATATCGTTTTAGTAAAAAGATTTGTTGAAAATGAACCAAGAGAAAATAAATATGCATTGGTAAAATTACATTTTATGAGATCAAATGATTTGACAAATGATTTGGTTTGTGAAGCAAATAGTCATAGTTTATTAGTAGATACAAGAACTATGAGAGAATACTTTGAAATAGAATATGCAGAAAATTTAGGTGACATATTAAGTCAGTTTACTGATTATTTTGGACGTTATATTCCTATTAGTGTTCCAAACCATATTTCTGAAATAGAAAAAATATCTATGGTAAATTCACTAAGTATAAGTGATGCAGAAGATCCAAGAAAGATATATTGTAGGAATGTAAAGAGAAATCCAGAGGGGCAAAAAAGAAGCATGTTTAATGCAGATAAAGCAAAGTTTTTAAGAAAATCATTGTTTGAGCATTTTAAGAATGATAAGAGTGTAAGCTTTTGTTTTTCAATATATCCAGAAAAGGAAAATGATGATGCAGAAATATTGAAGAAATTTGCAATAAATAATTGATTATAATCTAGTTGATATAGCGACATAATAACATGATTTATTATTTTATATTTTGTGAAAGGAGTATTTGTAATTGTATTATCAAGTTTTAGTTGAAATTAAAGAAAAGATTGGCAAGTCAAATCAAAATAAAGAAATTACAGTTTTAGATGTGGAATCAAGGGATGAGGTGTTAAATGATATAGTCATTCCATATCTTAACAATGAGGAATTTGTTTTTAATGGTTATATGTTAAATAAACGAGAAATAAATAGACTGAAGGTAATGACAACGGAGCAAACAGTTAGGTCGTTATCTCAATATGAAAATGATAATATGCCACAGGGACTTATAATGTATGTGTCACCGAATGACATACTTACATATGATAAATATGTAACTGACGTAACCAAAGAATTACTTGATGAAGGTAAGAAAACACAACATACAATATTGGATAGGCATAAAGATGAAATAATAGAAAAAGATAAAAATAAAAATAAAGTGTTTATTGTTCATGGAAGAGATAATGAAACTAAGCAAGAAGTTGCACGTTTCATAGAAAAGATTGGATTTGAACCAATCATATTACACGAACAGTCAAGTTCGGGTATGACTATCATTGAAAAAATAGAAAAATACACAAATGTTGGTTTTGGAATTGTACTATATACTCCGTGTGATAAAGGTTACGAAAAAGATAGTCCTAAGGAGATAAAGAGTAGAGCAAGACAGAACGTGGTTTTTGAACATGGATTTTTAATTTCTAAATTGGGAAGAAATAATGTATGTGCTTTAGTAAAAGATGACATTGAAAAACCGAATGATATATCAGGGGTTGTTTATATAACTTTTGATAGTAATGGCGGGTGGAAAATACCACTTGCAAAAGAAATGAAAAGTTCTGGATATGAAGTGGATTTCAATCTGTTTATGTAATTATAGTAATGTTTTAAGCAGTAAGTCTAAAAGATAGATTTGCTGCTTTTTTATTACTCAAAATCAGGAGGAAAGATGGTAAGGATAAGAAGTCCCACTAAGGAAAACTAAATAGCAAGAGTATCAGCGATTGGAAAAGAAAAACTCCGGTCGCTTTTTTTATTGAAAAGAAAAGGAGAAATTTTTAATGAAGCAAGGAATGATTAACATCAACGCCAATTTATTGGCAGAACCAACTTTTTCGAGTTTTGACAAAGATGGAGAAGCTGTTGAGGTTGCAAACTTCACGCTTGTAAAAAAGTATGGAAAAGGTAAAGAATATATCAATTGTGCAGCCTATGGAGAAAAGGCAGAAACAGCAAAAGCCTTTGAAAAGGGCGATTTGATCCATATCTTTGGATACTTTAAGAAGCGTGAAAAAGATGGAAAGACTTACAAAAATTTTGTTGTGAAGTCATATAACAAGATTGAAAAGAAAGAAGAAAACGAGGAGGAATAAATCATGGAATTTTTTACACAGGCGGTAAATGTATTAAAGATTTTAGTTATGGCAGTAGGTGCAGGACTTGGAGCATGGGGAGTTATTAACCTGATGGAAGGTTATGGAAATGATAATCCGGGTGCAAAATCTCAGGGTATTAAGCAGCTTATGGCTGGAGGCGGTATCGTCTTAATCGGATTAAAGCTGATTCCACTTCTTGCAAATGTACTCAAGTAAGAAGAAAAGGAGAAATTAAATGTTTGGGATATTCGACAAGATAGAGGAGTTTTTCAAAGATCTTCTACTGGGCGGTATCCAAGCAAATCTTGAGTCCATGTTTCTTGACATCAACGATAAAGTTGGTGCGATTGCAACGGATGTGGGAAAGACACCGATGGGGTGGAACGGACAGGTTTTCAGCTTTATTAAAAGCATTAACGATTCCGTTATCATTCCCATTGCAGGGCTAATCATTACGGCAGTCCTTTGTATCGAGCTTATCAATATGGTTATGCAAAAGAACAATATGCACGATACGGATACCTTTGAATTTTTCAAATACATCATAAAGATGTGGATAGCGGTGTGGTTAGTATCTCATGCCTTTACATTTTCAATGGCAGTCTTTGATGTTGCACAACATCTTGTAAATCAGGCGGCAGGAGTAATCAATACTTCTGCCACCGTTTCAGGTGATCAAATTGTTCAGATGGTTGAGGGATTAAAAGACAAAGGACTTGGAGAACTGGTCATGATACTCTTTGAAACCTCGCTTGTTAAAGTTGCAATACAGGTTATGTCGGTAGTCATTATGCTAGTTGTCTATGGCAGAATGTTTGAGATATATGTTTATGCTTCCGTTTCAGCAATTCCATTTGCCACTATGGGAAATAAGGAGTGGGGACAAATTGGAACAAACTATATCAAAGGTCTATTTGCTATTGGGCTTCAAGGCTTATTCTTGATTATATGCTTGGGTATTTACGCAGTTTTAGTAAAGACGATAAAGATAACGGACATACATGCAAGTACCTTTATGATATTAGGCTATGCATTACTTCTTGGTCTAATGATGTTAAAGAGTGGAACGCTTGCAAAGAGTGTATTAAACGCACATTAAGGAGGATTTTTAATGATAGAAGTAAAGAAAAAGTTTTTTCCTGTTTCAATTATTGCAGTAGGGATTGGAGCATTTACTATCTCAATTTTTAACAGTAATAAATTAAAGAATTTAGAAGATGAAGTAAAAAGTACAAGAAATGATGTGAAATCTATTCTTTGTTATCAAGAGCAGAAAAATGCACTAATTGAATCGGAATTAGAAGAGATGAGAAATGAAGTTGCTTCATGCTATGAGCATTTTGAAGTATTTTCAAAGGAAAAAGAAGATGGGAGGTAAGCTATGGGCTATGTACCAATTCCCAAGGACTTAAAAAAGGTAAAAACAAAGGTAGCCTTTAATCTTACAAGAAGACAATTAATTGGATTTACACTTGCTGGACTGGTTGGTATACCAGTCTATTTATTTATGAGAAAGTTTATGCCTAATGATATAGCGATACTGTTTTTAATTGTATCAACTCTTCCAATCTTCTTTGTAACACTATTTGAAAAGGATGGACTTACCTTTGAGAAATATTTTAAGCACATATATTTGCATAAGTTTTATCAACCACAAAAGCGAGTGAGAAAGGAGGTTTACCTTGAACAAGAAAAGAAAAATACAGCAAATGCAGTTAGAAAAAAATCAAAAAGTATTAAAGGAAAACAAAAGAAACCAGAAAAAAGAAAAGTTGACTAAGCAGAAGAAAAAAGCTTCTCTAATCGACTTAATATTTAAGAAAGAGCCTAAGAGATACACTGTTGAAGACACAATACCTTATATGAGAATGCTAAAAAGTGGGATATGTCAGCTTGATGAAAAGCACTTTAATAAGTGTATTGCATTTCAGGATATAAACTATCAGCTTGCATTAGAAGAAGATAAGGATTTGATTTTCAATCAATTTGCGAATGTCTTAAATTCGTTTGATCCAAGTGTAGATATTGAGTTTTCATATATCAATCAGCTTGGAAGAAATAATGAATTAAAAGCAGCTATTCAGATACCGGATAAAAATGATGGTTATGATGATATTCGATTAGAGTTTCGTGAGATGTTAAAAAGTCAGCTTGCAAAGGGAAATAATGGGTTAAAGAAATCGAAGTATATCACCTTTGGAGTTGAAGCGGATAGTTTGGAGCAAGCGACTGCAAAACTTGAGCGACTTGAGATTGATATATTGTCAAATCTAAAGAGTATGGGAGTTCGTGCTGAGGGCTTAACTGGAACAGAAAGACTAAAAGTCTTACATGATATTTTAAATCCAGATAAACTCTTTTCTTTTTCATATAAAGACTTAAAACCAAGAGAAAGTACAAAGACGGTGATTACACCAGATTCTTTTAATTTTGTACCGAGTAAGTATTTTAAGTTTGGTAAATATATTGGAGCTGTAAGTCATCTTCAAATACTTGCAAGTGAGCTATCGGATAGAATGCTTGCAGAATTTTTAGATATAGATGATAACATCAATATTTCTTTTCATATCAAGGCAGTTGAGCAGACAGAAGCTATCAAGATGGTGAAAAGAAAAAATACAGATATTGATAAGATGAAAATTGAGGAAAATAAAAAGGCAGTTAGAAGTGGCTATGATATGGATATCTTGCCAAGTGATTTAATTACCTATGGAGATAATATCAAGATGCTTTTAAAAGATCTCCAGACAAGAGATGAGCGTATGTTTATCGTAACGATTGTCTTTATGAATTTTGCAAGGACAGTACAAAAGCTTGATACGACTATTTCTCAAATTTCATCTATTGCAAGTAAGCATAATTGTAAGATTAAACGCTTAGATCATAGTCAAGAACAAGGTTTTATCAGTGTATTACCTCTTGGAGTAAATAAGATTGAAATAGATAGAGGGTTAACCTCATCATCAACAGCAGTCTTCTTACCATTTACAACAGAGGAGCTTTTCATAAACTCATCAAATAGCTTGTACTATGGATTAAATGCCCTAAGTCATAACCTGATTATGGCAGATAGAAAAATGCTTAAAAATCCAAATGGATTGATTCTAGGTACGCCTGGTTCTGGTAAGTCCTTTTCTGCAAAGCGTGAAATGGCAAATGCTATTCTTACAACCGATGATGATGTCATTATCTGTGATCCAGAGGGTGAATATGGCAATCTTGTTAAACAGTTCAAGGGAGAAGTCATTAAGGTTAGTGCAAAGAGTAAAGACTATCTCAATCCACTAGATATAAATATGAATTATGGAGATGGTGATGCACCACTTAAGGATAAGGCGAATTTTATTATGTCTATGCTTGAACTTGTGGTTGGTGGTAGTGGTCTTACAGCAGAAGAAAAATCTGTTATAGATAGGTGCTTACCTAGAATTTATGAGAAGTATTTTGAAAATCCAATACCAGAAAATATGCCTATACTTCAAGACCTTTACAATATGTTAAAAGGACAAGAAGAAAAGGTAGGAAAGAAACTTGCAACAGAAATGGAAATCTATGTTTCAGGAAGTCTTAATGTCTTTAATCATCAGTCAAATGTGGACTTAAATAAGCAGTTAATTTGTTTTGATATTAAGGAACTTGGAACGCAGCTTAAGAAAATAGGAATGCTTGTTATTCAAGACCAGGTCTGGAATAAAGTTTCTCAAAACAGAAATACCGGCAAAAGCACAAGGTATTACATTGACGAGTTTCATTTGCTTTTAAAAGATGAACAGACTTCACAGTATTCGGTAGAAATCTGGAAGAGATTTAGAAAATGGGGAGGTATTCCAACAGGCATTACACAGAATGTTAAAGACCTACTTGCAAGTAAAGAAATTGAAAATATTTTCGATAATACAGATTTTATTCTAATGCTTAATCAAGCAACAGGTGATAGAGACTGGCTTGTTGTAAAGCTTAAAATCTCAAAAGATCAGGAAAAATTCGTTACCAATTCGAGAGCTGGTGAAGGTCTGATTTTCTTTGGGAACACCATTGTTCCCTTTGTAGATAACTTTCCTAAAGACACAATCCTATATCAAAAGATGACTACAAAACCTGAAGAAGTGAGGTAGCGTCTTATGAGTAAAAAAAGAAAGCGAGATTTAAATGAAAAGTTAAGAGCAAGAGAAGAAAAAATAATCACAAAGGCTGAAACAGATGATGTCCTAGATTACAAAAGAAAAACTGGAGATGATTATAGAGACAAGGTTGTTAAAGAAGAAAATAGGTTTCAAGATAAGATTCACGAGAAGATAAGTAAAAGGGCTGATATTACTAGTGAAATAGACACAAGTAACAAGAGCAAAAATGCTATAAAAAGAAATCTTCAAAGTAACAGTTTTGAAACTGATAGTGGAATGAAGCCTATTGTAGAGTCTGCAGAGAAAAACCAAAGGATAGAAGTTAGTTCAGATGCTTATAGAGTTTTTGAAAATACCGCTTCTAAAGAAACTCATAGGAATAGAGAAGTAGGTAATACTAATAATGGTTTGAATAGTCAGAGCGTAAATGTTAATAAGCGAAAACATTCTAAAAAACTTGTGAGTGATTTTGCTGAAACGGAAGTAGCTAAGTCAGATTATCAAACAGAGGTTAAAGAAAATCGTATCTATGATCCTTTGGCAAAAGACCAAGATGGTGATGGTGTCATTGATAGATACGATAATGATTTTAGAGATAGCGATGTATCCTATGAGCCTTTAGGTAATAAAAAATCCAAACTTTATGAAAAGCAGAAAAGGTCACTTAAAAGAAAGAACTATTCTGATAAGCTCTTTACAAGAAAAGGGACAGATAAGAAAAAAGAAGATAATACTAAAGTTTCTAAAACTGGTAAAGAAGCCATCAAAGATAGGGAAAAGAAAAATCAGCTCTATAAAAGGTATAACAAAGAAACCCTAGTCGGTGGGAGTGTGATTGGAGCCGCAAAACTTGGTGAGGTTACAAGTGATTATCTATCATCTGGTAGTGATGAAAATGCATCGGTTGAAGCTGCCGAAAAAGGTTTAGTAAGTTCATCTAAACTTATTCATGGCGTAAAGAATTATTCGGACAAGAGAAAAAGTAAGAAGCTATATGATTTAGAAAAGAGCGATAGGAAAATTCAAAGTAGAAAGTCCAAGCTTGAGTTTAGAAAAAGCATGGACGAGGTTAAGAAGACTGACCAATATAAAAAAGCAAATGCTTATAAGAAGTTTCAAAAGAAGAAACAGATGAAGTCAGCTATCTATAAGCAAAATAAGACAAGAATTAGAGATAGAGTTAAAAAGACACTGATGGATACATTCAAGGTATCTAAAGACTTTATCATAAGAAAAACGAAAGTAGCAGCAATAGTAGTAGCTGCCATAATTATTTTTGGAACTTTTGTATTTAACTTTGCAAGCATGACAATGGGTGGATTTGCTAATTCTACAAGTAGCATTTTAACAACATCGTATTTATCAAGACCAAATGTTTTAACTGAGATTAACCAAAGTTTTTCAAACAAGGAGAATGACTTATATAGCGAGCTTGAAAATATAGAAAAGAATAATCCCGGATATGATGAGTACATCATAAATAAAAATGGAGATATTGGTCATAATGTTCATGAGCTTTTATCCTATATCACCTCAAGATGTGGTGAAGTAAAGAGTTTGTCTGAAGTTAGTAATATCCTAGATGATTTGTTTAAGACTATGTACCATGTCGATTATAAAGAGGAAATAGAGATAAGATATAAGACTGTAACTGAAACTTACACCGATGAAGAAGGGAATGAACATACCGAGAGCCACGAAGAACCTTATGAATATAGAAAGCTCATTGTTACCCTAAATAAAAGGGAAATGGATAGTGTCATTAGAGAAGTCTTTAGAGATTATCCAGATAATTTAAAACACTATGAAGCACTATTCCTTGCACAGGGAAATATGGGTGAAATGTTTGGAAACACCAATCTCATTACTGAAAATGGTGGCATTGGTGGAGGAAAAGAATATGAAGCATCGTCTGATGTTCAAAAGAAAATTGTAAATGCAGCATATATTACTCCATCACCTGGAGCAGGTTGGTGTGCAATGTGGGTTTCACAAGTTTATCAAAATGCAGGTCTTGGATATATCGGAGGAAATGCTAATGATATGTATCGAAATCATACATTTACTTCTGATAGATCAAAGTTAAAAGTAGGAATGCTTGTAGCTGTTGAAAGTAGTAGCAGTGGTGGTCAAGCCGGACTTACTTATGGTCATGTTGGCATTTATATTGGTGATGGTAAGGTAATGGATAACATCGGTGTTGTTAGAGTTACAACTTTGGATGATTGGATAGCAACATTTTGTAAACATCATCCAGTAGGCTTTGGCTTTCCACCAAATGTAAACAGATAAGGAGGGCAGAATGTGAGAAAAGAATTAAAACTAACGAAAAATAAAATAAAGAAACTTCTTGATAAAAAGGCTCTGATTGATAAAGAATTAGAGCCTTTATTTATTCGAGAAGAAGAACTTGAAAACGAAGAAATCATCGTGATTTGTAGAGAAAACAACATCACGCTTGAGGATTTAATGAGAAAAGTAAAAGAAGAGAAAAAACAAAAACAAGAAAAGGAGTTTAATGATGAAAAAATTGTTGAGTAACAAAAAGATTTTAGCAAGTATACTTGCTTTACTGGTGTTAGTAGGCTTAGTGGCAACAGTGTACCTAAACAAATCAAATATTGTATATGCTATGGGAGCCGATAATAATCATGGGCAGTATAAAACAAAATTTATTGTGAATATGATTGACAATACAAGTGATCAGAATATAAGTAAGTCATATTATGAGGATAAGCTGAAATTTAAGATAAATATTTTAAAGGAATTTAAACTTGAGGGTAATTTAACATCATTTGATAGATATGATGAAATGTTTACAGAAGCTGATTTTGATACCGAAAGAACGGGGAATACAAGATTTACAAGCAAAAAAGAATTTAATTATTATAAAGCTTCAGATGTAAATATTGGCAGCGGCATATTCTTAGATTTTACAGAAAACAATCAAGACTACTATGTTGGTTCTATTGAGGAGCATATTAGAACATATAGCGATAATAAGATTTACCATATCTTAGATACACCTGTATATAAGCTGAATCGAGATATTGTAAAAACTAAGATTGATTATGATGGAGAAATAAAAGAAGAGTCCAAAAAAGAAATTATAAATAAAGTTAAGGAAGCCAATCCTAATATCAACAATCTTAAAGAAATAAAGATTGAGAAGGATAAGCTCATCATTGAAACTTGGAATAGATACCATACAGGTCTTCCATATATAACTTTTAATGTAGATGACTTAATTACAAGAGTGGCAAGTGTTGATACGCAAACTGATAAAACTGAAAAAAAGGATAGTTCAGTACAAACAGATGATAAAAGTAAAAAAGATTCAGCAACACAAACTAAAGCAGAAGTTAAGGTAAAATACTTTTTCGAAGATGGAAAGGTATATAAAGAATTTACTAAAACTTTTGATGTAGGCTATGTTCTTGATGCTTCAGAACTTGATATGTTACCTGATAATATGAAATTTCTTGATGATTTTGCCACATATAAGGTAAAGGGAAAAGATGATGAAATTATAAGAAAGGTATCTTATCTAAAGAAAGATGAAAATACTCAAACTGAGAAAGATATAAAGGATAGTGCTACTCAAACTGAGGAAAAGAAGAAAAAAGATGTTTCTGTGCAAACTGTTTTAACAGGAAAAGACATTGAAAAGTTAGAAAAAGACCTAAAAGCCTATGAAAAAGAAATGGATAAACTAAATAAGGAGCTAAAAGATAAAGCAGACATTTCTAATGATAAGAAAGAAGAAATCAATAAGCTTAATGATAAAATTAAATCCTTAGAAGAAAAGCTTGAAAATAGAAAAAATGAAAAGATAAAAGGTATATCAGATAAGGATATTTCAAAGCTTGAAGATAGAATTAAAGGCTTAGAAAGTAAAATTGATACTCTAAAAAATACATCATCAAGCACAGGAAACGCTCCATCAAAGACAGTTACATCTAATTCAATTCCTTTTACAAGCGGAAAAGGAACACAAACAGGTAGCGAAAAACAAATTGCTTCAAATTCTGCGACAAAAAAGGGAAACACGACATCTGAAAACACTAGCAAAAAAGAAGAAAAGCAAGAAATTCGCTATCCGAATAAGCTAACACCTAAACAGACTTCAAGTAATGGAGATACGTCTTCTATGGATGGAACAAGCAAGCCTGTAAATACAAATAAAGGAGTAGCGTCAGCACCATCAAAGGCAAGAGGATCTGTTACAGAGAATAAGGATAATGCAAACAAAGATTATCCAATTCACCACAACGATGGTAAAGATAATAAGTCTACGGATATGTATTCAGCAGACGCAAGACAGTTTGTAACTTTTACAACTAAAAATGGAAAGACTTTTCATCTAATCATTAACCATGATGAAGATAGCGAAAATGTAATGCTTTTAACAGAAGTTTCGGAAGACGACTTATTGAACATGGTTGAAAAGAAAGAAACACAAAAGGAGATTGTAAAGGAAGAACTAATAAAAGAAGAGGCTAAACCAATGAAAAAAGAAGAGAGTAGTAATATGGGAACATACTTAATTCTGATTCTTGTAGTAGTTGGAGCATTAGGTGCAGGTTATTACTTTAAGGTTGTTAAAAAGAAAGAGAATGAAGAACTTGAAGCATTAGAAGAAGATGATGACGATGATTTTTTCTCAGAAGCTGATGAAAGTGATGAAACATCAGAAATAGGGGTTGAAGAAATCGAAGAAGATGAAGAATAAAATGCACCATAAACTATATGATTTTGGGTGCAAGTTAAAGGCGAGAGAGTATTATCTTTCGCTTTATTTTATTTGAAAGATTGGAGATAATATGGATTTAGTTATTGCAGAAAAACCGAGTGTAGCTATATCAATTGCAAAGGTAATAGGAGCTACAAAAAAGAAAGATGGATACTACGAGGGAAATGGATATAGGGTATCCTGGTGCGTGGGTCATCTGATTCAGATGGCAAATCCTGATAGCTACGATGAAAAGTATGCTAAGTGGAATATGGAAGATTTACCGATTATTCCGAGTGAATATAAGTATGTTGTATCAAAAGCTACTAAAAAGCAGTTTAATACTCTTAAAAAACTGATGAATGATAAAGATGTTGATACCGTAGTAAATGCTTGTGATGCAGGTCGTGAGGGCGAAGCAATATTTAGACTTGTATATAACGAGGCTCATTGTAAAAAGAAGATGGAACGCCTTTGGATTTCATCGATGGAGGATAGTGCCATAAAAGATGGTTTTGATAATCTAAAAGAGGGAAAGTTCTACGATAATCTCTTTGAGTCTGCACAGGCAAGAGCGATTGCAGATTGGCTTGTTGGAATGAATATCAGTAGATTTTATTCGTGCCTATATAAGCAAAATTACAGTGTAGGAAGAGTGCAGACACCTACCCTCTCAATGATTGTAAATAGAGATGAGGAAATAACCAATTTCAAAAAAGAAAAATATTTTATAGTAGAGCTAAGTCTTAATGACTTTACACTTTCAACAGATAGAATTGATGATGGAATAACAGCAGAGCAGCTCTTAAACTTAGTAGGCGATAAGATAGAAATTACCGATGTTATTCAAAAAGAAAAGATAACAAAGCCTGATTTGCCATTTGACCTTACAACGCTCCAAAGAGAGTGCAACAAATATTTTGGATATAGTGCTAAGCAGACACTTGACTATGCTCAAAGTCTGTATGAGAAAAAACTGATTACCTATCCGAGAACAGACAGCAGATGCTTAACGGAAGATATGATTACAAGTACCATCAATCATATCTTAGGAAAGAATGACTTTGATACGGGACGTATTAAGAAGGTATTTAACTCAAAAAAGGTTACAGATCATCATGCAATCATACCAACAACAAGCAGTATGAATGAAGACTTGATTTCACTTCCTGAAAGTGAATTAAAGGTATATCGACTTATCTTAAATAAGTTTCACGCAAGTGTAGGCTATCCTTTAATTGAAAATACAACAAAGATTGTCGCTGAATTTGATAGCTTTGAATTTACAAGCTCAGGTAAGGTAATTAAAGATGATGGATTTACAAAATATCTTAAAGAATACAAGTCTAAGAAAAATGAAGATACACTACTTCCTGATGTGAGCATAGGCGATGTATTAAGCGTTGAAAACAAGAAAATAAAAGAAAAATACACAACACCACCGAAACACTTTACAGAAGATACACTTCTTAAGGCTATGGAGCTTGCAGGAAATGATGCTTTAGAAAAAGATGTTGAGGTAGAACGAAAAGGACTTGGTACACCTGCAACAAGGGCTGGTATTATTGAAAACTTAATCTATAAAGGCTTTGTAGAAAGAGATAAAAAGAATTTAATTGCAACCAATAAAGGAATTAGTTTGGTGACTATTGTTTCAGATACTTTTAAATCAGCAGAAACTACTGCCGAGTGGGAAATGAAACTATCTGACATTGCTAATGGCAAGGCGGATAAGGATGACTTCTTAAAATGTATTGAGAATGAAATAAGAGAAACAGTAGGGATATATCGTAAATAATTTTTAGGGGAATGAGAGCTAATCTTGTTCCCTTATTTTATTGGAGGTGATGAAAATAAGTGAGTTGAATGTATTAGAACTGTTTGGTGGTATAGGTGCTATTAGAAAAGCTTTAATAAGGCAAAAAATATCTCATAAGACGGTGGATTATGTAGAGATAGATAAGAATTGTGTTAAAAGTTATAATGCACTTTATGGCGAAGAATTTGAGCCTAAGAGTATAGTAGATTATCATCCGACAGACGAAAGAATAGATTTACTAATGCATGGTAGTCCATGTCAAGATTTTAGTCGAAGTGGCTTAAAGAAAGGTGGTACAAAAGGTAGCGGTACAAGAAGTAGTCTTCTTTTTGAAACTATACGAATTATAGAAGAAATGAAAATACGACCAAAGATAGTGCTTTGGGAAAATGTAAAGGGAGTTCTCGATAAAAATATGAGAGCTTCCTTTTTTCATTACCTAAAAGAAATGGAAAGGCTTGGTTATGAGAATAAGTATGAAATTTTAAATGCTATGGACTTTGGAATACCACAAAAAAGAGAGCGTATCTTTGTTATAAGTATCTTAAGTGAAAACTACTTTAATTTTTCTTCTTTAGAAAAGATAGAGGCAAAGGATATATCTAAGTTTTTAGAAGAAGATGTCTCTAATCTTTATGAAGTAAAGCAAGAATCAATGCTTTCTCATATTAGAGGAGATCCTAAAAATAATCATTTCAAGGGCAGATTAAAAGTTATTGATAAGTTTGCCTACACCATTTCAACAAAACAAGCACGCATTCCCAATTCAGGAATTATTGATATAGGAAACGGTAAGTATAGGTATTTAACAGAACGAGAATGCTTTAGGCTAATGGGTTTTGATGATGAAGACTTTGATACCTTGCGAGCTATCTATAAGCAAAGAAAAGGCACAACATCATCAATCCTGTATAAGCAAGCAGGAAATAGCATTGTAGTTGATGTATTAGAAGCAATTTTAAAAGAAATTATGAGGAAAAAGAAATGAAAAGATTAACAACATATAGTATTTTAACAAGTAGTGATGACAAGGAAGAACAACACATGAAAGAAGTTGAAGCTATCTTCTCTAAAATATATGGACTTGTAAATTATCTGTGCGTCTATGATATTAGTTATATTGATAAGTATCATAGCAAAATAATCAAGCCAAAATCTGAATATAATGAACTTCACAACTTTGAAGAAATCTTAGAGAAAACAGATTTTAAAAATGGAATTGATATTTTTCTTGATGATGAGGATACACTTGTGTTTATTGTTTATGGACAAGGATACAAGTATCAAGATGAGTATAGTCTGGTTACTACTAAAGTCACAGTTAGCACTATAGGAAAATTTGAAGCTTTTGCAGAATTTATAAAAATATAACAGGAGTATAAAAACTTAACTTATAGCTGGATTGACTTTTTGCACCCAAAAGTGTATAATTTTGGGTGCAAGGAGGTGTTATATATGGATTCAATCACAAATCAAATAGAAACCATAATGTCTGAGAATCAAGGTAAGATTTTCTCTATAAATGACTTCTATGACTTAGGGACAAAGAATACCATTAAATCCATTTTATATAGGTTAAATGAAGAAAATGAGATAGCCAGACTTCTTGATGGATTATATACCAAACCAAAGTACAGTAAAATTTTAAATGAATACTCTTATCCTGACGCTAGTGCTGTAGCAGAAAAGATAGCCGATAAATTTTCTTGGACGATAGCTCCCACAGGAGATACAGCATTAAACTACACAGGATTATCTACACAAGTACCAAATGAATATGTTTATATTTCAGATGGAGCGTATAGAGAATATTTGTATAGAGATAAAAAAATCATATTTAAGCATACGACAAATAGAAATATAACATCTTATTCAAAAGAATTATCTATTTTGATACAGGCAATAAAAGCGCTTGGAAAAGATAATATAAGTGAAGAAGATATAAAAAAACTTGCTGTTTTTGCTAAGGAAATTCAAGAAGATTTAATAAAGGATACATTAAAATTACCTTTTTGGATACAGGAAGTTTTAAATAAAATACAGGAGATAAACCATGAGTAAATTATTAAAAATATCAAGTGAAGAGCTTGAACTTGTCATACAAAATACATCAGATAAGCTTTCTATGTCAAAGGCTATTGTAGAAAAAGATTTATGGGTTTGTATGATTTTGAAATACCTATTTAAGGATTTTAAATATAAAGATGCCATTGTTTTTAAAGGTGGAACAAGCCTATCAAAAGTATATAAGCTGATTGAAAGATTTTCGGAAGATATTGACCTTGCTTTGGATTGGAAATTGTTAGGTTATAAAAGTAAAGAACCTTATGAGGATAGGAGTAATACGAAGCAGTTGAAATTCAATGATAAACTAAACGAGGACACAAAGATATTTCTTAGGGATGAATTTTTACCTGTTTTAGAAAATGATTTTAAAGATGTGTTGAGAGGTAAAGATTATAAATTTTATATTGATGAATTTGACGGTCAAACAATTTGCTTTGATTATCCTAAAAATCATAAAGACAGCTCCATACTTCAAGTGATAAGACTTGAAATTGGAAGTTTGGCTGAACCGATTCCTGCAAGTAGACGGAAAATAAAGACCTATATTGAGGAAGTATACCCTGAAGTATTTGATGAAAATATTCAAGTTTTAGCAGTTGATAGTCTAAGAACTTTTTATGAAAAGATAACAATACTGCATAGGGAAGCAAACAGAGTAAATGGCAACTATCCTACAAGATATTCAAGGCATTTTTACGATGTATATAAAATGCTACTTACAGATATAAAAGAAAAAAGTTTCGATAACTTAGATTTATTAAAAGCGGTTATTGAGTTTAAGAAAAAGTTCTATGCGTGTAATTGGGCAAAATATGATGATATTATGGAAGGAAATATAAAGTTAATTCCATCAGATGAAGCTTTAGAGACATTCTCAAAAGACTATGATAGTATGAAAAATATGCTCTTTGGAGAAAAAATATCATTTGATAGAATCATAAGTAGTGTTAAAGAATATGAAATAGAGCTAAACAAAGTTTTGGAAAATAAGTAATAATTTCAATTTTGAAATGGGCGATAGAGACTGCTATCGTCTTTTTTCATGCTAAAAAACAAGGAGGTAAAGATGAGAACAAATGATTTTTACAATATTATCGAGCTTGTAAAAAGAGATGTTTTAGATAGCGAAAATGAGTATCTGAAACTCTTAAAAGTAATTGGAAACAATCAAAGATATGACTTTTTAAGTCAGCTTAGTATCTATGATAAAAATCCAAATGCAACAGCTTGTGCAAGTTTTGATATGTGGAGAGAAAGATTTAATCGCACCGTTATGCGAGGACAAAAGGGTATTCCAATCCTAAGTGAAACCTATCCATTTCAAAAGGTTGGATATATCTTTGATATTAGTCAGACAGTATCTATGGATAGAGGCGTAAATGAGGTAAAACTATGGGAGTTTGATAGAGAAAAACATGAAGAAGCACTAAAAGATATGATTACTCTTCGTGGCTTTGAAGCAAGTGATAAGTTATCTGAAAATATCTACTCACTTAGCAGAGTTTATGCAGATGACAGCATCTATGAGCTTTGTAATAACTTGAGAATTTCTGATGAAGATAGAAACTCATTTGTAAACTTTATGAGAAATTCTATTAGCTATGCTGTTTCAAACAGGTTTAACTTAGATTATCCGATAGGAATGGATAACCTAAAAGAAAATTTTAGAACCTTAGATAGTATTTCTCTTATGAGCGTAGGGGCTTGTATTTCAAAGGCTTGCGACAATATTATTGAAAATACCATGATAAGAACAAGAAATTTATCTGTCAATCAAGACCTGACAAAGGGTATTAGCGCCGATTATAATATAGATAACGAAAAAAATAGTTTAGGAGGGATAAAAAATGTTATTCGATCAAATGACCAAAGAGATGATGACACAAGAAACCGAATTCTTGGAAATGGAGAATACGGACGAGATAATTTCAAAAATCAAGGAGAAGACCTTGAACAATCTGGAAAACGAGAAGAGCTTCATGAAGGAATTTCCAAATCCGACTTACGCAGTGATGAGACTGGACTTTCTTACAGAAACGAGCGAGGAGAAACACTATCAGATGCTAATCGACCTTTACAAGGAGAAGAAATTACTAACGCATCTAATGGAAGTACAGAAAAGAGTAATCCATTTTATGAGAGAGGAAAAACCGAAGATGATGGAAGCTTGGAAGATAACGGACGAGAATCATCCAGAGTACAAGGCGATGATTTCAGCCCTAAAAGAGATGGTGATAAAGGAAATAGTAGAAGCATAGAAAACAGCATAGAAGATATGAATGAGGAAGCAGAAAATGCTTCCTTTTTCTATTCTAAGGAAGATCCATATAACCTAATGACTGATGAAATGCTTGAGCGTGTTCCTGAACTTTATGAACAGGAAAAAATAAACCTTGCCGAAAAAGAAGTTCATGCAGCATATATCATTCCTTTTAGAAGTAATTGGACTTGGTATATGACAGAGTATGATAGAGAAAGTGGCGATGCTTTTGGGCTTGTTTTAGGAATAGAGCCTGAATGGGGATATTTTAATATAAATGAGCTTAAAGAACTAAATGCTCAAAGACTAATTTTAGAGGATTTTCCAAAAACTTTTAGAGAACTTAAATACACAGAACTTAAAAAACAGATGGATGAACAAGAGCTTCAGATGGTTTTTAATGGTGAACTTAGCTTTGAAGATGATGTAATTCATAAAGAAATTAACAACGAAGTTATAGAGGAATTTGAAGAAAAATTAAGTCATAATTTTGCCGAAGAAGTCGGAGCTATAATGGAAGAGTACGAGGTATCAAGAGATATTGCAATCAGTAGACTTACCACAAGCAAATTAGAAGAAGCACTTCAAGGCACAAATATTAAGCTAAGCGATTTTAATTCTGAACAGTTAGAAGAGATTATGAGTGCCATTAAAGAATATGACTTTTATGGAAATGAGATTACAGAAATTGCAGATCCAAAGCTTCCTGTTTGGAAGATGGAACAGTTAAAATGGCTGATTGATGACTGGAACAAAGATACAAACGGTGTTACATCAGAAAAGATAAAGTATCTAAAAGACCTAGATATTAAACTTGCAAAATTCAATGTACTAAAAGGTTATCTAATAAATGACGATGTAAGCATAAGTCAAATTGAAGAATTTAAGGACAATATCGACTTTGTTACGATGAGCGAGTTTGTTGATAGCCTTAAAGAATATTCATATAACAATCAAAATGAAAAAGTGGCAATTAAGGTGGGTAACGAATTTATCATTGCAAGTAAAAAAGACAGCTTTGCCATCAGCCTTGAAGAGACTGGAAGAAAAGTAGAAGTTGATGGATTGGAATATTCACTTAATCGAGGAGTAGATTTTAAGGAAAGCACAAAGGTTGATAGTTTAATTGATAGTGGAAAATATGAAGCATATAAGATTGCTGATTATGTTGTAGAAGCCAGTCAAGTTGAAGCAAAACAAGAGACACTTTTTGATTACCTTAATCCAGAAGAAGATAAAGAAAAATCATTAGACTTATCTGTTGGGAAAACGGTCTACATGGATTATGAGGCATATAAGATTGATGATGAAGTGAGCTTTAATGAGATTCTAAAAAAGAATGATTTAAGACTTGCACCACTTAGAAAAGGTAACTTTATGATGCCGATTGTGAGTTTTGCTGATGATAAGGAGCTTTTAGAAAAAATCTCTTTTGATAGACCAAAACTTATGGTTGGAGATGAAGTTCAATATAAGAATAAGGACTTTACCATTACAAGATTTGATGACATGGGAAAGGGTCTAAAGACAGTAACCATAAAGGATAATGTGGAATATCTTGGAGGAATGATTACGGGTTCAGAAGTTATTCCGTATAGATTAGAAAGTGATTTAGAAAGACTTTTTGGACTTGAGGAAAAGAAACAAGAGAAAGTATCAAACTTTAGAATTAAAGAAGATATTCTCCCTGATAAACTTGCTCCAAGTGAAAGGTTAAACAATAATCTTGAAGCAATCTCTATGCTTAACAGAGTGGAGAGCGGAGAACGAGAGCTTGATATTACAGCTCAGGAAGTTTTAGCAAAATATGTAGGTTGGGGTGGACTTGCTGATGTCTTTGATGAAAGTAAAGAAGGACAGTGGAAAGAAGCAAGAGCTTTCTTAAAAGAAAATCTAACACCTTTTGAATATGAAACTGCAAGAGAATCTACCTTAACAGCCTTTTATACACCGAAAGTTGTAATAGACGGAGTATATAGTACGCTTTCAGAAATGGGATTTAAGAATGGAAATATCTTAGAACCATCGATGGGCGTAGGTAATTTTATCGGTAATCTTCCAGATGAAATGAGCAAGTCAAAGTTTTATGGAGTTGAGCTTGATTCTGTTAGTGGTAGAATTGCAAAACTTCTTTATCCTGAAAGTGATGTGCAAGTGAAAGGCTTTGAAGAGACCAGTTTTTCAAATAATTTCTTTGATGTAGCAATCGGAAATGTACCTTTCGGAGAATTTAAGGTAAATGACAGAGACTACAATCGTAATAACTTTCTTATTCACGATTATTTCTTTGCTAAATCCATTGATAAGGTGAGAAATGGTGGTGTTATAGCCTTCATCACATCATCTGGAACAATGGACAAGAAAGACGAAAGTATCCGTAAATATATAAATGCAAGAGCAGAGTTTTTAGGTGCAATAAGACTTCCTAACGATACCTTTAAGGGTGTTGCCGGAACTGAGGTGACAAGCGATATTATTTTCTTGAAGAAAAGAGATAGTGTACTTGAGCGTGACGATGACTGGGTTCATTTAGCAGAAGATGAAAATGGCTTAACTTACAATAAATACTTTGTAGACCATCCTGAACAAGTATTAGGTTCTATGCGTGAAGTTAGTGGTAGATTTGGAAAGACTTTAACTTGTGAGCCGATAGCCTTTTTAGGACAAGAGAATAATATGGAGTCTCTTAAAGACCGTATTGAAATAGCAGGTGAAAGAATATCAAAAGATGCGAAATATGAAGAGATAGAGCTACTAGATGATGAAGTAACCTCAATACCTGCAACCGATGATGTAAAAAACTTCTCTTATACCTTGATTGATGATGAGGTATATTACAGAGAAAATTCACTTTTCATTAAGAGAGAAGTATCAGAAAAAAACAAGGAAAAGATTAAGAATTATCTCGAATTAAATGACGCACTAAAGGATGTGATATACAAGCAAAAAGAAGACTTTAGTGAAGCTGAAATCAAAGAATCTCAGGATAAATTAAACGCTGTTTATGATAACTTTTCTAAGAAACATGGTTTTGTTAATAATTTAAGTAACACCAGAGCTTTAAGAGAGGATAGTAACTTCCCACTGGTATCTTCTATCGAGATACTTGATGAAGAAGAAAACTTCAAGGCAAAAGGCGATATTTTTTCTAAACGAACTATCACAAAAGCGAAAGTTATTGACCATGTAGATAATTCACTTGAAGCATTGGTACTATCTATTTCACAAAAAGGTTATGTAGATTTTGATTACATAACAAATCTTACGGATAAGGATAGAAACACTCTTATAGAAGAACTTAGAGGAGAAATCTTTCTAAATATTAGGGAAGAGAATGTTGGTTTTAATCAGAAGATTTCTTTTGACTTGGAAGATGGAGATTTGCCATTTGCTTGCAGTGATGAAAGCAATTCTTTCAAGTATGCCTATGTAACAAAAGATGAGTATTTAAGTGGCAACATTAGAGAAAAGATTGAAATTGTAGATAGTTATATCAATAGGTTACTACAAGCAGAACGAATGCTTCCAGAAGAAAGTGAAAATGAAAGAAAAACACTTGTAAACGAACTAAGCAGACTGGAATATCAAAAAGCAGAACTTCAAAGAGTAATGCCAAAAGAACTTGAAGCCAGTGAAATCAATGTAAGGCTTGGTGCAACATGGATTCCACCTAAAGATATTGAAAGATTCATATTTGAAACATTAAAGACTCCAGGATATGCAAGATGGGATATTAAAGTCAAATTTTCACATTTAACCAGTGAATGGAATGTTGAGGGAAAGAGCAAAGATAGAGGAAATGACCTTGCTGAAATGACCTATGGAACAAGTAGAGTGAGTGCCTACAAGCTGATTGAAGATGCTCTAAACCTAAAAGAAACAAAAGTCTTTGACCAATTAGTAAATCCAGATGGTTCAAAGACTTCGGTACTAAATAAAAAAGAAACCATGCTTGCAGGACAGAAACAAGAGCTTATCAAGGAAGAGTTTAAGAACTGGATATTTAATGATGTAGATAGAAGAACAAGACTTGTTAAAGCATATAACGAGAGATTTAATTCTATTCGTAATCGTGAGTATGACGGTTCTAACTTAAGCTTTGATGGAATGAGCACGGATATTACACTTCGCAATCATCAAAAAAATGCTATTGCAAGAATTTTATATGGTGGCAACAGCTTACTTGCCCATGTAGTAGGAGCTGGCAAAACCTTTGAAATGGTAGCAAGCTCTATGGAAGCAAAGAAACTAGGAATGTGTACTAAGTCTTTATTTGTAGTTCCTAATCACCTAACAGGACAAATTGGTAGAGAGTTTATGCAGCTATATCCGTCAGCAAATATTATGGTTGCTGATAAAAAAGACTTTGAACCGAAAAACAGAAAGAGATTTATTGGAAAGATTGCAACAGGCGAATACGATGCTGTCATTATTGGTCATAGTCAGTTTGAAAAAATTCCAATGTCTAAGGAATATCAACAAAAGCACATTCAAGACCAGATTGATGAGATTATCAATTATGTAGAAGAGTACAAGCATGACAGAAATCAAAATTTCACAGTAAAAGAGCTTCAAAAAACCAGAAAGAAATTAGAAACAAGGCTTGAAAAGTTAAATGATGATTTCAAAAAGGATGATGTTATTACTTTCGAAGAGCTTGGCGTAGATAAGCTGATTGTTGATGAAGCACATAACTATAAGAACCTATATCTTTATACAAAAATGAGAAATGTTGCAGGTATCGGACAATCTGAAGCTTTTAAGTCATCAGATATGTTTATGAAATGCCGATACATGGATGAAATGACTGGTGGAAAAGGAATTGTATTTGCGACAGGCACTCCAGTATCAAACTCAATGACAGAGCTTTATACTATGCAAAGATATTTACAGTACGACACTTTAAAAAAGAATGGACTAGAGCATTTTGATTCATGGGCTTCAACCTTTGGAGAAACACAATCTGCTTTTGAATTATCTCCAGAGGGAACAGGTTACCGAGTTAAGACTCGTTTTTCAAAGTTTTATAACCTACCTGAGCTTATGAGTATGTTTAAGGAAGTATCCGATATTCAAACCGCAGATATGCTCAATCTTCCTGTTCCAGAAGCTCATTTTAAGGTCATTAAGACTGAACCAAGTGAAGAGCAAAAAGAAATACTAAAGAGCTTGTCTGAAAGGGCTGATAAGGTGCGTAATAAGTCCGTAGAGCCTGAAGAAGATAATATGCTTAAGATTACTAATGATGGTAAGAAACTTGCATTGGATCAGCGTTTAATAAATCCTCTACTTCCTGATGATGAAAACTCAAAGGTCAATGTATGCGTAAAAAATGTATTTTCTATTTGGGATAAGACTAAAGAAAATAAATCAACTCAGCTACTGTTTTCTGATATGTCTACACCAAAAGGAGATGGCAGTTTCAATATTTATGATGATATTAGAGATAAGCTTGTAAAACTTGGTATTCCCAAAGAAGAGATTGCCTTTATCCATGAAGCTAATTCTGATAAGCAAAAGGATGAACTATTTGCAAAGGTAAGAAAAGGCGAAATTCGCATTTTAATGGGTTCAACACAGAAGATGGGTGCTGGTACAAATGTGCAAAATAAACTAATTGCAATGCATGATTTGGATGTGCCGTGGAGACCTGCTGACCTTGAACAGAGAAGTGGTAGAATTGTTCGTCAAGGTAATGAAAACAAGGAAGTTAGTATCTATCGTTATGTTACAGAGAATACATTTGACAGCTACTTGTGGGTGCGACATGAAGTCGCTTAATTTAACTGTTTGGCATAATGACCAAACCAACTATTCCGTTAGTTGAGCCAAGTATCGACTGCACTTAGGTGTGGTAAGCCGATATTAAAGTAGCCCTACTTGAGGTTGAACCGTGAGGGAATACCGAAACTGCCAGCAACAAGGCGGTTAGGGAGCGAGGCTTGATGATATGGCTAACATATGTGAACTACTGATAAATGTCGTTAAGGTGAACAGGCTAAAGTTGCTGATAAGCCTGAACCAAAATGGTGTGTAGTCGGATAATCCTTTCCATAGTGGGATTACACGGACAAGAAGACTACCGGCAGAGAGGTAGAGCCTAAGTTATCAATGTTAATTAAGTGGAACATGGTAAGCCTGTACCGTTGCCAAAAGGCAAGGCAAATCGTAAGAAATGCTGATAATGGTGCAGGTAAAGGATAATGGAAAAAGCGAATGCCATCTTGTAATGAGATGGATAGGGGTTCAAAATTTGCCCTAACTCGAAAGAGTGCAGACTTCCATTTGGTTTTTAATCACAAGAGAACTTGTAGAATTTTTGAAAGGAGAAAGCAAATGAACAGTAAAATGTGTGCTACTACTAACAGAGCTAAAGACTGGGAAAGTATAGATTTTTCAGTAGCAGAAAGCTATGTTAAAAAACTACAAATGCGTATTGTGAAAGCGTGGAAAATGAGTAAATACAGAAAGGTAAAATCTTTACAGCATTTACTAACAACTTCATTTTATGCAAAAGCCTTGGCTATTAAGAGGGTAACTGAAAACCAAGGCAAGAAAACAAGTGGTGTTGACGGCGAACTATGGCTAACACCACAGGCAAAGTATAATGCAATAGGAAAGTTAAACTTAAGAGGATATAAACCTAAACCTCTTAAAAGAGTGTATATACCAAAGAAAAATGGTAAGAAAAGACCTCTTAGCATTCCTACAATGACAGACAGAGCAATGCAAACACTATATAAATTTGCACTTGAACCGATTGCAGAAACAACAGCTGATTTTAACTCTTATGGATTTAGAGCGAAAAGGTGTACGCAAGATGCTATTGAGCAATGCTTTACATCTCTAAATAAAAAGAAATCTGCAAAATGGGTGCTTGAAGGAGATATAAAAGGTTGCTTTGATAATATTAGCCACGAATGGATAATGAATAATATTCCAATGAACAAGTCGTTATTGAAACTTTGGCTTGAATGCGGATATATAGAAAAGCAAAGATTATTTCCTACAGAAACTGGAAGCCCACAAGGTTCACCAATATCACCTGTAATATCTAATATGGTATTGGATGGGTTAGAAAAAGCAATCAAAGAAAAATATCATAAAAGAACAATAAATAAGAAAGCATATTTCCCAAAAGTTAATTTTGTCAGATATGCAGATGATTTTATCGTTACAGGAGAAAGTGCGGAATTGCTTGAAAATGGTGTTAAGCCAATCATTGTAAAATTTTTAAAAGAAAGAGGGTTAGAACTGTCTGAGGAAAAGACACTCATAACGCACATAAATGACGGTTTCGACTTTCTTGGAGTTAATATTAGGATGTATAAAGATAAGTTACTAACAAAACCATCCGAAAAGAACTTCAAGGCTATTGTTGATAAAATAAGACAAATCATAAAGGATAATCCGTCAATGAAACAAGAAATTCTGATTAGAAAATTAAATCCAATTATTATAGGTTGGATAAACTATCAGAAATATAATGTTTCATCAAAAGCGTTTGAAAAACTTGATTATGAAATATATAAATGCCTGTGGAACTGGTGTGTTCGTAGACATCCTAAGAAAGGTAGAAAATGGATAGCTAAAAAGTATTTCCATACGATTGGAAATAGAACTTGGACTTTCAGTGTAGCAACTGGAGACAGAATGGAAAATGGCGAGAAATACTATCTTCGTCTTAAATATGCTACAGATACTGATATTAAGAGATTTACCAAGATACAAGCTGAAGCAAATCCATTTGATGAAAATTGGCAAATATACTTTGAAGAAAGAGAAG
The DNA here is from genome assembly GCF_001553085.1 of Parvimonas sp. KA00067. Taxonomy (NCBI): domain Bacteria; kingdom Bacillati; phylum Bacillota; class Tissierellia; order Tissierellales; family Peptoniphilaceae; genus Parvimonas; species Parvimonas sp. KA00067. The sequence continues at coordinate 53,721 of NZ_KQ960145.1, read as the reverse complement.
AGTTAAAAATACGAAACGAACTTAAAGGGCGTACAGTTATAAATAGACTGTATAAAACTCAAAACGGAGTATGCCCTGTTTGTGGAGAGAAAATAACTCTGGATACAGACTTTAGAGTACATCAAACAACTCAAAACAATATTACCCTTAAAACATTAGTACACCCTTGGTGTCATAGAAAATTGCATATAAATGATAAAGAAAATACGCTGGCTCTTTAATTAGGGCTTATAAAAACTTGAGCCGTGTGAGGGGAAACTCTCATGCACGGTTCTTAGAGGGGAAAGGGATAGTAATATCCCCGACCTACTCGACCAGACGATAGAGAATAAGCAGAAATTTATTTCACAGATTATGACTTCAAAGACTCCTGTTCGTGTGGCAGAAGATGTAGACGAAAGCTCCCTTAACTATGCGGAAATTAAAGCACTTGCTACAGGTGATCCAAAGATAAAAGAAAAGATGGATTTGGATAATGAAGTTACGAAACTTAAAATGCTTGAGGCAAACTACAAGTCCAACCGTTATAGATTAGAGGATAAGGTTGCAAAGAAATATCCTGAAGAAATAGCAAGGACTGAAAAGCTAATTGAAGCAGTGAAAAAAGATATTGAAAATGTTGAACCCCAAGGAAGTGGTGAAAATAAATTCACTTCTATCACGATTAATGGCGAGATAATTCGAGATAAAAAGATAGCTGGAGAAAAGCTCTTAGAAGCTATTAAAAACGTAAAAATTAATGAAAGTAAGGTTATAGGACAGTACCGAAATATGGATTTAGAAGTCAGCTACAATTTCTTTACCAATGAGCATAACTTTAGCTTAAATGGTGTTGCAAAGCATTCGGGAGAGCTTGGTACAAGTGCAGATGGTAATATTACAAGGCTAGATAATGCTATTGATAAAATGCCAGAAAAGTTAAATCGTCTTGAAGAAAAACTTGTTAGCACAAAGGAACAACTGGAAAATGCCAAAGAGGAATTGAAAAAGCCTTTTGAAAAAGCAGATGAGCTAAAGACAAAAGTATTAAGACTTGCAGAATTAAACAAGCTACTTGATATGGGAGAAGTAGAAGAAAAAGAAAATCCTAATCCATTATTTGAAGATGTAAAAAGGGCTATTGTAGATTTTTGCAAAAGGGAATATGAAGATGATAGTTATACCTACGAAAACTTTAATAATCTATTTCCTGACCTTGCTCATATCGGAATTGCTTATACGACTACACCAGATGAAAAGCATGAAATTCAATATGAAATTAGCTTAGAAGACTTTTCAGCTACTCAATATATCAATGGAGAACCAATTACAAAGATTGATTATCTCAAAGACCTTGGTAGTAAAGAAAAGGCATTGGAATTTCTAAAACAAGAAATGGAATATGGAGACTTTGGAGAGTTTGTATCTATTGATGATAATGACCTTAAAAAAGCATTAGATCTTGAAAGAGATGACGATGGTAATATCTATGATCCACTTGCAAAAGATTTGGACAATGATGGTGTGCCAGATAGATACGATAATGACTTTAGAGATAGTGACTATTTTGAAACTACTTATGATGTAGAGGATAATCTTAATGCAAGAGCAGAAAGCAAAGAAAAGGTATCTGAAAAACCATCTATTTTAGGGCAAATTAAGTCATATCAGTCACAAGAAAAACAAGCAGAAACACGAGAAAATAAATCAAAAGAACACGATGAACGCTAAGGAGCTTATTACAAGCTCCTTTTCATTTTTAGTAGAAAAATGGAGGTATATTATGAACTACAAAGAAATGAGAAATACACTAGAACAAATGGCAAACGAAAATCACGAAGATTTTGCAAAGGCACTAATTAGTTTTGAAAAAGGAATCAATGATAAAGATGCCTTGGAAAAGTTATACCAAGAGTATATGGATAATGACAGTATGAGTTTACTTAATGATGAGTTTGATTACTTGATTGATGAACTTAGAGAAAATGGACAGATTAAAGACAGTGCAACAATTGAAAAAGAAGACAATGATCTAGTGAATATTGTTGGGAATATCGTAGGTGAGGTCGAAACCATTGAAAGAGAAAATAAAAATGGAGAAGCCTTTAAAGTAGTTAATTTTTCAGTTGTGTCAAAAAATGATGAGGGAAATAAGACTTATACCAATTGTTCAGCTTATGGAGATAAGGGTGATATTCCAAAGGATTTTAAGCAAGGTGACTTTGTAAAACTCTTTGGACAGGTTAGAACTTCTGTTGATGATAATGGTAAGGAACATACTAACGTTAGAATCCTATCATCTAAGCTTTTAAAAGCAAAGGAACAGATGAAGAACAAAGAAGAAAAGAAAGAATCTGTGCTTGGAGCGATTAAGAAATATAAGGCTGAAGAAAAAGCAAAACCAATGGAGAAGAAAGAATATTCAAAGGAAACTGAAAGATAAGATATGTCGGTGTAGTCTTCGGACTGCACCGATTATTTTTTTGAGTAATAGCCAAAAGATGTGATTTATGTTATAATATATGTATAAAAAATCCAATAAATTGGAATTTGGAGGAATAATAATGAAATTTAACTACAATGGACTTTGGAAAGTTTTGATAGATAAGAACATGAAGAAAAAAGATTTGATTGATAGAACAGGAATATCTCCAACAACAATATCTAAGATGGTTAGAGGAGAAGCAGTCTCATTGTCTGTAATATGGAAAATTTGTGAAGAACTAGGTACAGATGTAGGAGATTTGATTTGTATTGATAAAAATGCTGAGGAGGATAAATAAATGGACAAGAACATTTTTGAAATAGTAGAGGATGTTTTAAAAACAAGAGAAAAATATGTTTCGGAAGATAATAAGCTTTTGAAAGCCATCGTATATAGTGATGTTATGACAATGAATAACGAACTTTTAACATTGCTACTTTCAAACGAACAAATTAAAGAAAGATTTTTTGAGAATGTAAACGGCACACTTGTTTTTGACAAGCAGAAGTTTGCTTGGTTTATTGAGTCTAAAGAATTCTTGCCAGACTCATATACGAGATATACAAATAAAATTGGCTTAACGCACAATGGAGATTTTATTTCAAAGTCGAATGATGTAGTTTTAGACTTTCCGTATAAAGATTGTGTGCTTGAAGGTGGACAAGATAAAGATGACCAAAAACGAAAAGAGATTTTCTATAATGAGACCATTGCAAGTGATGAAATAACAAAAATGCTTGCTCCCAAAGTATTTACTAATGCAAAAAGATACACAAAAGATGGAATAGAAGAAAATATTGCTTTTGATGAGAATGATAACTTGATTGTTAAAGGGAATAATTTGATTGTTTTGTCAAGCCTACTTAAAAAATATGAAGGGCAGGTAAAGTGTATTTATATTGATCCACCATATTACTTTAGTGTAAAAAAAGATGAAGACACCTTTGCCTATAATTCTAATTTTAAACTATCTTCTTGGCTTGTATTCATGAAGAACAGACTTGAAATAGCAAAACGATTACTTTCTGATGATGGAGCTTTATTTGTTCAAATAAGCGATGATGGTGTTGGTGAGCTTCATTGTTTGCTGAAAGACATATTTGGAGTAGAAAATTTTATTAACAAGATTACTGTTAAAACAAAATCACCATCTGGTTTTGCTTCCGTAAATCCAGGAGTTTTTGAAACGGCAGAATATATTCTTGCGTTTGCTAAAAATAAGAGAAATTGGAAATATAATATTCAATATGTTGAAAGTGGATATGATACAAATTATAAGTCGGTTGTAGTGAATAAGAATGATCCAGCTGAAAAGTGGATAATAAGAAATATAGTCGATGTTTTAGCTGAGGAACGTGGCTATGATAATGCAAAATCAATTCGAGATGCACTTGGTAAAGTGGTCGTAAATGAGCTTATATCTGAATATGCATTAAATAATGCGGATTCTGTTTTTCGCTATACTGCTATTGGGAATAATGCAGGTCAAATAGTTGTAGATATAAGAAATAAGTCAAGAGAAGAACCTGAAAAAATATTTACTGTTAAGCGTGATGGACAATATACAGTTTATATACATAAAGGACAAGAAATTGCATTTTATTCAAAAAAGCTACATGAAGTTGATGGAAAAATTGTTCCATCAATGCAAGTTTCGAATATATGGATTGATACACCTTATGAGGGGATTGCTAATGAAGGCGGTGTAACTCTAAAAGGTGGCAAAAAACCTGAAAAACTAATACGCCGAATTATTGAGATGGCATCAAATAGAGGTGATTTAATTTTAGATTATCACTTAGGAAGCGGGACGACCTGTGCGGTTGCTCATAAAACTGGACGTAGATACATTGGCATAGAACAGATGGATTACATTCAAGATATGACTGTTGAGAGAATGAAAAAAGTAATTGAAGGTGAACAAGGTGGCATTTCAAAATCTGTGAATTGGAATGGCGGTGGCTATTTCGTATACTGTGAGCTTCTGGAAAATGCAAACACACTCATATACATTATTAAATCCACAACGGAAGATAGTATTTTGGAAGTCAAAAATGCTATTTTTTCAGATGAGCGTATTGTTCCATATATTACAAGAGAAGAATTGAATAAAGCAGATGCAGAATTTGAAAATTTATCATTTGAAGAAAAGAAAAAATCTCTTATCAGCTTAGTGGATAAGAATAAACTCTATGTGAATTATTCAGATATGGATGATCAAACTTTTAATGTTACTGAGGAAGATAAGAGATTTACAAAGTCATTCTATGAGGAGGTATAGACATGGATAGATTGTTTTTGCATGAAGAAATTTCTGCCTATAAAACATTTGCAGATCCTATTGAAATACCTGAAATTATTTCAAAGGGTTTATCTCCAAAAATAGTATTAAGAGAATATCAGGAAGAAGCATTTAGAAATTTTATTATCAATTTTAATAAAGCCAAGAACAAACAGATTCACAATCTGTTTCATATGGCAACAGGTAGCGGTAAGACTGTTATTATGGCAGGACTTATACTCTATCTGTATACAAAGGGATATAGAAAAATTTTTTTCTTTGTCAACCAAACGAATGTATTGGAAAAGACAATTGAGAATTTCACAAATCCTTTATCTAACAAGTATTTATTTGGTGAAACACTTGAATACTTGGGAAATAAAATAAAGATTAAAAGCGTTAATAATTTTAGTGGTGGAAATATAGAAGACATTGAGATCATTTTTACGACCACGCAAAAACTTCATATGGATTTGTTTGAAGCAAAGGAGAACTCTATAACCTATGATGATTTTGAAAACAATAAGGTGGTCTTCATCTCTGATGAAAGTCATCATATCAATTCACTTACTAAAAAACCAACAAAAGATGAGGCTGAAGCAGCCAAAAGCTGGGAATATTCGGTTACAAACGCTCTATATAGAAATAGAGATAGTATGATGCTTGAATTTACAGCAACTTGCGATTTAAAAGACACAAATGTTGTTGCTAAATACAAAGATAAGATTGTCTTTAATTATCCTTTAATTTCATTTAGAGAAAGTGGATATACTAAAGATTTTCAAAATTTTGCAACAGATACGGATTTATGGACAAGAAGTCTAATGGCTCTTGTTATGAGCGAATACAGGCGTTTTCTATTTGCTGATTTGAAATTAAATATTAAGCCGGTTATTATGTTGAAATCACAGAAAATAGCAGAGTCAGAAAAATTCTATGCTGAGTTTTTTGCGAAAGTCAAAGAACTTACAACATACGAACTAGCCAATCTTGAATTGGTTGGAATAAGCGAACTTACAGAAGCTATTTTGTATTTTAAGGAGAAAGACGATACATTAGAAATTTTAGAACATTCTATAAAGAGTTCTTTTACAGAGGAAACATCAATTATTATGAATGGAGCTTCTGATAACAATAAAGAAAAACAATTATTGGTAAACTCATTGGAGGATTTGGATAATCCGATAAGAGTGATTTTTGCAGTAGATATGTTGAATGAAGGATGGGATGTTTTAAATTTATTTGATATTGTTCGTTTATATGATACTAGACAATCGAGTGGAAAAGCGGGAAAAATAGGTTCGTACACTATTAAAGAAGCACAACTTATTGGGCGAGGAGCAAGATATTGTCCATTTGTTATAGATGATGAGGAATATAAGTTTAAGAGAAAGTATGACGGAGATATTGCTAATAAAAACCGTATTTTAGAGACGATGTATTTCCATAGTAAAAACGACTCAAAGTATATTTCTGAACTTAAGCAAGCACTTGTTGAAACAGGGCTACAAGCACCTGATCCGATTACTTTAGAATATAAGTTGAAAGATGAATTTAAGGATAGCGATTTTTATCGTAAGAGCTTTGTGTATTCAAATAGGAGATTGCCAAAAAGTAGAGATGAAATAAATGCTATAGAACCAAGTATGCAGACGAAAACATATCATTACGTAGCCTTGTCTGGTAGAGGTAATATTATAAATTTGATTGGGGGTAATAATGTATCGTCAAATTCTATCAAAACAAATGTAAAAAGTATCAAATTTAAAGATATAGATATGAATGTTTTGCTTGGAGCAAGTGAATGTTTTGAAGAATTAAGATTTGATATTTTAAAAATGAAATACCCGACTTTAAAATCTAAAAAGGAATTTTTGACTTCTGATAATTTTTTAGGGAATTCAAAAGTCGAGGTTACTTATCCTCATGATGAATTGAGAGGAAGAGATCTATTTTTGGCTGTGAAACATGCATTTAGTAAAGTAGCTTCTCATATTATGTCCTTAAAACCAGAATATGTAGGCACAAAGGAATTTATCCCTAAAATGTTAAAAGATGTGCTTAAAGACAAGAAAATATTTATTGAAAAGATTGATGCGAATGGTGGAAAGGGCGACTCACAGAATAATTGTACTAACGATAACTACAAATTAGATTTAAGAAATGAAAAGTGGTATGTATTTAATGATAATTTCGGCACAAGCGAGGAAAAATTATTTATTAAGTATTTTAAGTCTACAATCGAACCTAAATTACAGGCGAAGGGCTTAGAGTATTATGTTGTTAGAAATGAAAGAATCCCAGAACTTGCAATATATTCCTTTGCTGCAGGCGAAAGGTTTGAACCTGACTTTTTACTTTTTGTTAGAAAGAAAGAGATGGAAGGAAGTTTAACTTATCAGGGATATGTTGAACCAAAAGGTAGCCATTTATTGGAAGAAGATGCTTGGAAAGAACAGTTCTCGTTACAAATAGAAGATGAGCATAATACCAGCAGTTTATTTGCCGATGGTTATAAAATCATAGGCTTCCCATTCTTTAATCAAGAAAATAGAATGGCAGAATTTGAAGAAGCTGTAGATACTTGGATTGAAAGGATTTAGGAATGGATAAAGAAAATAATAAATTTTATTCATTAACTCCTGAAAAGTTAAATGAAAACAAAAAAATATATACAGAAGCTCTTGATTTTGCATTTGCTAATAATGATATAAAAAATATTGCTATTACTGGTATTTATGGTGCGGGGAAGAGTACAGTATGGAAAACTTATGAAAAAGAGCGAGATTTAAAAAACATAATTACGGTATCTCTTGGGAAATATGAAGATGATTATTCTGTAGATAATAAAGAGCAAAATGGAGAGCCTAAGTTCGAGAATAACATAAAAGATAATTATGATGAAATAACCAATACTCTCAATTCTAATACCGAGAAAAATGAGAACAATAGAATTGAACGACAGATTATAAATCAGATATTATCGCAAGTTAAAAGCAAAAATATTCCTCTAAGCAAGTACGGATTCAAGAAAAATAAAGATGTAAAATCGATATGGAAAAATATATTGCCAATAATATCTTTTTTATTATCGATTGGAATTTGGACAACAAAAGATGTCATTTCACCTTTTCTAAATTCATACTCAATTGGGATAGGGAAAATAGCAATAATTTCAACAATTTTATTTTTATACCCTTCTCTGTATTGGGCTTATAAATTTTTCGAGTCTAATCGTTTGCATTTATCTAAGATAAATGTGAAAGGTGCAGAAGCAAAATTAAATGATTTAACGCATGGAGACGAAACGATTTTAGAAAGAGATATGAAAGAAATTGTATATCTTTTGGATTGCTCAGGTACAGAGATTGTAGTGTTTGAAGATTTAGACCGCTATGATAATATTGAGATATTTACAAAGTTAAGGGAATTAAACTTTTTATTAAACTCATTTTTATCAACGCAAGATCGTAAGATAAAGAAAAAGATAAGATTTGTATATATGTTGCGTGATGGATTGTTTTTGTCGAAAAATAGAACAAAATTTTTTGATTTTATTGTTCCTGTTGTTCCAGTTATTGATTCAAAGAACTCAGAAAATAAATTAAACGAAGCAGTTAAAACGGCAACTAATGTGCCTGATAAAAAAGTTATAGCCAAAATATCACTTTATATTGACGATATGCGTTTATTGAAAAATATTGTAAATGAATATCTTGTTTATGAAAATATTATAGCAATTCACGAACTTAAGTTAGATGCGAACAAGCTTCTGGCATTGATTGTGTTAAAGAATATTTTCCCTAGAGAATTTGATTTATTACAAGAGGATAAGGGATATATTCATAGTGTTTTTAAAAATTCGGAATATTACAAGACGGAGGCTCGTAATGCATTAAAAGAGAGATTGGAAGAGGTTTCTGACGAGTTAGCTTTTCTGAATAGTCGTGACGAAAATAGCAAATTTGAAGCGATGGCAGCACTTATTTCTCCTAATATTCGTAGGTATGAATATGATAACAATACTTCATGGGCAGAATTTCTTAAGGAAAAGTCATTAAATCCAAATAGCTCATTTAGAATAAATTATTTATATTCTGCAAGTAATTCTAATTGGGACGATTTTAATTATGAGACATTTGTTGACAAGTTTATTTTAACGACACAGGAAAGAAAAGACTTAGTAGAGCATTTGCCAGAAAATCGTCAATCTCGCATTGATGAGTTATTAAAGGAAAAGAAGACTATCGAAAAAAAGAAGAGGGAACTTAGTCTATACTCCGTAAAGGACTTGTTGAAAATATTGAAAGCAAGTGAGGTAAATAAAGTATTTGCAGAAACAGAAGAAGCAATTACACAAAATCACTATTTCCCATTGATTCGTTTTTTAATTATGCAAGGACTGATTGATGAAACATATTGGCATTACAAGGGTTGTTTCTATCAAGGGAGTTTGGGGAAAAATGACACGATTTTTATTAAAAATTTACTAGAGTCTAAAGCACAAGATGTTTTTCTTGATTTAGAGAATCCGATGGAAGTGAAAAATAGGTTAGATGCAGAAGATTTTCATAGATTTAATATTCTTAATAAAAAGCTTTTGGAGGCTTGTATACTGTCAAGTAGTGAGGATGAATTGATTGCAACAATTACTTCTGCAAGCGAAAACGACAATTATGACTTGCTAATACCTATTTTAGATGTGTACGAATATGAAATAATTAAAAAATTTACTAGCATAGTTATAAATAATAATGAACAAAGACTTTTAGAAGTAATGGAAGAAAGTATGAATAAAAGCTTTGTTACTTTTAGCAATTTGCTTATCTCGATTTACACACACACTTATACAAATATAGATGGTTTAAAATTGTTTAGTGCATATATAGAACGAAATGAGAATGTTATATCCTTAATTAGCGATAGGGAATTTAATAGATTTATTAAAAATATCTCTTTAACCGAAATAAAATTCCACGATATAACTGAGTCGGAAGCAAGCGCCGAAAGAATTAAAGAGATCGAGAGGATTCAAGCTTACAGGCTAACTGTTAAAAATATAAGATATATTACTGAAAATATTTTATGTAGAAAAAGTGATTACGGAAATCTTTTAAGTGATATTTTCACATCTAATTCACTTGCTTCTACAAAAGAATATTTAGAAAGTAATTTTATTGAGTTTATCGGACAATATATAGATGAAAACACGATGAATGAACCATATAGAAACAATGAAGATATAATAATTAAAATAATAAACTCCAATTTATCTGATGAGTACAAGCTGAAATATATTAAACGAAATGAAGTAGTTATATCGGATATTAGTAAGATAGAAGAATTGAAAGAGAATCTTTATCTAATAGGTACATTGATTGCCAAAAACAAGATTTTGTTTAATATAAATAACATTAACAATTACTGGTGTTCTATTGATGAGTATGATGAAGAGTTTGTCGAATACGTTGATAAAAATATTAATGATGATAATTTTAAAGGAATTTTAGAGGGGAATATAGCAATTAGCAATACCTTTATAAATAGTTCTATTGTCAGTGATAAGGTTTTTGAGTATGCCTTGCAGTGTGCAAATAAGCCAATTACTAAGATTGATGAGAATATTAATAGAGAAAAAGTTATTAAACTCATCAACAAAGATTTAGTTTCAATAACTAATGAAAATCTAAATGCTTTATTAAATAATAAGTTTTATGATGAGACAGTAATGCTTGTTAACACAAAGTCAGATGAGCAACAAGATGAAGCTATTACAATGATTTTAGGTTTAACAATTACTCCAGAGTTAATATATAAACTGATTAACAGCAATCTTTCTGAAGAAAATGCAAAAAAATTAGTGAACGAGATAATCGATGATGTATTGATTGAGAAGATAGATTTTGATAAATTGTCTGTAATTGAATATGTGATAGATCAAGGCTTATCGGATATAAATATAAACTATATATGTAAAAATTTTAAAGTCTTCAAACTCAAGGATAAATTTATCGAATATTTGGATATAAATAGTAAGTTTAGAGCAATAAAAGTAGAAAATCTTAATCCTGAATTTGTTCGACTAACTCTTTCTAATCCTAATGTTTCTGTTAATTCAAAAATTGAGATTGCTATAATCAAGATAGAAAACAAAGCTAATAAAGATGAATTAGTAAAAGTTTTCTCAAGTATAGATGATATTGCAGAGTTAGCAGATGTGTGGAATAACAAGAATCCTTCATTAGATAATGTCTATAAGGAACAGATAGGTGAAGCGTTAATAAAATTTGGATATGCAACTAGAACAAGCTACAGAGGTCGTTTAAAAATAAAGGAACGAAAGAAAGAAAGGAAAGTTTACTAAAGAGGAAGAACATTTATTATAAAAGGAGATGTTTACCTCTCCATCTCCTTACCCATATATTTCTCATAATTTTTTCTGATTTGATACAATTCTTTCATATCGGATTTTGCAGAAGAATACTCTTGCATTAGGGTATTCTTTTTTTCGTGCAGTGAATCAAGCTCTTTTAAAATATCCTTAGAATTAGGGAGCTTTGTGTAGGATTTTTTGAGTTCTGCAAGGGCGTTCTGATACAAGATAATCTGTGATTTATATTCATCATAAAATGCTTTATCAGTCGTATCTTTCTTATAAGCTAGATAAATTTGACGATACTTCGTAACAGTATGAACTTGCTCCATAGTATTTGATAGAGTTGAAATTTTGTTATCAATAACTTTGATTTGATCCTGTAAATCTTGTCTTTTTAATGCACTCTCTTTAATGTATTCATCAAGCTGGGAGATAGACTTAAATCCTTTTTCACGCATCAAAAGAACAGTATTGGCTGCAGTTTTTAAATTATGTTTTGTAGCCCAATACTCGTAGCCTCTGCTTGATTTTATCTTTTCATTATTTGCAATATCTATAATATTTCCGATACGTTTTTTAACAGCATAGGTTCTTTGATTAGCATTATCTAAGATACGCTCTTTTAATCTATCCTCAGTATAATCTTCTCCGATAGTCTTAGCTCTTGTAAATCTTTCTTTGTCCTTGTGCTTAAATGCAATGTGTTTTCCATATTTGATCTCATAATTAAGGGCAGCCATTCTCTTTATAAAATCATCCCAATCTTTGGATTGTTTAATAGCTCTATCTATATCAAATTGAAGCTTACTTTTCCAAGAAGTACCTTTCTTAAATTGGTCATTTTCATACCAAGACTTACCATTAGTCTTGTATTTCTTCCTATAAGTTTCGTAGAACTCATCAATAACAGATAGATTATTTTCTTTGCATAGTTTATCGCTTTGATACCTAATTTGATGATAGTTTCTCTTGTTGGACTGGTAGCATTTGCCTGTAACCATATTTACATTATTGAATATGATGTGATTGTGGATATGCCCTTTATCTATGTGAGTAGATAGTACAAATTCGTATTCGTCCTTTAATATCTTTTTACACAGTTCAAGACCGATTTGATGTGCCATTTCGGGCGTTACTTCACCGGGTAGAAAAGATTGAATAAGGTGTCTTGCAAGTACAGAACCACTCACTTTGTTATCTTCTCTTGTCTTTAAAAAAGATGTATGAGCAGTAGAAGCAAAGCAGTTGTGAGTGCTTACCAAAATCTTTTCATCGGTTTTTTCTTCGTTGGTAATATAATCAATAGCAAGATTAAGTGTAGATTTTATAGGATGTATTTTTGTGATTGCCACTTATATGTCATCTCCTTTGTTTGTAGTTTTATTGAGCAGTAGGGAATGTATTTGCCATATTTCTTTTGATAGATGTTCAATTTGGGACTGCATATCTTTAATGTCATCTCTATAGACAATTCCTGTTGAATTAACTCGTTTAGCAATTTGATTTACGCTACTTGCGTATCGAAAAAGTAGTCCCTGAATTTCTCTAAAGGGCTGTAAATCAACAACATAAATATCTGTTTCAGATACTACTTTTCTTAAAAAATGGTTCATGGTCTTGCACTTTGCCATCTTCATTTTCTTTTCAAAGAGTGCCTTTTCTTTTTCCGTCAAGTTGATTTTAAGTTGTATATTTCTAATTCTATTTGCCATATTTGTTACTTCCTTTCATAAAATCTGGGGTCTTAGGGTACTCCCTAACAAGCTAAAATTGATAAAAAAAGAAGCAACTCCACGAGGGGCTGCTTCATCGATTTTTCGTAAGTGGGTACACACTTACTGTGCTTGCTACAAAAGAATGATTTGTAGCAAGCGTTAAGCAAGTTTAATTTATTTTGTTTTTATGTTTGATACATCTAAATAATCCGGTTCAAAACTGAATGTATAATCAGCTATTTTGCTGGAGTTTAAAGTAGTCATTCCTACTGTTCTTGAAATAGGAATCAATACAGCATCGTCATGTAGTGCAGTTATAATACTATTGTATACTTTTTGTATTTCTTTTTCATCAGTCATTGCGTTTAAACTTCTAATTGCTTCATCTGAATTTTTCATGCTGGTTAATGCTTTTGATGTCATATTATCCATGACAGGATTTTTGGAAAATGCTGCAACCAGTCTGTAAGGATCCATAGGAATATTATATGTTATTCCAATCGCCATTTGATATTTTCCTTCAGAAACATTTTTAAAATGATTCATTGTTTCAGAACTGGAAGTTTTCGTTTCAAATCCTACTTTCTTTAGATCTGTTGCAATGGCTTCAGAAATATCTTTTAGCATAGCTTGTTCACTGGCACAAGAAATATTAACAGAAAGTTTAACACCGTCTTTTTCACGAATGCCATCGCCATCTTGATCTTTCCAACCTGCTTTTTCAAGTAATTCTTTTGCCTTTTGTTCAGAATAAGAGTATGATTCGGTGTCAACATTACAATATGGCAAATTTTTATCTAATATAGAAGTTGCTTCTTTTTCTACATCGCCTAAAATATTTTTTCTTATGGACTCGGTATTTATGGCATGATTTATAGCTTTTCTAACTGAAATATCATTAAATGGAGCGATGTCCGAATTGATTCCAACATATCTGGTCTGTATAACTGTTTCTGATGTTTTTCCTGTAAAATTCTTATCTTTCTGCAAAGTGTTATAAGAATCATAGCTTAGGTTGTTAGTGCCGAGAATCATATCTATTTCATTGTTTCTCAGAGCAAGTAATTTTGCATCGTTATCTGGAATAACTTTGATCTTAAAAGTTTCTACATCAACTTTTTTACGGTCATAATTCGGATTTTTCACAAATGTATAAGTATCATTTTCTTTCTTACCATCATACATATACGGACCGGTTCCCATTGTAGCATTTTTAATTGAGTCGGATAGAGAACCATCTTCATTAAATGCTTTTGGTGACATAATTCCCATTGGCAAAGGAAGTGTAAAATCTGTAAGAGCTCCATAATATGGGTTTGATAACTTTACGGATACAGTATGCTTGTCAATAACAGTAACTTTTTCTATCAGTGTGCTTGTTAAACCAAAGAAACCATTGTATGTTCCTAAATTTTTACCAACATTTTCAAAATTTTTCTTTACCACTTCGGCAGTTAATTCTTCCCCATCAGAGAATTTAATATTCTTTTTTAGGTTGAAAGTATAAGTCATGTTGTCTTTGCTGACTTCCCACTTGTCAGCAAGTCCCGGAGTAATTTTTCCATTTTCATATTTTATAAGCGTTTCATAGAAGTTGGGAATGTAGTATAACAATCCGAAAGTTCCATTTGCCATTAAAGGTTCTTGAAAGACGGAGAAACCTCCATCAAAATTCCAACTTTCACAGAATGTTAACTCTTTTGTTTTTTGTGAGTTTTCATTTCCGTTTTTTGAACTGCAACCCGTTGTAATAGATAGTATCATAACGAATACAAGTAATACTCCTAAAAATTTTTTTGTATTTTTCATAAAAACACATCCTTTCTTTAAACTATATTTTTTTGTTTTTGCCCATCATTAACTTTAAGTAGTTTCGTAAATCATCTGTCATATGGAGATTTAGGAGGTAGGGCATTGATGAGCTCCCTTGAATATTCTCCATGAAATGAATCATACGAAACAGCATTAGGTATTTCTTCCACTATTTTTCCTCCTTTCATAACAAATATGTGATTTGCCATATATAGAGCAACATCAATATCATGAGTAATAAATAAGTAGGTAATATTGTTTTGTATTCTTATATCTATGAGAAGGTCTAAAATTTTCTTGCGTACAGTTGAATCTAATCCACTGACAGACTCATCGAAAATAATATATTTAGGGTTTACACATATTGCCCTTGCTATACAAACTCGACTTTGTTGTCCGCCAGATAACTCATGGGGATATTTAGATAAAACCGTTTCAGGAAGTTCCACTTTTTGTAATGTTGATAAAATCAATGAGTTGATTTCTGCTTTATCTAAGTGGCATAATTTGCTGATAGGTTCATACAGACTTTCGCAAATCTTTTTTCTGGGATTCAAAGCTCCAGAACTGTCTTGCAATACCAGTTGCATATCTTTTCTCATAGCGAGAAGTTCTTTTTTATTCATTTTCCATATGTCTTTATCATTAAAATAAATTGTGCCTTCACTGGGGGAAAGAATGGCAGATAGCATTAGAGAAAGTGTACTTTTTCCAGATCCGCTTTCACCAACCAGTGAATAAGATGAGTTAGGAAGTAAAGTAAATGAAACATTATCTACAGATATAAACTCCTTATTACCCGATGAATCACACTGATATTTTCTACTCAAACTATTTGCAACAATCATTTTTTTTACCTCCTTTCAAAAGATTGGAAAGTAGAAGTTCTTTGGTATAGCTGTTTTTTGGAGAATCAAATATGTCGTATACAGTTCCACTTTCAATAAAATTCCCATCTTTCATAACAACTACATTATCAGCAAGTTTTGCGATTACGCCAAAATCATGAGTAACGATTATAAGTGAAATTCCCATTTCCTTTATCTTTTTAAACTCATCTAAAACAGTAGATTGAGTTTTTATATCAAGTGCAGTCGTAGCTTCATCTGCAATTATTATGTCGGGAGATAATGACAAAGCTAATATAATCATCAATCTTTGCAACATTCCTCCGCTTAGCTGAGAAGGAAAACTGCGAAAAATTCTGTGGACATCTTTCATTCCAAATTCGATTAGCATTTTCTCTAACATAGATAGAATCTCATTTTTGTGTAAGTTTTTGTGTATTTGTATTGATTCAATCATTTGCTTGCCTATTCTTGTCATAGGATCAAAGGCAACAATAGGATTTTGCATTATTAGTGCTATTTTATTTCCACGAATTAAATTCAATTTTTCTTCAGGTAAAGAAATGATGTTTTTATTCTCAAATATAATTTCACCGCTTATATCAAATGTTTTTTTACTCAACAGATCAAGGATACAACGACAAGTTAATGTTTTGCCACTTCCACTTTCACCGATAATACCTAAAATCTCGCTCTTATTAAGACTGAAATTTACATTATTGACCAATTTCTGTTTTGTTTTTCTGTGTATCACACTTAAATTTCTAACTTGAAGTAGTGTATTCATATCTAATCCTCCTTCGGGGAAAGTACATCTCTTAAAGATTCTCCAAAAATATTAAATCCGGCAGAAGTTAGAAGAATACATAATCCGGGATAAATAATAAGTGTTGGATTTGAGTATAGGTATTGTTTTGAGTTTGACAACATAATTCCCCATTCCGGAATGTTTTCAGATAGTCCTACGCCTAAAAAGGAATAACCTGAAATCATTAGAATAATAGCTGCAATTCCTGTACTAAAATACACAACTATGAGAGGAGCAATATTAGGAAATATATGTTTAACTATAATTTCTATGGAGTTGCATCCTGAAATTTTAGCTGCAATGATATAGTTCTTCCTTTTCTCAATTAGAACATAACTTCTAATTACTTTTACAAACCAAATCCACATAGATAAAATTATGGAAATGATTAAATTTATGCTGCCTTGACCAAGTATTCCTAAAAGAGATAGAACAATGACAATAGGTGGAAATGCCATAAAAACATCACAAAGCAACAAAATTAGTTTATCTAAAAAACCTTCAAACCAAGCACTTATAGTTCCGACAATGGTACTAATCAAGGCTAAAATGAAAATACTTGGAAATGCAATGCTAAGTGAGTATCGGGCTCCATAAATAAGCCTTGATAAAACACAACGCCCTAATTGATCTGTACCTAAAGGAAAGTTGTGAGATGGAGTCAGAAACTTCTGGCTAATGTCTACTTCATAAGGGTTATTTGGTGCAATCAATGGTGCGAATATAGCGATAGTAATAAAAATTATTATCAGTGATAAACCGAATAATAGTTGTTTGTTGGCAAGTATTTTGCGAAACATTTAATTATCCTCCTCTATAGTAAAAATATGAGGATTTAAAAAATGATTGATACTTTCGGATACATAGTTTGATATAACGAAGATCATACCAAGTATTAACATACAACCGGTAATTGCTGGAGTATCTCGATTTACAATGGCTGACATAAAATATGCTCCGAGTCCCGGCCATGAGAATACATTCTCCACAATTACACTTCCTGCAATCATCATTCCTATATTTTGAAAAAATAAAGTAATCATTGGGGGAAGAGAGTTTTTTAGAATGTGTGCGTATAATATTCTTTTGTAGGATAATCCTCTTGCTCTGGCGTATGTAACATATTCCTGCTCGGAATTTTCTAATAGTGTGGTTCTTAATATCTTTACAGATGAAGAAATAACAGGTGCTGCCAGAGTTGCTGCTGGAAGAATCAAACTTCTAAAGTTTCCGTATTCGACAACTTTAAAAATGGGAAGTTTAATTGCAAATATAGATAAAAGTACATATCCGAGCCAAAATGAAGGCACAGAAATACCTAATATGGTTATAACTTGAATAGATTTATCTATTAAAGTATCTTTTTTGTACGCTGAAACTAAACTAAGAGGAATAGTAATCACCGCAATAAAAAAAAGAGATACAATTACCAGTTTAACAGTGGCAAAAAGTTTATCTTTAATATCGCTTAATACAGGATTTGATGTTTGATAGGATATTCCTAAATCACCAACCAATGCGTGTTGCAACCATTTTATATATTGAATAGGTGCAGGTTTATCCAATCCTTTCTCTATACGAATATTTTCAATTTGTTCTTGGCTTGGATTACCATACAGATGATGTCCGATTGTTTCAGCAGAGTCAATGGAGGATATATTTGCCAGAAAAAAGGATATTATACTGATCATAAATAGCACTAAAACCAATCTGAAAAATTTATTTATGATTCTCAAAATAATCCCTCCTTAACTAAAAAATGTGAGTTAGCCTAGCTTAACTAACTCACATTTTACATTATATTAGACTTATAAACAAGGGCGATTAGTTTCATTAAAAAAACGCTAAAAGTCCATGTTTAATCGCTGAAAATAAGGATTTAAGAAGAGGTATAAGAACAATAAGTTAAAATATTGTGATACATATAAAAAATATCATGATACCATATATGCTATAGATGGTGAATATTACGATATTCCATAGGACTCATCTTAAATGTTGATTTAAAAATTTTTGCGAAATGCCCTGCATTTTTGTATCCGACTTTTAGAGCAATATGATAAATCTTATCATCCGTATCCTGTAATAAAAGAAGAGCATAATTCATTCGCATTACTTTTAGATACTCGTAAACAGTTGTCCCGTATACTTGTCTAAAAGCCATTTGGAAACGAGAACAGCTCATATTAGCTATTTTAGACAATTCTTCAATAGAAGGATAGGATGAAAGATTATGTTTCATGAATGTAATAACTTTATTCAATGAACGCTTGTCTTTACGATCTAATTTTACAGAAATATGAGGACGATTTTTTTTCATTTCTATCGTGTTTGTTATAAGCGAAAGTATTTCAATTACCTTTCCTTCCATATATAAATTTCTGGTATTTCCAACAGCAGGACAATCTTTTATTTGCTGAAAAACAAAATTTAATTCCGGAGAGTTGGGGTTTTCTACAAGAAAGTCTAAAGCATCTTTTGAGGTTTCATAGGCATTACCAAATCTTTCTTCTAAAAATGAATCAAAGTATTTCTTTGTTATGATTACTTTTGTAAAACAGGTTGATTTGTTTGACTCACAAAAAGCATAGGCACTTTTTCTTGTATTTGCATAACAACAAATTCCCTTATCTACTTGTTTCACTTTTTTTCCGCCTACCTTGAAGTAACTGGAATCTGTTTCAAATTGACTGATTTCAAAATATTCTTCTTCTATTTCAGATACCTTTTCAAAATTGTTACTTGGGATAAAGTCGGCAATAATAATTAGAAATTGATTGTGGAAATTCATTACTTGCACACTACCACAACCATATTCGGCATTCATTCGGTAGAAATTATTACCTAATGTTGACTCTTCTTCTATTTTATAAAAATGCAAATTTTGTGGAAGCTCTTCGTAATATTTAATGACTGTTTTTTTCATGAAACATACCTCCTTATCATTATATCATTCTACCATAATTTAATATCATAATCAACCAAATTTATATCACGATATTTTTAATTATTAAACGAAAAAAACGATAAAAATGGCTTAAATAAAGGGGTTACATCAATATTTAGACTGGATTATTTATGAAATGCAATATGTTGATTTATTTTTTCCTTTATCATACCCTATTAGTGATAATAAACGATAAAGAGGTGAGAGAACATGGAAAGACTTGATGAAAAAAACATAAGTATATTTTCATTGTTGAAATATGAAAAAGTCAAAATTTTTATAGGTGTATTGTTAGGGATATTCAGTGGAGTTTTATCATTTACCCCCTATGTTATCTTGTATCAGATGATTTTATCTTTAATAGGTAAGACTCTAAACATTCATACAGTATTGATGTGGTCATTGGTTATGGTTATATCGACCATCTTACAAAATATTTTGATGTCGGCAACAATGATATGTACTCATGTCGCAGCCTACAACATTATGCACCGTTTAAAAATGGAAGCTTTGGAATATCTATCAAAAGTAAATTTGGGGTTTTTCAACAATAAATCAACAGGAGAATTAAAAGCAGCGTTATTTGACGATATAGAAAAACTTGAGGTCTTTATAGCACATAATTTAGTTGAGATAATTCAGGCAATAGTAATTCCTGTTATAGCGATTGTATTAATGTTTCGTATAAACATTTGGATGACATTGGTTATGATAATACCCGTTATTGTGGGTGTTTTTTTACCTACATTCATGATGAGAAAATATCCAGATTTAACAATGAAGTATACCAATACATTTTCGGAGGTGATGGGAGTAACGAATGAATATGTGAACTGTATGTCCATAATAAAAATGTTTGGACTGACAGCAGATAAGTTTGTCAGCTTAAGCAAATCATCAAAAAAATATACTAAATGTCTTAAAGATATGGCTAAATGCTCTTGTTATCCACTCGCATTCACGATTGTAATCTTAGATTCAGGAGTGCTATTTACTTTACCTATTGGAGGCTATTTATATTTAAATAAATTGATTTCATCACAAGAATTACTTGTATTTATGTTATTGACGATGTGTTTTTATAGAACATTTTTTAATTTGTTCAATATCGCTATGGGAAGAATAGAGCTAAATAGCGGGCTTGTAAATATAAAGAAATTATTTTCTGCTCCTGTTGAAAAAAACGGCGAAAAAAGGGTTAAATCAGAATCGTTAGAAATAGAATTTGAAAATGTGAATTTTGGATATGATGAAAACAACCTTGTATTGAAAAATATTTCAATGAAGATAGAGCCTAAATCATTTACTGCATTTGTTGGTGAATCGGGAGCAGGTAAAACGACTGCTGCAACACTGATAGGAAGGTATTGGAATGTTGACAGTGGCGAAATTAGAATATCCGGTATTCCAATTAATGAGTTAAGTACGGACTCGCTTATGGCATCAATTTCTTTTGTTTTTCAAGATGTCTTTATTATGGAGGATACATTATTTGAAAATATCAGAATGGGCTTAAATGTCAATGAAGAAGAAGTATATTATGCTGCCAAAAATGCTCAAATACATGATTTTATTTCTGGCTTGCCTGATGGATATAAAACTAAAATTGGTGATAAAGGCTTTAAATTATCTGGAGGTCAAAAGCAGAGAATCAGCATTGCAAGAGCGATCTTAAAGGATGCCCCGATTATTATTTTTGATGAAGCGACATCTTATTCCGATATTGAAAATGAACATAAGATTCAAATTGCATTAGAGAACTTATTAAAGAATAAAACAGTGATTATGATTGCTCACAGACTGCACACAATAAAGAATGCTGATAAAATTGTGGTTTTTGAAAAAGGGAAAATTGTTGAACAAGGGGCACATAATGAGCTTATTGATTTAGGCGGGCATTATGCAGATATGTGGAATATTTATATACAAAATTATGTTGAGTAGGGGGGATAGTATGGTTAAAGATATAAAAAAATTGATAGGAAAAAATTTTGGAAAACTGTATTTCCCTATATTTCTTATGTGCTTAGACAGCTTAGGAAGTATGGTGACATATTTTATTTTGTATTTGACGATTATTGATATTTTCAACGGGACATTAAATATGAACGGCGTAGTCAAATATACTGTTGTATGTCTGGCGGCTGTGATACTGAGAATTTTAGCATATAGAAAAAGTTACTTAATGTCTTTTGAAAATTCTTTTGAGATTACAGGGGAATTGAGAATTAAATTAGCTAATCATTTTAGAAAATTAAGTTTAGGATACTTTAATAAAAATAGCAAAGGATATTTAATCAATACTTTAACAAATGATTTGACAAGTTTTGAAGGATTGCTTTCACACACATTGCCATTCTTAATAAAAATGGCAACGATGTGTATATTTCTGATAATTGGTACATTTTTTATCAATTATAAACTGGCTCTTGCAGAATGCTTTGTGATTTTTCTTTCCATTCCTATCTTAATCTTTGGAGAAAAAACAGCCAAAATACTGGAGATAGATAAACGAAGGATAAATGAAACTATGATTTCCACTGTATTGGAATATATAGGCGGTATTAAGGTTTTCAGAGCATATAATATGCAGGCATCAAATTTCGAGAGATTAAAAAACAATATGGATTTAGTGAGAAAAAATGGCATTAGCACTGAAATGAAGTTGGCACTACCAACAGCACTATATGCTTCATTAGTGAATTTCATAATCCCAATGACTCTGTTGGGTGGGGGCTATTTGTTTTTAGAAGGAGATTTTAAAGGAGAATCACTTATCGCTTTCATGGTTATGGGAATTGCTTTGTCAGGGATTTTAAGCTCATTTGAAAGATACTATATTATGCTAAAAAACCTGAAAATTGCTTCCAATAATTTGGATGAAGTTATGAAGTATAAAACATTTGATTTCGATAATAAGGAAGATGAAATATGTAGTTATTCTGTGGAATTTAAAGATGTTTATTTCTCATACGATGATAATAAAGAGGTATTGCATAATATAAGTTTTACGGCAAATGAGGGAAGTGTAACAGCTCTAATTGGAGAATCTGGGGCAGGGAAAAGTACAATAATGAATTTAGTTGCAAGATTTTGGGATGTAACAAATGGAGAAATTTTAATTGGCAATAAGAATATTAAAAATATCAATCCTGATAGTTTATTAGCTTCAGTTGGAGCTGTGTTCCAAGAAAATATTTTGCTATCAGATACTATATTTAACAATATTCTGATAGGAAATCCGAATGCAAGTTATGACGATGTAATAGAGGCTTCAAAAATAGCTTGTTGTCATGATTTTATCACTTCATTGCCGGAGAGCTATAATACGAAAGTCGCTGAAGGAGGAACATCTCTTTCTGGAGGTGAAAAGCAAAGAATTAGTATTGCCAGAGCTATTTTGAAAAATGCTCCAATATTACTATTAGATGAATTCACAGCATCATTAGATGCGGATAATGAAATGAAGATTAACAAAGCCTTTGAGCATTTAATAAAAGGAAAAACAGTGTTTGTTATTGCACACAGACTTCATACGATAAAAAATGCAGATCAAATCATTTTGCTGAATAAAGGAAAAATAGAAGAGATTGGAAATCATGCAGAATTATTTGAGAAAAAGGGTCATTATTACAAGATGATAACAAAACAAATAGAATCGAAAAAAGACTGATGAAGGGAGTATAAAGTGAACGATAAAGTAAAAATTATGAGCGAAGAAAATATAACAAAGGCACTCTTTAAACTTGGAATGCCAATGGTTATAAGTATGTTGGTGATGGCATTATATAATGTCGTGGATACATATTTTGTATCTGGTTTGGGAAAACAAGCAGTTGCTGCTGTATCCGTTGCATTTCCTATTTCATTAATATTTTCCGGAATAGGTTTAACTTTTGGTGCGGGAGCAGGTTCATATATTTCTCGTTTGTTAGGAGGAAAAAATAAGAAAGAAGCAGATACTGTCGCAACAGTGTCAATGTTTTCAAGTGCTGTTATCGGTTTGACAGTAGGAGTGCTTTTATTTCTGTTCTTAACTGAAGTTCTAAAATTCATGGGTGCTATTCCTTCGATTATGGATATGGCAAAGATATATGCTGGTATATTTATCGCAAGTGCAATATTTAGCACAATAAATGTAACTTCAGGAAATATAGCAGTATCACAAGGAGCGGCTAAAGTTTCTTTGAAAGCAATGATTGTAGGCTCCGTACTTAATATGATTTTAGATCCAGTTTTTATTTATAAGTTTGATTTAGGTGTAAAAGGAGCTGCTATTGCAACTTTAATTTCCCAATTGGTAACAGGTTTAATGTATCTGTTTTATTTCAAAGGAGGGAAAAGTTTTCTTGAAATAAGACTAATTAATTTTAAGCCTACATCCGGTATCTATAAAGAAATTCTAAAAGTAGGAATTTCTATGTTTCTACTACAGGTGTTTTCAAGTATATCTATCAGTAAAATATCTTCGTCTGCATCATTATATGGAGAAGAAGCAATTGCGGCTATGGGAATAGTTCTCAGAATTGTTACATTAGGAACAAATGTAGTATTTGGATATATGAAAGGATTACAACCGTTAGCAGGTTTTAATTACGGAGCGAAAAATTATACAAGATTAGATGAGGCAATTAAATGCTGTATAAAATGGACTAACATTTTTTGTGTAGCTTGGACTGCTATTATTTATATTTTTGCACCAAGTATATTATCAATATTCGGAACTGGTGATGATGTTCTAAAAATTGCGGTTCCTGCATTAAGGGCAGGTGTAATAATGTTTGTTACATTTGGATTTCAATTTACTTACTCTACATTGTATCTTTCAATGGGCAAAGCCCTTGAGGGAGGCTTTTTGAATATTTGTAGACAAGGAATCGTATTTATTCCTATAATTCTGGTTTTGCCCCAGTTTATCGGATTAAACGGTGTTATATACGCTCAAGCCGTTTCGGATTTCATAACAACGCTTATAACAATACCATTTGCCATAAGTGTGCATAGAACGATAAGTAGAAAAAAGAATTCTGAAAAAGTAGGAGTGATTTAATGCGTATTTTTAAAGGTGAGGTAAAAGAAAAATGGATTAAATAGTGGAGGTAATTACTATGTGTTATGTAGGGTCGGTTATTCATATAGAAAAAAACAATAGCCCTTTTTGATACTGGTAATTATCATAAACAATCAAATTTAAAATATAGAGAAAGAGAAAGTTTCTTTCATTTCAGAGGACTTATTATGCCTATGTGCAGAAGTCCTCCTTTTTTTGTCTAAAAACGCAGACAAAAAGAAATGGAGGAAATAAAATGCCAAAAGAATATTACCTTTATGTAAACGGGCAAAAGGTTAAAGTCAGCGAGCAGATATATAAAGTCTACTGGCGAGAAAAAGAACACGAAAAGTATTTAGAGCAGGTGGACAAGAAAAACCACTTGCTCTTTTTTTCTTCAATGGATCATGATGGACATTTTGTAGATAATATTGTTGATGAAAGTGTTGATGTAGAAAAGATTGTTGAAACACAGATGATGATTGAAGCAGTCAGAAGTGCTATATCAAGACTTAATGCAGAAGAAAGAGATATTATCGAAAGACTGTATTTCAATGATGAAACGGTTCGTTCAGTGGCAAAGCTCAAAAGTATTACACATCCGGCTTTAATCAAAAGAAGAAACAAAATTCTTGAAAAGTTGAAAAAATTTATCGAAGAACTTTAAAACTTTGGTAACCAAAGGGGTCAAATTTTCCTTATGTAAAGTGAAGGGGAGTTTGACCTCCTTTACTTTCTTGAGTAAGAGATGTGCCTGCTTATGGCAAATAGGAAAATGTAAAGAAAACAATCCCTTTCAAATATTGCTCTTTGACAACTGAATAGACCAAGGTAGGACTTTATCTACTTGTGGAGAATTATGACTTACGCCATGACCTTTCTGCTGAAAGAAATTTTGGTTTTATGAATACTGATAAATCAAGGAAACAAGAAAGCGAGCGATAAATAAGAATACATAAAAACAGATGTGGCAATCTGTTCGTTGAAACAAGTAGTGATAATGATACTTCAATAGTTTAAGCCGGCTCGTCTGGAATAAGAGGCGGAGGTGAGATTCCTATGTTGCTGCCAAGCACCTACCAATGTCAAAAAACTTATATTCGATTAAATGCGAGGTTATGATCATGAAAAATGAAAACAAGAAAAATGAAGATAAAAAGCAAATAGAGAAAAATTATGAGAAGAAGATAACCTACTCAAGCAGCAAGAGCGAAAAGCTTGATTTGCTGGATATTATTGAAATGCACCTTTTAAGGTCGGTCATAAAACTATAGGGCTGACATAAAAATCCAGGTGCGGTACAATATAAGCGGTAGAAGCAATCTTCCTAAATGACTATTTGCCAAAATAAAATTTTAGGAGGGTTCTTATGAACAATAATATCGCTTGTATGTATCTTCGTCTTTCAAGAGAAGACGGGGATATTTCAGAAAGTAATTCTATTTCAAATCAAAGACAAATCATCAAGTCTTACGCTAAGGAAAACGGCATTACCATATCTAATGAATATGTAGATGACGGCTTTAGCGGTTCTAATTTTGACAGACCGAACTTCAAGAATATGATTGAAGACTTAAACGCAGGTAAGTTTAAGATAATTATCGTAAAAGACTTATCCCGTTTCGGTAGAGATTATATCGAGTCCGGCAAATACTTACAAAAGATATTTCCCGAAAAAGGTGTACGCTTTATTTCCGTAAATGATAATTACGACAGCGACAACGCTGATGTGAGCGATACCCACCTGATACTTCCTATTAGAAATTTTATCAACGACAGTTACTGCCGTGATATTTCTATGAAAGTAAAATCATCTAAGGAGGTCAAAAGGAAAAACGGAGAATTTATCGGCTCTTTCGCTCCATTCGGTTATAAGAAAGACAGTAAGAATAAGCATAAGCTTGTGGTTGACACGGAGGTTTCTCATATTGTCAGCCGTATTTTTGATATGAAAATTGAGGGATATTCCTCAAAAGCAATCGCTGATTTTCTAAACAGCATAGGTACGGTTACACCGTCCAGGCACAAGGAGAATAAAGGCGATAACTTTAACACGGGCTTTATCGTAAAAGATGCCAAGTGGGATGCTAAGATGGTCAACAGGGTCATCACCAATAAGGTATATATTGGCGTTTTAGAACAAGGCAAGACGGCAAAGCTCAATTACAAATCCAAAAGAGAAGTCGATGTAGCAAAGGATGACTGGATCATAATAGAAAATGCTCACGAAAGCATTGTTTCCAAATCCGTATTTGCACTGGCAAATAAAATGCTGCTTCGAGATGTAAAAGCTTCAAAAGAAAATCCGAGTATTCTGTCTGGAATGCTTTACTGTAAAGATTGCGGCAGCCCGATGATTAGACGAAAGGTCAAGTCAAAAGACGGCTACAACATCTTTTATATATGCTCCGAATATAACATCAAGGGCGAATGCACAAGGCATAGCGTTAAAGAAGATTATGTAATAGGTGCTACCATTCATGCTCTTAATGATTATCTTTCAAAATATAATGAGCTTCTTAAAAAGGTAAGTAAGATTGATATTTCTAAGCTCACAATCAAGGCTGATTTCGACTCCTTAAATGCGGAAAAGAAAAAGTATGAAAGGCTTAGAGGCTCTCTTTATATGGACCTGGAAGAAGAGCTTATTACCACAGAAGAGTTTGAGAGATTTAGAAAAAATTATCTTCTTAAGATTAGGGAGATTGAGAAACAGATTATTACAAAGCAAAAAACGATAGAAGAATTAAAAGAAAAAATTAAAGATAAGGGTAGTTTTGTTTCCGATATTATTCCTAATGTAGAAGAGGGTACGCTGAATAGATTATCCTTGGTGTCTTTCATTGACCGCATAGAGATTGGCGAAGATAACGCCATAAACTTTGTCTTTAATAATATGGATACAGTAAATCTAATGCAGGCAATTTTAGACAGTGAAAAATGCGAGTTTAAGGCTTCAGATGAAAATAAGGTGAAAGTATTTACCATAGGCAGAGCTTATGGCGAAGCCTTAGAAATGAATATGCCAAAACTTGCGGTGGGAGGTGTTTGCTAATGGCAAGGACTTCCAAAAGATACATTCAAAAGGCTGAGGATAGTACAGAAAAGGTATTTTATAAAGCAGGTATTTACACAAGACTGTCATCTGAAAGAAAAGAAGAATGGAGAGAGAAATCTTCTTCCATTGAAACACAGCTGCTTTGTTGTAAAGAATATGCCTTAAAAGAAAACATTAAGGTCTTAAACACATATACAGACTATGAATATAGTGGAACAAATTTTGAAAGACCTCAGTTTCAGGAGATGATGCAGGATATTAAGGATAGAAAGATAAACTGTATTATCATAAGGGACTTATCAAGACTTGGCAGAGAATATCTTGAAATGGGAAGACTGATTGATAAAGTATTTCCGTTTTTAGGTGTTAGATTTATCTCGGTTAATGACAAGGTGGATACTGTAAAGGACTTGGACTCTAAAAAGTCATTTGAGGTAACGCTGAAAAATATCGTCAACGATATGTATGCCAAAGATATTTCCGTCAAGATAAAAACAAGTAAGCATAACAGAGCAAAAAACGGATATTTTATCGGTACTGTTCCTCCTTACGGATATAAGGTTGTAAAGCTGAAAGAGGGACAGAAATTAGAGATAGATGAAAAAGTTCGCTTCATCGTAGAAGAGATGTTCCGCTTAACACTTGAGGGTAATAGTCAGTATGAAGTTGCAAGATACCTTAATAGAAAAGGATATGCCACAGGTATGGTTTACTATAAGACCGGAAGAGTTTACAGGCTTGACGGAGAACCGCAGTGGCATAAGTCTACTATTTCTAAAATCCTAACAAACAGAGCCTATACAGGCACATTGGTGCAGGGAGTAAGACAGCAAAATCTTGCAAAGGGTGTAAAACAGCATTTTGTAGAGGAAAATGAGCAGATAGTATTTGAAAATGCTCACGAGCCTATTATCTCAAAAGAAGATTTTGAAAAGGTGCTTGAGGGTAGAAAACAAAGACTTGAAAATCATCGTTTCGCTGCTAAAATGCACGACTTTGAAAGAGATTATGAAAATAGATATAAGGGCTTGGTTTTCAACAATAACACCGGCAAAGAGCTTTTCAGAAGAACAAGAATATATGGTAAAAATCAGGATAGACTTTACTATTCTTTTCAAAATGACACCTATACGGGAACACTTGAAAAAGAAAAAAGTGTCTTCGTCATGGAAAGAGATTTAGATAAGGCTATCAGTGATAAGGTATCCGAGTTTATTACAAAAGCTACAAGTAAGAAAAAGTTTATTGAAAGAGTGTCTTTGAGATTTGATGAGGGGCTTTCCCTTGCCACAAAAGATACCCAGAAGCTGAATGATAAGGTATTGAAAGAAGAGCTGTTCATTCAAAAGGCGTATGAGGAATATAGCCTTGGAAAGATTGACAGGGAGCTTTATTCACTGAAAAGAGAAATTGCTCTAAGTCATATAGCCACAATTAACAATGAAGTAATAGCTCTTGAAAACAAGGCAAAAGAGCTTGAAAAGGAAAAGAGAAAATCACTTAAATGGATAAGGGATGTATTTTCAGCAAAGGGAATTGAAAAGCTTTCAGGCGATTTAATTCACAGCCTTGTAGAAAAGATAATCGTTTATGCCAATCACGATTTCGAGGTGATTTTCAAATTTAATATGGATATGCTGATGGGAGGTGTAGAAAGTGAGTAAGATAGCCCTTTATATCAGACTTTCCGTAGAAGATCAGATGAAGAAAGACGAAAGCGAGAGTATCATCAATCAAAGGCAATATCTGAATGACTATCTCAATAGAAATGAAGAGTTTAAGTCTTTTCAAAGAGAAGAATATATTGATGACGGCTATACCGGAACAAATGAAAAGCGTCCTTCTTTTCAAAGAATGCTTGAGGAAGTAAAGTCCGGAAAGATTAACGCAATCATCGTAAAAGACCTTTCAAGGTTTATGAGAGACTATATTGCTCTTGGTGATTACCTTGAAAATATCTTTCCATTTCTTGGCATAAGATTTATAGCCATAAATGACGGATATGACAGTGCGAAAGAAAAAGGAAATGGAACAGACCTTGATATTCAGTTTAAGGGGTTGCTCTATGATTTCTATACAAAGGATATTTCGCAGAAGATTAAGTCGGTTTCAACGGAACTAAAAAAGCAAGGGAAATTCCTTGCTTGGAGTCCGCCACTTGGCTATATGAAAGATCCGGTTGATAAGTACAATATCATCATTGATGAAAAAACTTCTTGGATAGTCAGAAAAGTATTTGACTTAGCTTTAAGCGGAATGGCTACAAGAAAGATTGCAGCCGTAATGAATGCTGAGAATATACCTACACCGAATGAGCGTAAAAAAGAACTTACCAATATGGACTACGAGTATAACATCGTATCTTCTGAAAACAGAAAGAATCCTACTTGGACAAACGGAACTGTAACGGATATGCTCTCAAACGAAAATTACACAGGTACTTATGTCTTCAATATGCAAGAAAAATCAGTGTTGACACCCAGAAGCTTCAAATTCCATCCAAAAGAGGAATGGGGCAGGGTGCATAACCATCATGAAGCTATTATCTCTCAGGAAGAATTTGATAAGGTTCAAGCCATAAAAGAAAGCAGACGCTTTATTAAAGGTAAGAATACTGATTATCCTTGGAGACAGCATTCACCACTTCAAGGATTTGCTAAATGCCCTACTTGTAATCATATATTGGGATTTGTTCAGTCGAAAAGACCGAGGCTTGATGGAAGCGTGAGGGTACACAAGTATTTTCATTGTAGAATTTGCAAATGCAACAATGTGGAACATAAGAATTCAAGAGCGGAGAAACTTGAAGAGCAGGTTTTAGCTCTTATTAAAGAAAAATATGGTGAGGTTAAAGCTGAGCAAAAGGATAAGATAAGCGTTAAAGATTTGGAAAAACAAGTCGAAAGACTTGAAGCTAAAAAGACTTCAGACTTTGAAAAATACAAACTCGGCAAGATGACAAAGCTCAAATTCATAGAAAGTAAAAAGAGTATCGACAAAGCACTTGAAAGCCTATCGGAAAGAATAGCGGAACTTTCTAAACAAGATGAGGTAGTTAAGGATAATGAGCTTACAAGGGAGCTAATGGAAAAGTATATTGACTCTGTCCTATGTGAGGGAAGCATTGTTCAGAAAATCATATGGAAATAGACGCAAGAGGGAGTGAGAAATCACTCTCTTTTGTTGTCTAAAAATAGACAATATATTTTGTGTCATTCGCTTGACACGAGAGGGCAGTGGAACCACTGGACAAGCTGTTATGGAGCTCAATAAAGAAGATGGCGGCAGTCGTAAATTTATACTTTGCACAAATAATGAAAATAATATTTGTGAAGATATAACATACGAAAGATTGAGTAGGGTCATAAAAGGCTATGATTTCGAAGGCAAGATTAAAGATGATTTAAAAAGTTACAATCTAAATATATCTAACTTAAAAAAAATGGATTCCATATTTCAAGAATTTGAAGATATAAAATTTGAAAAAAAAGATGAATATGATAAGTTTTTAAATCAATCAAAAGATGGAGTATTAAAGTTAATTGGAGAAAAAGAAATATTGGATAAAGTAGCAGGTATACCTCATAACCTTAAATATTATAAAACAGAATTTATACCAAAACTTTCAGAATATGAGGAAATTCTAGCTTCCAAACTTCTTGATTATATCAAGGAAATGGTGGAACTTGAAAATATGTGCGAGATTGATGTGGATAGTAGAAGAATCATTTTATCTGATGAAGATTTAAAGATAGCACTTTCTGAAATGGAGGAAGGCAGTGTTTTATATATTCCATCATTCATACTACTAACTAATGAAATCAAGAATAGTATAGAGGAAAGGAAACTTGAAGTAGTTACTATTCCGGACTATTATTTCACGGAAGAATTAAGAGAGGTGAACGAATTATGATGTTAGATTTATTTGATTTTCAAACAGATGCCAAAAACTATCTTTTGGATAAAACGACAGATCCGAATGCAAAAAGAAAAATTATTGTAAAAAGTCCGACGGGTTCTGGCAAAACAATAATTCTACTTTCTTATATCTATGACTATCTTCTGTGGAAGGACCCTAAAAAGGTATTTATCTGGCTTACTCCGGGCAAGGGAGATTTAGAGGAGCAGTCCAAGGAGAAAATGGACGAATATATTCATCATGCAAAATCTGCTAATATACAAGATGCTCTTCTTCAAGGCTTTAAGGGTGGTTATACCTATTTCATAAACTGGGAAATGATAACCAATAAAAAGAATAATGCACTTAAAGATAGTGAAAAGAAAAATCTTTTTGAAAGAATTGCCGAAGCACATAGGGAACAACTTTCTTTTATCACAATTATTGACGAGGAGCATTTGAATAACACCTCAAAAGCAGATGATATATTGTTTGCCCTTAATTCTGATAGGGAGATACGAGTATCGGCAACAACTGTCAAAAACCCTATGGCAGAATTTTATGAAATACCAGAAGAAGAGGTAATAAATTCTGGTCTAATTACAAAGGCACTCTATATAAACCCCAGTATTGAAGCAGACGAAATGGACGACCTTGAAAGTGAAACTATTTATCTAATACAAAAAGCCGATGAAAAGAGAAAAGAAATCAAAGCCGAGTATGAGAAAATAGGAGAGAAAATTAATCCTTTAGTCATTATACAATTTCCAGATATGAGTGAGTCCTTAGTTACTTTTGTAGAGGAATATCTAACAAATATGGGTTACACCTATAAAAATAAAATGCTTGCTAAGTGGTTAAGTGAGGAGAAGATAAATACACTTGATGTTACAGATAAAAATTCTAAGTCAAACTTCTTAATTATGAAACAAGCTATTTCAACGGGTTGGGATTGTCCGAGAGCAAAGATACTTGTTAAGCTTCGTGAAAACATGACAGAAACCTTTGAAACTCAAACAATAGGACGCATAAGGAGAATGCCAAGAGCAAGACACTATAACAACGACCTATTAGATTTTTGCTTCCTCTATACTTTCGATGAAAAGTACAAAGAGTCTGTTATACAGGGTGGAAATACCTATGAAGTTAAGAGGTTATTTTTAAAAGACAAGTGTAAAAATTTTGAACTTGTAAAAGAATATAGAAATAAAGACTATCAGTTTGTAGATGAAGTAGTAGTTAGGGATAGAGCTTATGATTATTTCAAAGACAAATATAAACTAACTAATATAAAAAAGGACAACGAAAAATTATTAGAGTCTTATGGTTTTATAATGGGAACAAAAGTTATATCTACCTTTAGGACTGGTAAGTTTATAAAACTTAAAGATATTGTTGATGAAAAACAAGGTGAAAATAGGGAGATAGCCTATGAGGTATCAACTCACGATCATGGAATTGATTGTTTGCACGCGGTTGATATGATAAAAAAAGTTACGGGCGTTCCATCTAAAAGGATGAGGGTAATTCTTCAACATCTTTTCCATAAAAATATACCATCAAACAAGAAGCTGTTAAATCTTTCTAATCGTGAGTGGTACGCTTTTATGATAAATAATGCTTATAAACTCAGAGATGACTTTTTAGATTTAGCTGCAATTTCTAATGGAAGACAAATGCAATTCTTGGATAAGAAAACTGAAAAATGGAAATTGCCATTAGAAGATTTTTATAAGTATCTTCCGTATGAAACAGAAGTAGTCGAGTATAAGAAAAATGCTTATAAAGAATACAACACATCTATGACAACATCTCAGTTTAGATCAACTTCAGAACAACTCTTAGAAAACTATCTTGAAAGTAGAGATGATGTAGATTGGTACTATAAAAATGGCGATAAAGGACAGCAATACTTATCGGTTGTTTATGGCAATAATCTAAGCAAGGAATATCTTTTTTATCCAGACTATATAATTAAAAAGAAAAATGGAGAAGTATGGATAATTGAAACTAAAGGTGGAGAAAGAAAAGCTGTAAGTAAAAATAGAGACAAGCAAATCGAAAATAAATTTTATGCTTTTAAGGACTATGCAGATAGGCGTAAAATTAACTGGGGGTTTGTAAGAGATAAAGATACAAGACTTTATATTAATAACACAGACTACACAGAAGAAATGAATAATGAAAATTGGAAAAGACTAGAAGATTTATTTTAAGGAGATTATTATGAAAAGTTTAAAGTGGTATACCATAGCTTCATGTATTTGGATATTTATATTTCCTATAACAGGAATAACAGGGTGGGCTTTTATGATTAGTGGTCCAATTGTTATAGTTGGAAGCATCGTGAAATTTGTGTTCAAATTATTAGGAATAGAACTATATTGGTTAACTAAACCTAGCTTTGGTTTAGGAGTTTTACCAGACTTAATTATTTCCGTAATTGTTGGATTTATACTAACTATTATTGGAATATGGTTATGGAGAATTACTAAGAGAATATATCATTGGTTAGGGTCAATAAAGCCTGAGAATTATTAAATTTAATTATGAAGAATATTTTAATTCATGGGTTGGGTCAAGATGATAAAAGTTGGGATAAAGTAAAAGACTATTTGAGAGAATACAATTATAATATTGTTTGCCATAATCTATTTGATCTATTAAAAAATGATAGTTATGAATATAATAATCTTTATGATTTTTTTGAAAAACGAATAAATAATTGTAATGACAAGGTAAACTTATGCGGTCTTTCTTTAGGTGGGATACTTGCTTTAGACTATGCAAAAAAGAACCCCGAGAAAGTAAACTCTCTAATTTTAATAGGAGTACCATACAAGATACCTAAATTACTTTTTAGCATACAAACATTTATTTTTAAACTTATGCCACAATCTAATTTTTTAAAATTAGGTCTAACAAAGAATGAATTCATAAATCTGCTTAAATCAATGAAGGACTTAAGGATAAATGATGGATTAGAACATGTAAATTGTAGGACATTATTACTTTGTGGAAAAGAAGATAAGCTCAATATTAAGAGTAGTAAACTTTTTAATGAGAAGATTAAAAATAGTGAATTTAGAATAATAAAAAATTCTGGACATGAAATAAATATTGATAATCCTAAAGACTTAGGACAGATAATATCAGAATTTTGGACTGTGTAAATAGAATAATTATAAGTAGCCTAGACGATAGAAAGTAAAAAATCTATCGTCTTTTTTTATTACAAGAAAGGAGTTTTATATGAAAAAATTAGAACAAATAAGACAAAAGTCAAAAGAAATAAAAGATAAAATAGACGATACAGAAGAAAGATTAAGGCAACTAAAAAATCAAGAAAAAAAGATATTAAAACAAGATATAGTAAAAAGAAGAAAAGAAAGTATCATAGAAAAGATTAAAGAGTATAAGCTAGATAGTGATAAGTTTAATGAAAAAAGACAATCCACCAAAGACTATTACAAAAATCAAGAAAGATAAGACCTGGTAAAAATATCTTATCCAAGCTATAATATGACCAAGAAAATAAAGGCAAATCTAGGAGGTAATAGAGATGAATAAAAGGCAAGAGCTAATAGATGAACTCATAAAAGCAGACGGAGATGGAACATACAAAACCTATAAAACCACAGAAGAAATAAAAGCAATGAACAATGAAGAAATACAGATTATATATTCCAACATGAAAAACTATCTATCAGACAAAAGAACACACACAAACTACTAAAGGTGGAAAGGTATTGTAAGCTATTTAAAAGTATAAAAGGTACAAATACCTAATAAATATATAAAAACATCAAAATAAGGCATTCCACCACTACCAATAACCAAATAAAAACAAGCAAAGGGAAGTATAGAAAAGTTAAAACCTATACTTCCCTTTTTTAATTCTAACAAAGGAGATAAAACATGATAAACGAAGAAATAAGCAAAGAAGCAGGTCAAGCAGCACAAACCATAATATCATACACAATAAAGGTAGCAAAAGAATCAATCAACTTAGACAAAGAAATAAGAAAAAAGATGAATGATACTTTAGAAAAAGCAAATGGAAACCTAAAAAGTCTTATGGGTGATGAAATGAAAATAAAAGACCTCTACAAGAAAGGACAACTAGAAAATATAAGCATAGATCAAAGCGACCTCAAAGACTTAAAAAAAGAACTAAACAAACTTGGAGTAAGTTTTTCAGTAATGAAAAATAAAGAAACTAAAAACTATGAAGTATTCTTCCAAGCCAAAGACATAAAAGTAATTGAATATGCCTTTAAGCAAGTCATAGCCAAGGAAAATAAAAAAGAAAAAGAAAGTATCCTAAAACAAATAAAGAAATACAAAGACCTATCCAAGAACAAGGATAAGACCAAAGAGAAAGTCAAAAGAAAAGTAAAAGAAAAAGTAAAACCAAGCAAAAAAGATATGACCAGAGAAATCTAAGGGAGTAACGAAAAGTTACACCCTTAAATAACCATAATAAACAAGACTTCCGAAAAGAAGAAGTCCAGAATTTAAGAAAATCGGAAATCAAGAATTTCGATTATCGAAAATCAAGAAAGGATCAGATATGGCAACAAACAAAAGATATTATTGGATAAAATTAAAAGAAGAATTTTTCACAGACAAAAGGATAAAAAGATTAAGGAGAATATCGGGAGGAGATACCTACACGATAATCTACCTCAAACTTCTACTACTAAGCCTAAAAGATGAGGGCAAACTCTATTATGACGGAGTAGAAAGTGATTTTATAAAAGAGTTAGCACTAACAATAGATGAAACAGACGATGATGTAATGGTTACAGTTAATTATTTAATCAATTAAGGCTTATTAGAAGTTGTAACAGAAAATGATGAATACTATTTAACTGAAATACCAAACTTAATCGGATCAGAAACAGCCTGGGCAGAGAAAAAAAGAAGATACAGACAAAATAAACAGAGGACATTGTCCTTAATGAGTCCAACCCATGTCCGACAAGAGATAGAGATAGAGAAATATATAGAGATAGATAAAGAGAGGGCGATTTAGTAGTAGATCCATTTCTAGGAAGCGGTTCTTCTGCAATTGCAAGCTATAGATTAAATAGAAATTTTATCGGTGTTGAATTAGAAGAAAAATATGCTAAATTAGCGAATATGAGGGTAGAAGATGAAAATACAAGTTATTGATTTGTTTTCTGGAGTTGGTGGACTATCTAAAGGATTTTTCGACTCAGGATTTGAAATTGTTTTAGCAAATGAAGTTGACTATTCTATAGCTAATTCTTATAAAAAAAATCATCCTAAATTGAAAATGATTAATGAAGATATTTCAAAATTAGATATTGATGATGTTTTTAATGAGTATAAAAATATAGACGTAATTGTTGGGGGACCACCTTGTCAAGGATTTTCTCAAAAAGGGAAAAGAAAAATAATGGATGATCCACGTAATTATTTATTTAAATATTTTTTTGAGGTAGTTAGTGTTGTTAGACCGAAGTATTTTGTGCTAGAAAATGTACCCAACATATTAACTGCAAATAACGGACATTTTAAAGACGAAATTTATAGCTTATGTTCCAGTAATGGTTACACGTTATGATGATACCCTAGTAAGGAAGATTATCCAGAATGTTAGTGTTTATGATGACCACTTTGTAATATGCTTTAAATCTGGAATTGAAATGGAAGTATGATTTAATACTAATATAAACCGTCAATTAAGAGTTAGGTTCTCTTGATTGGCGGTTTTTGCATTGACTTTTACATGATTTATACATGTGATATTATCAAAAATGTTGTTTATAAGGTTATTGATAAGGAGTTGACCACATGAGTGATGTAATAAGCTGTTAGATGAAGCTATTAAAGAAACCGAAAACTTGTACGAAGGAGAAGTCTTTATTTTTAAGGAATTGTTTAAAGGATATGTATGGAACAGGATACCGAGAAAGGACTGTACTAATGTCTTAGTAGATGTTTTTGAGATATTTTAAATAATACAAAAAATACTTGAATAAATGCTCATATAACTATTGACACAAGAGAAAAATAATAATATAATAAATATACAACATATGAATGCTTGTCCAAGTAATCAGATGAAATGATTTAAAAAGAGGTGATAATATGACTAAAAAATTTAATTCAATTGAAAGATGTGACTGCAATCTAATTCATGAGGATATTGTAAATCAAGTTAGAGATAAAATGCCTCAAGAAGAAAGCCTTTATGATCTAGCAGAATTATTTAAAGTATTTGGAGATTCAACACGAATCAGGATATTATGGGCTTTACATGAAGCTGAAATGTGTGTTTGTGATATCGCTGTATTACTTAACATGACACAATCAGCAATTTCCCATCAGCTGAGAGTCTTAAAACAAGCTAATTTAGTGAAAAACAGAAAAGAAGGCAAAGTAGTATATTATTCATTAGTTGATGATCATGTAAGAGAAATATTTGACCAAGGTCTAATTCATAGCAACGAGAAGTAGTAATGTGGTAGAATAGAATATTTTTTGAAGATATTTGGGCATATATTTAAGTCTTCATTTCAAATGAGCAATGCTTCAAGAAAATTTGAAAAAGACTTGTAGTATTTATAATAAAATTACAAATAATATTTAGGAGGATTTAATAATGAAAAAGAAATTTATACTTGAAGGTTTAGATTGTGCAAATTGCGCGGCAAAAATGGAAAAGGCTATTAATGAGCTTGATGGAGTGAAAGAAGCTACTGTTAACTTTATGACCACAAAACTCGTTATTGATGGTGAGGATGAAAAAATGCCAACAATAATAGCAGAGGCCGAAAAAATAGTTAAAAAAATTGAACCCGATACAACTATGAAAAAGGCTTAAAGGAGGCTATTTAGTATGACAAAACGACTATGGCGAATAATTATTGGTGCAGCCGTGTTAGCTACAGCAGTATTGCTTAGTTTAAATAACGAATGGTTACAGATTGCTCTCTTTATAATAAGTTACATTATTGTAGGTGGAGATGTTGTAAAAAGAGCTGTAAAAAATATTTTTAAAGGTCAAGTTTTCGATGAAAATTTTTTAATGAGTATTGCAACAATTGGTGCATTTTTTATTGGTGAGTATCCTGAAGGTGTTGCAGTTATGCTGTTTTATCAAGTTGGAGAACTGTTTCAAAGCTATGCAGTTGGCAAGTCGAGAAAGTCAATTGCAAGCCTTATGGATATTCGACCAGATTATGCAAATGTTAAAAAAGGTGATGAACTTGTCAAAGTTGACCCAGATGAAGTACAAATTGGAGATATTATTGTAATTAAAGCAGGAGAAAAAATTCCTCTTGATGGCAAGGTAATTGAGGGAAGTTCAATGATTGATACATCGGCACTAACAGGCGAATCTGTTCCTCGTAAAGTAGAAGTTGGAAGTGATATCCTAAGTGGGTGCATCAACATTAATGGGGTTATTACAGTAGAGGTTACCAAGGAATTTGGAGAATCTACTGTAAGTAAAATTCTTGATTTAGTTGAAAATGCAAGTAGTAAAAAATCCAATTCAGAACAATTTATTACGAAGTTTGCGAGATATTATACACCGGTTGTGGTTATAATTGCAGTTTTTCTAGCTATTATACCACCTCTTGTTATAGACGGGGCGACTTTTAGTGATTGGATATATAGAGCACTAGCATTCCTTGTGGTATCCTGTCCGTGTGCTTTAGTTATTTCAATTCCTTTGAGTTTCTTCGGTGGAATAGGTGGAGCCTCAAAAAAAGGTGTTTTAGTCAAGGGTAGTAATTATTTAGAGGCATTAGCAGAAACTGAAATTGTTGTTTTTGATAAAACTGGAACACTAACGAAAGGTGTATTTAATGTACAGGAAATTCATCCAGAAGGAGTTTCCAAAGAAGAGCTACTAGAATTAACTGCACATGCGGAAAGCTATTCCAATCATCCGATTTCACTTTCACTGAAACGTGCATATAGCAAAGAAATAGACAATGAACGTATTTTAGATGTAGAAGAGATATCAGGTCATGGTGTTATTGCAACAGTAGATGGCAAAAAGGTTATGGCAGGAAATATCAAACTTATGAAAATGATGGATATCCCTTATTTCAAGGGAGAGCTGATCGGTACTATTGTACATGTTGCTGTTAATAACAAATATATAGGTTACATTGTAATTGCCGATGAGGTAA
This sequence comes from Parvimonas sp. KA00067, assembly GCF_001553085.1. Lineage (NCBI taxonomy): Bacteria > Bacillati > Bacillota > Tissierellia > Tissierellales > Peptoniphilaceae > Parvimonas > Parvimonas sp. KA00067. Next base: position 14,290 of record NZ_KQ960145.1, on the reverse strand, counting down.
AGGAAGATTCAGCACAAGCAATCAAGGAACTTAAGGCAGCTAATATTAAACAAACAGTTATGTTGACAGGTGATAATAAAAGTATTGGTTCAAAAGTTGCTAAAGAGCTTGGTCTTGATAAGGTTTATGCAGAACTGTTGCCAGCAGACAAAGTTGAAAAACTAGAAGAATTATTTTCGCAAAAATCTAAAAAAGGTAAACTTGCCTTTGTTGGTGACGGAATCAATGATGCACCTGTATTAGCTCGTGCAGACATTGGAATAGCAATGGGTGGTTTAGGTTCTGATGCGGCCATTGAAGCTGCTGATGTTGTAATTATGACTGATGAGCCATCGAAAATTGCTACTACAATGAAGATTTCTAAAAAGACACTAAAAATTGCACATCAAAACATAGTATTTGCAATTGGAATAAAAATAATTGTTCTTATTTTGAGTGCTTTTGGAATAACTACTATGTGGGCAGCTATATTTGCAGATGTAGGTGTAACTATCATCGCAGTATTAAATGCTTTTAGAGCTTTGAATGTAAAGAATCTATAAACTATTTTTCCTATTCACCCCTTGAATGATACCGATAATTAACGATACAATCAAGGTGTATTTTTTAATTTAAAAACTATAAATGAAAATTGGTTGGGATTTACCTTGAATTAAATGGTTTTAAAGATATGGAGGTTATGTAATTGAAAGTTATTGATGAATGTTGCTGTGAATGTATCACACAAAATTTAAATAGAACAAAGGAGAGTTGCCCTGTCTGTAATAATGAAGGAGTAACAGTTAGTAGGATAACCGTTGAACACTTGGTGACAGATGATTATCGTAATGCCGTTGATGGAGATCAATATAAGATATGCATGAATGAGGACTGCGACGTTATTTACTATAACTTAGATAAAGAAATAAAATTCTTAAAAGACCAAGTTAGGGTTCCTATCTGGTTTAAGAAAGATGCAGATCCTAAGTATGCTTGTTATTGCAGCAAAGTCACAGAAGATCAGGTAATTGAAGCAGTTGTAAAGCATGGTGCGAAAACCATTAAAGAAGTAAATGCCATCACTGGGGCAATGAAAAATTCTAATTGTAAAGAAAACAATCCGTTGGGAGTTTGTTGTCATAAGATTATTCAGGAAGCTATCGATAAAGGCTTGAAAATGAAATAATTACAGTCGATATGTTCCTACAAACGAGAGCCAATCTTTGATATGTTTCCATCTACGAGCGTGGATATGTTCCCCATAACCATAGGGGTTGAGACGGTAGCACTTTTGTCCAAACTAAATACAGAACAACATTTAGATATAGAAATAGCTGAAGATAAATTATCTGAAATTGACTTTTCAAAAGATGCAACTTATAGAGAAATTAAAAAGTATGTGTTAGATAAATATGGACTAAAAGTTTCAAGCCTATATATTGCACAAGTAAAAAGGAAATATGGTCTAATAGAAAGAGAAAATTACAATACTAGCAAAAATAAAAATCAAAGAGTACCAAAGTTTAAAACTCAAAAAATAAATAGTTGGTGTGCTGCTTAGAGTATCCATTTTAATAATGGATATTGTAAATAGCATACCAATTTAAATAAAGATTATAAATTTTATAAGGAGGTATTATGGATTGTATAGAAGCTCATAAGTATTCTTTTGCAAATAAAACTATGCTTAAACATGAAAAGAAGTGTGGTTGTTTTTATTGTTGTAAAATATTTTCTCCAAATGAAATAGAAGATTGGTGTGAAGATGAACCAGATTGGACAGCTATTTGTCCATATTGTGGGATTGACTCTGTGATAGGAGAATCTATTGGATATCCACTAACAAAAGAGTCGTTAGAAAAAATGCACAAAGAATGGTTTTAGTAAAAACATAGCAAAAATTTAATATGTAAATTTTAGACGATAGAAAATAATAATTCTTTACGTTTTTCAATAGGAAAAAGCCATTTTAACAAAAGTAACAGTACTATAAGAAGATTGTTCCTTAAAAGGATAAATAAACCTTTCACGAGTTGCCTCATCAATAATTGTATATTGGTAGAATTTATCTGGGTATTTACCAACATAACAAGAATTGGGAACATATTTAACATCAAGTTGCATTTTAACACCAATTTTAGTAGGAGTATGATAAGGTTTAGGAACATAGGGTTTGGAAGGTTGTTTAACATCTTAAAAAAACCAAGTTTTCTAAGGAATCTAAAAAGGGAGCAAGGGTGTCTAGTATAACCTTTATTTAGTTTAAGTTTAGCATAAAGTTCAATCAAAGAAATATTAGGATTTCTTCTAATGAGATTTTTAATCCAATAAATTTCAGTATCGGTATGAGAATTAGGGTGTTTAGATAAAGGTCTATGAGATTTATCCCTAAGGAAGTCAATAGAGCCATCAAATCTTTTATTCCAACG
>NZ_KQ960145.1:584-11782 GCF_001553085.1 Parvimonas sp. KA00067 | reverse complement strand
ATAGAGCCATCAAATCTTTTATTCCAACGCATAAGGGAGGCTTTAGATATTTTATATCTTCTACAAACAAAGCTAACAGAATTACCATTTCTGTAAGTTTTAACAGCATGGTATCTTGTTTGAAGTAAATGAGGGATATAACGTTGGTTGTGTTTTATATTTTCTTGATTTTGTGATATAATATTATTCATAAAAGAGAGTTCCTTTCTGGTTAATTTATTTGTTGTTTTAATTATACAGGATATTCTCTTTTTTTTGTACCCTTGGTCTCACATCAATTGTATCATAACATTTTTTTGTTAAATTTATTTAAAAACTTGAAAAAAATTTGTTTTTGAGCTATAATTTTAAGTAAGTGAAAACTTAAAAAACTTAGAAATTAAAAAATTTAATTAAGGAGTGTGTTTTATGACTAAGATAGCTGTTATCGGAGCAGGCCCAGGAGGATATGAGGCTGCTATTAGAGCTGCACAAATGGGAGCAGAAGTTGTACTTATTGAGGCAGACAGACCAGGTGGTACTTGTTTAAATAGAGGTTGTATCCCTACAAAAACACTTTGGAAAAATGCTGAAATTATGGAAAACATTCACAGAAAAGCTGAATTCGGATTACTTATGGATGAATGTAAAATCGATCCATTAAGACTTAATGAAAGAAAATGTGAAGTTGTTGAAAAAATCGTAGGTGGGGTAGAATTCTTAATCGGTTCTTATCCAAATATTGAATACCTAAAAGGATTTGGTTCTTTCGTTGACTCACATACAATTCATGTTAAATTAAATGATGGTTCACAAAAAGATGTAACAGCTGATTACATAATTATTGCTACTGGTTCAAAACCAAGTGTTCCACCAATCGCTGGAACTAATTTACCAAATGTAATTACAAGTGATGAATTCTTAGATTTAAAAGAAATTCCAGAAGAACTTGTAGTTGTTGGTGGTGGAGTTATTGGTATGGAATTTGCAAGTATTTACGCTCAATTCGGTTCAAAAGTAACTGTAATTACTAATGGTGTTTTACCTGCAACAGACGGAGAAATCCAAAAGAGAATTCCAAGCATCTTTAAAAAAGCTGGAATTAAGATTATAAACAAAGTTCGTGCAAGTGAAATTTCAGAATCTAACGGTAAATTAAAAGTTGTAGCTAAGAGAGTTGATAAAGACAAAGTTGAAGAGGCTGAAGGTACAATGGTTCTTTTAGCAACAGGAAGAAAAGCTAATATCGATGGATTAGAAATCGAAAAAGCTGGTGTTGCTACTGAAAGAGGAGCTGTTCTTACTGATGAAGGATTCAAGACAAATGTTGACCATATCTATGCTATTGGAGACGTTGTTTATGGAAATGTTCAACTTGCTCATGTTGCAAGTGCTCAAGCAATCCACGTTGTTGAAAAATTAATGGGAGAACACCCAGAAATTAACTTAGGAATTGTTCCTGCTTGTACATTTACTTTACCAGAAGTTGCTCAAGTTGGGTTAACTGAAGAAGAAGTTATCGCTCAAAATATTCCTTATGTTAAGAGTAAATTTATGTTTAGTGGAAATGGTAAAGCTGTTTCATTAGGAGAAGCCGATGGATTTGTAAAAGTTATTGCAACTGAAGACTTAAAGAAAATTTTAGGTATCCATATTATAGGACCTCATGCAAATGACTTAATTCATGAAGGAACTGTTGCTATGGCAAATGATATGGGAGTTGAGTCAATCGGAAAAATGATTCACGCACACCCAACTCTATCAGAAGCATTCATGGAAGCAATTCACCAATTAGAAGGAAAATCAATCCATAGTGCACCTGCAAAATAATTATTTTGTTAGAATTTAAGGGAGCGTTAGCTCCCTTTTTTATGTAAAGAGGTAGTAATGAATATTTTTGAACAAATTGCAAAAGAATTGAGTATAAAAGTTTCTCAAGTTGAGAATACTGTAAAACTTATCGATGATGGAAATACAATTCCTTTTATCGCAAGATATAGAAAAGAAGTAACCGGAAATTTAGATGATGAAATACTTAGAAATTTAGAACAAAAGTTACAATATTTAAGAAATTTAGAACAAAGAAAAGAAGATGTTATAAGATTAATTGACGATCTTGGAGAGTTGACTGACGAATTAAAAAGTGAAATTTTAAATGCTGAAACTCTTTCAAAAGTTGAGGATATTTATCTTCCTTTCAGACCTAAGAAGAGAACTAGAGCAACTATTGCAAAGGAAAAAGGATTAAAACCACTTGCAGAGTTGATTTTAGATAGAAAACTTAATGAAAATAATTTTGAACAAAAAACTTTAGAATTTATAAATGAAGAAAAAGAAGTTTTAAATATTGAACAGGCAATGGCAGGGGCTTTAGATATTATTGCTGAAATGGTTTCAGAAGATAAAGATTTTAGGGATATTTTAAGAATTGATGCCAATAAAAATGGTGTGCTTGTTTCTGAAAAAGGAAAAGAAGAAAATAATGTTTATGATATGTACTATGAATTTTCTGAAAAGATTTCAAAACTTCCAGCACATAGAATACTTGCTATAAATAGAGGAGAAAAAGAAAAAGCCTTAAAAGTTTCTGTTAAGTTAAGTGATGAAAAAAATATTGACGATATTTTATTTTCATTATGTATGGATAAGGAAAATTTCTGCTATAAATTTTTAAAAGATGCAGTTGTTGACGGATATAACAGACTTTTATTCCCACAAATAGAAACTGAAATAAGAGCTAATCTAAAAGAAATGGCTGATACACAATCAATCGAAGTTTTTGGAAAAAACTTAAAGCCTTATATTATGCAATCTCCAATTCTTGACAGAGTTGTTTTGGGAATTGACCCGGGATATAGAACGGGTTGTAAAGTTGCTGTAATTTCAAAAACCGGTTCAGTTTTGGATCATGTAAATATCTATCCTACAAAGCCACAAGAAAAGATAAAGGAAAGTAAAGAAATTTTATCAAAACTTATTAAAAAATATGACGTAAGTTTAATTGCTATCGGAAATGGAACTGCAAGTCGTGAAACAGAAAAAGTTGTTGTTGAACTTATAAATGAATTGAAAAAAGAAGATTTATTCTATTCAATCGTAAACGAGGCAGGAGCATCAATCTATTCTGCATCAAAACTTGGACAAGAAGAATTTCCGGACTTGGACGTAACAGTTAGAGGAGCAATTTCAATAGCAAGACGTATCCAAGACCCAATGGCTGAGCTTGTAAAGATTGAACCTAAACATATTGGTATAGGACAATATCAACACGATGTAAATCAAAAACAATTAACAGAAACACTATCGGATGTTATTGAAGATTGTGTAAATAAAGTTGGAGTTGATGTTAATACTGCATCATTCTCACTTTTATCTTACATTTCAGGAATGACTAAGACAATGGCTAAAAATTTGGTTTCTTATCGTGATGAAAATGGTGCTTTTAAAAATAGAGACGAAATTAAAAAAGTAAAAGGAATAGGACCGAAGGCTTACACACAATCAGCCGGATTTTTAAGAATTAGAAATGGAGAAAATCCACTTGATAATACAGCAGTTCACCCTGAAAGTTATGAGATTGCAGAAAAACTTTATGGAAAAGATTTAGATAAAGTAAATATTTCAAAACTTTCAAAAGAATTGGAAGTTGGAGAATTGACTTTAAAGGATATAATTGATGAGTTAAAAAGGCCCGGTCGTGATATAAGAGAAGATATGCCAAAACCGATTTTAAGGTCAGATGTACTTTCAATCGAAGATTTGAAAGTTGGAATGGAATTAAAAGGAACTGTTAGAAATGTTGTAGATTTTGGTGCGTTTATCGACATTGGAATTAAAAACGACGGACTTGTTCACATATCACAAATTTCAAATAAATTTATAAAACACCCTTCAGAAGTTTTAAAAGTTTCTGATATAGTAAAGGTAAAAATTTTAGAAATAGACCTTAAAAAACAAAAAGTGAAATTGACAATGAAGTAAGAAATGCGATTATTAGCATTTCTTTTTTCATAAAAATAATAGGACTACAAATAGTGATGTTATGTAAAATATTTATAAAAATGGTAAATTTGTTGCAATCATATAGCAATGGGCTTAGACTTTGTATAGGAGCAGTAGCTTTTATTTTATATTTAATATTTGTTTTAAAAGTTTTAGTTTTAAATTGTAAATTAAAAGAAGTTTTAGAAAATCCTGTTGTTGCAATTGTACTTTTAACAAGTACAATTGCTACGATGTTGATAAGCACTTATGCAAAACCATATTCACAAAGCTTTGCAAATGTGATTTGTTTTTGTAGGATATATGAAGTTTTTATTCAAAAAAGAAAATTAAAATTTGATTTTTAAAAAATTTTATGTTAAAATAAATATGAATTTACGATTCTTGTGTAAAAGAATATTTATTTCATCATATTTACCTCTTTAAATTTATCAAAATGGAAATATGTTCAAATAAATGATGTAAATTGATGATTTAGAAAAATTTTTTAAATTGCTTGACTATTTTATTCATTTATGGTAAAATATTTGAGTAATATGATGAATGAAGTAGAGTGCTCGCTCTCACCTTGTTACTTTTTAGTTTCAGGTATATTTTAATAATTTTGGTTTTGTAATTATTATGGCGAGTTTTTTACTCGCCATTTTTTATCGTGGAGGTGTTATTATAAAAGAGCTTTTAATTAATGAAGAGATTAGAGCAAAAGACGTTAGGTTAATTGACGCAGAAGGTAATCAAATTGGAGTTGTTCCAATTTCAAGAGCATTGGATATGGCAAGTGAGAAGAAATTAGATCTTGTAAATATTTCTCCAAATGCTAATCCGCCGGTTTGCAAAATTTTAGATTATGGAAAATATAAATATGATTCTTTGAAAAAAGAAAAAGAGTCTAAGAAAAAACAAAAAGTTATAAATGTAAAGGAAATTAGACTTACTCCAAGTATTGATAAGCATGATATAGAAGTTAAGGCTAAACATGCCAATAACTTTTTAAAAGCTGGAGATAAGGTTAAGGTTTCTGTAAGATTTAGAGGTAGGGAACTTGGACATACTGAAATAGGTAAGGTTGTTTTAGATAAATTTAAAGAACTTACTGTGGAATTTGGAAATGTAGAAAAAGATTCCGTAATGGAAGGTAGAAATATGACAATGTTTTTATCACCAAAACAAGATTAATAGGAGGTTTTAGATATGGCTAAAATGAAAACACATAGAGCATCAGCTAAGAGATTTAAAAGAACTGGTACTGGTAAGATTAAAAGATTTAAGGCTTATAAGAGCCACTTAACAAGTAAAAAATCACCAAAGAGAATTAGAAACTTAAGAAAATCAACAGTTATTAGCAGTGGAGATCAAAAAAGAATCAATCATATGATTCCGTAGGTTATGGAGGTAAAGAGTAATGGCAAGAATAAAACGTAGTTTAAATGCAAGAAAAAAACATAGAAAAGTATTAAAACAAGCTAAAGGATATTATGGTGCAAAGTCTAAATTATTCAAAGTTGCTAATCAAGCAATTATGAAATCTATGACTTACGCATTTATAGGAAGAAAGAGAAAGAAGAGAGATTTCAGAAGTTTATGGATTGCAAGAATCAATGCTGGAACAAGACAATATGGTTTAAGTTATAGCAAATTTATGTATGGACTAAAGAAAAACAACATAAATATGAATAGAAAAATGCTTTCTGAAATGGCTATAAATGATCCTGAAGGATTCAAAAAATTAGTTGAATTAGTAAGATAGAGAGATGTCCCTCATAAATAGAGGGGCTTTTTTTTGGAGGTTCTTTTGAGAAATTTTATAAAACAATTAAAAGATAAACTTGAAACGAATCCACCGGCAGTTTTGACTATGGGATTTTTTCTAATTATAACTGTTGGATCAATTCTTTTGTTTTTACCTTTTTCATCTAAAAACCTAAATTTTACAAATTTTTTAGATTGTGTATTTATATCGACTTCATCTGTTTGTGTAACGGGACTTTCGACTATAAATATAACTAACGAGTTTAATTACTTTGGTAAGACCGTAATAATGCTCTTAATTCAAGCAGGCGGATTAGGTTTTATGACAATGGCTACCATGGTTGCTATGATTTTGGGCGAAAAGATAACTTTAAAAGATAGACTTGTTATTCAAGAACAAATGGGATCTACAAAACTTAGTGGAATGGTTAAGCTGATAAGATATGTAATTTTTTCTACTTTATTAATAGAAGGAGTAGGCGCTTTTCTTATGTCATTTGTTTTTATTCCAAAGTTTGGCATTAAAGGAATTTTCTATTCTGTTTTTCATGCGATTTCAGCATTTTGTAATGCAGGATTTGATATTTTGGGAGAAAACAGTCTTGAAATGTTTAATGCAACACCGTATATGTTATTTGTTGTATCAGCTTTGATAATTTTAGGTGGACTTGGATTTAATGTTTATATAGATATAAATAATTCTAAGTTTAAATTTAATAAATATTCTTTGCATACTAAAATTGTTTTGGTTATGACTTTAGGATTGGTTATCCTTGGAACATTTATGTTTTTTGTTTTAGAATATTCTAATGTAAATACTTTAAAAAATTTAAACTTTTTTGATAAAATATCAAATGCATTCTTTCAATCGGTAACGACTAGAACGGCAGGATTTTATTCTATAAATCAAACTTATTTTACTGAATCTTCAACGATTTTTACGATATTTTTGATGTTTATAGGAGGTTCTCCTGCAAGTACAGCCGGTGGTATTAAGACTACTACGATATTTTTATTGATTGTAACAACTATTTCCTTTATTAAAAATAATGATGAAATAGAAGTTTTTAAAAGAAGAATTTCTTTTTCTTTAGTTAAAAGGGCGATAGGGATTTTTGTTATATCTCTTTTATTGGTTGGAACAGTGGTATTTACTTTGACTTTGATTGAAGATGTTGATTTTATAAATCTACTTTTTGAAACTGTTTCAGCTTTTGCAACGGTTGGGTTAAGTAAAGATTTAACACCACACTTGAAAGATATTACAAAAGTATTTATAATTATATTAATGTTTATTGGAAGAGTTGGACCGCTTACAATTATTTTTTCTTTTTATAATAAGGTTAATAAAAAGAAATTTAAGTATTCAAACGGAAATGTTATTGTTGGATAGGAGATAATATGAAACAAATTGTTGTTATAGGTTGTGGAAGATTTGGAACAAATTTAGCCATTACCTTAGAAAAACTTGGAAATGAAGTAATGGTTATAGATAAAGATGAAGAGGTTATTAACTCTATTGCAAATAAAGTTACTCATAGTATCATTTGCGATGTTAGAGTTGAGGGAAGTTTAAAGGAACTAGGACTTTCAAATTTTGATATTTGTGTTGTTGCGATAGGTTCTGATTACAAAACTTCTATTATTGCAACTGTTGAGGCTAAGGAGCTTGGTATTCCAAAAATTATTGCAAAGGCTACTGATAGTGTTCAAGCTATGGTTCTTAGTAAAATAGGAGCAGATAGGGTCATTATTCCTGAAAGAGATATGGGAATTAGAGTTGCAAATAATATAAGTAATTCAAATATTTTGGACTCTATAAATTTATCTGATGAGTATTCTCTTGTTGAAATTGCACCTATTGAAGATTGGATTGGTAAATCTATCAAAGAATCTGAAATTAGACAAAAGTATTATATCAATATAGTTGCAGTTAAAACACAAAAAGGCTTGGAAATAAATATTGGTGCTGATTATGTTATAAAAGACAGCGATATTTTACTTGTTGCCGGTAGAAATGATAGAATTAGTAAATTGGTATAATATGGAATTTAAAACAATAGATAGTAAAGAAAATAAAAAATATAAATTTTTTAAAAGTTTATCTTTAAAGAAAAATAGGGATAAGTATAAATTGTTTTTACTTGAGGGAAAAAAACTTTTGCTTGAGGTATTAAGTGAGAATCTTAATGTTGAAAATATAATTTGTACAAAAGAATTTTTAAAAAATTTTAGTTTTCCGGAAACTGTTTTGGATAAAGTTATTGTTTTATCTGAAAAATTATTTCAATCCCTAACAGAAATGCAACATTCTGAAGGGGTTATAACAATTGTAAATTATTTAGAAGAAAGAAAAATTTCATCTAAAAATATAATCTGTCTTGAAAATGTTAGCGACCCCGGAAATTTTGGGACTATAATTAGAACGGCTAATGCTTTTGGAATAAAGGATATACTTACTATAAATTGTGTAGATAAGTATAATTCAAAAGTTTTAAGAGCAACAATGGGCGCTATGTTTAGAACAAATATTGTAAGCTGTGATATTGAAAAAATAAAAGAGTTGCAAAAATTAGGGTACAGATTAATTTCTACAACTTTAAGTGAAAATTCAAAATTTTTAGAAGAATTTAGTTTTGATGAAAAAAATATTGTCGTTATGGGAAATGAGGCGAATGGAGTTTCAAAAGAAATGCTTGAAATTTCAAATGAACATTTGAAAATAGATATGGATAATTCAATGGAATCTTTAAATGTCTCAATCGCAACGGCAATCATAATGTATAAGATATTTAAAAGGTAGTGTCATAGACACTACCTTTATTGTGAAACAGAATCTCATTCTATTTGGATTTATATCTCTTTCTTTTTCGAAAAATTTTAATATTTCTAAATGATGCTCTTCAATCATTTTTTTATCAAATCATTATATGAATTATCATAATATAAAATGCTTATGCTACAACAATGGTCAGCCGTCTTTGGCGTAGGGGCTAATGTGCATTTTATACCATTTTCTTTCATTAATTTGTAAAGTTCTTGACCGTTTTGAGTATCTTTAAAAAATATATAATAATCTATTTTTTAGTGTATATGCCATATCGATAAAAACAACTAATTTTCAACGTTTTTATAATAAAAATAAAAGGGGTAAAATTTGGTAAATGTTGGAGAGCATCAGAAGAGGACTTCAAAGAATTTTGTAAAAATGGAATAGATGAAGAATAAAAAAAGCACTGTAACGGTGCTTTTTCTACATATAAAATCTTTTTTTCTGCCGTGGTATTTGACTACGAATTGACTACGGATATAATTATATATCGTAAAACTACAAAATATTTAAAATTAAAAAAAGTGTAATTTTTAACGTTTATAATTTAAGAGCCTACAAAAAATATAATAAAAATATTATATTTTTAAAACTTCTTTTAACTTTGTAAGAATATATTCGTCGATAGGTTGTCCTTCGATGAATGCATTTTCTCCATCTGGTAATATAATTCTAAAGAAGTTGATGATTAAATTTCCATCAACGATATAATAATCATCTAAATGTAAAGGAGCTATATATACCTTTAAAACTTCTTTATCATTGTTTGGAAATTCTTTGTTTAGTTCATCAATAAGGTGGTTTACATTCAAAACTTTAATAGGTTTTGCCATAAGTTTTGGAAGTTCAAGGTCTTCCATCATCCACATATTGTTGTTCCAAAATCTTTTTTCTTCTTTACTTGCTCCAGAAAGCAATTCTCTGTTTTGAATAGCAGAAAGAACTTTTCTTACTGATTCTTCATCGAAATCTTTAGTCATTATAGCTTTTAATGGATATTGTTTTGCTACATCAACAAAAAAACTTTCAGCAACTTTTTCTTTTTCTGCTAAAGCTGTCCATAAATATAACATAGATTCGATAGTTTCTAAGTTTAATTCGATTTGTTTAATCATATAAGCCTCCAATATATAATTTTTATTTATTATAATTGTAAACTTTTTTTATGAAAAAATCAATACTACTAGACTTTTATTGTTGTAAATTTTAAAAACTTTTGTTATAATTGTATTGTTTGTTATAGGAGGGTGAATTATGAATTCGGATACATTAAAAAAAATTATAATTACAACATTGGGGTCTGTTTTAGTATCAGCTGGAGTTTATTTCTTTATGGTTCCATATAATTTAACGATTGGTGGAACAGCAGGGCTTTCAATAGCATTGTCTAAATTTATACCTGGAGTGCCGGTTGGGGTATTCCAGCTTAGTATAAATGTAATTTTATTTATTTTAGCATTTTTACTTATAGGAGCAGAATTTGGTGGACTTAGTATTTATTCAACAATTGTGGTGTCAATAGCACTTATTTCTTTTGAAAAAATATTTCCAAATATTAAACCATTAGTGGATACACCTTTTATGAGTATGGTTATAGGAGTTGGAGTTACAGCAATCGGTATAGCAATGACATTGAATCAAAATGCATCAACAGGAGGAACGGATATTGTCGGTAAGATTTTGAATAAGTATATACATGTTGACTTAAGTGTCGGCGTTTTTATTGCAGACTTTTCTGTTGTGATTATGGGATATTTTGCTTATGGAATTAATGCCGCTATGTATGCTATTGTTGGAATAATGTTTAATGCCGTTGTTATTGACAAAGTGCTTACAGGTTATAAAACAAGGATTAAAGTATATATTAATTCACAAAAATGGGAAGGAATTAACGATTATATTTTAAATGAAATAGTTAGAGGTAGTACGCTTTATGAAGTAAAGGGTGGATTTAATAAAAGTAAAAGAGTTATGATTGAAACAATTCTTACAAGACCGGAATACATAAAACTAATGACATTTATAAGAGAGTTTGATAGCAATGCGTTTGTAAATGTTGCAACAGTTAGTGAAGTTTCCGGAGAAGGTTTCAGTTACTTAACAGAAGATAATCTAAGAGTATTAAAAGAAAAAAATAAAGTTAGAAAAATGTAATTGATTTTAAAACTGTTATGAACATTTGATTACTGTTATGAACATTTGATTCATAACAGTTTTTTTATGAAAGTAACAATGATAATTGTTAATTTTTAATTGACTTTTTGAGAGATTTTGTATATAATATATTCAGTATTTTAAATAAATGTTTAAAATAAAATTTGGTAAAATTTTATTATATTTTAGACTGTTTGTTTTGTTTTTTTACAGGAGGGATTATGAAAAAGAAATTTTTATCAAGATTTTTTTTGGTTTTATCTTTACTTATGATAAATATATTAGTTTTAAATAAGTACACAGATAAAGGCATCGTTGTTGCAGAAGGTTTTGATGGTTGGAAAGAAGAAGGAAATGAAAAATATTTTTTCCAAAGTGGTAAGAAATTTACCGGTGAATATCAAAATAAATATTTTGTGGATGGAAAACTTGCAAATTGGTGGTGTGATGATGGTAAAGCATGGTATTTCTTTCAAAGTGGTAT
>NZ_KQ960145.1:0-484 GCF_001553085.1 Parvimonas sp. KA00067 | reverse complement strand
AAAGGACAAACTTATGTAAACGGAATTTTTTATGGTTCTGACGGACAACCGGCAAATGGTTGGTATGACGACGGAAATGCATGGTATTTCTTTAAAAACGGAGAAAAACATACAGGAAAAGCCGTAGATGGAAACGGTGAAATGTATTTTATTAACGGGAAATATGCAAATGCTTATATAGACGGACTTTTTTATAAAGATGGAAAACTTGCAAATTGGTGGTGTGATGACGGTAAAGCATGGTATTTCTTTCAAAGTGGTATAAAGCATAATGGATTTGGAACAGATGCAAATGGAAGAAGATATTTTATAGATGGCAAATATGCCAATGGAATATATAATGGTAAATTATATAAAGATGGCTTGGTATCAAAAGGACAAACTTATGTAAACGGAATTTTTTACGGTTCTGACGGACAACCAGCAAATGCTTGGTATGATGACGGAAATGCATGGTATTTCTTTGTGGATGGTAAAAAACATA
>NZ_KQ960144.1:0-1182 GCF_001553085.1 Parvimonas sp. KA00067 | reverse complement strand
AATTAAAGAGTATATATTTCTGGTCAAGCTTTCGATTTATTAGTATCAGTTAGCTTTGATGTTGCCACCTTTACACCTCTGACCTATCTACGACATTTTCTGTATCGAATCTCTCTTGTATTTCTACAACAGGAAATCTCATCTTGAGGGGGGCTTCGTGCTTAGATGCCTTCAGCACTTATCCCTTCCAGACTTAGCTATTCAGCATTACCATTGGCATGATAACTGATACACCAGCGGTCTGTCCATCCCGGTCCTCTCGTACTAAGGACAGCTCCTCTCAAATTTCCTACGCCCACGATGGATAGGGACCGAACTGTCTCACGACGTTCTGAACCCAGCTCGCGTGCCTCTTTAATGGGCGAACAGCCCAACCCTTGGGACCTACTCCAGCCCCAGGATGAGACGAGCCGACATCGAGGTGCCAAACCTCCCCGTCGATGTGAACTCTTGGGGGAGATAAGCCTGTTATCCCCGGGGTAGCTTTTATCCGTTGAGCGATGGCCCTTCCACTCGGTACCACCGGATCACTAAGTCCTAGTTTCCTATCTGCTCCACTTGTTGGTGTCGCAGTTAAGCTCCCTTTTGCCTTTGCACTCTTAGAATGATTTCCATCCATTCTGAGGGAACCTTTGAACGCCTCCGTTACTCTTTAGGAGGCGACCGCCCCAGTCAAACTGCCCAACTGACAGTGTCCCTGTACTCGATTCAGAGTACCAGGTTAGAAATTTAGTATCAAAAGGGTGGTATCCCAACAACGACTCCACGAAAACTGACGCTCTCGCTTCTTAGTCTCCCACCTATCCTGTACATTTAATACCAAATTCCAATGCCAGCCTACAGTAAAGCTCCACGGGGTCTTTCCGTCCTATCGTGGGTAAGTCGCATCTTCACGACTACTACAATTTCACCGGATCCTTTGTTGAGACAGTGCCCAAATCATTACACCTTTCGTGCGGGTCGGAACTTACCCGACAAGGAATTTCGCTACCTTAGGACCGTTATAGTTACGGCCGCCGTTTACTGGGGCTTAAGTTCTATGCTTCGATTGCTCTAACATTTCCCCTTAACCTTCCAGCACCGGGCAGGTGTCAGCTCCTATACTTCATCTTTCGATTTAGCAGAAACTTGTGTTTTTGGTAAACAGTTGCTTGGGCCTATTCTCTGCGACCACTCTATGCT
>NZ_KQ960142.1:0-13130 GCF_001553085.1 Parvimonas sp. KA00067 | reverse complement strand
TTTACTGTTGATTATTATGGAACAGAAACACCAATTAAACAAGTTGCATCACTTTCAGTTCCGGAGGCTAGATTATTAGTAATTCAGCCTTGGGACGCATCTTTAATAACTCCGATAGAAAAAGTTATTTTAGCATCAAATTTAGGAATTACTCCTTCTAATGACGGAAAAGTTATAAGATTACCTTTCCCTGCATTAACTGAAGATAGAAGAAAAGAATTAGTTAAGGTTGTTAAGGGATATAGTGAAAATGCAAAAATTGCTATTAGAAATTTAAGACGTGATGGAATTGATAAATTAAAGAAAATGGAAAAAGATAAAGAAATCAGTGAAGACGAATTAAGACAAGCTGAAGAACAAGTTCAAAAAGTTACAGATAAGTTTACTAAAGAAGTAGATGATATTACAAAATCAAAAGAAAAAGAATTAATGGAAATTTAATGAAAGATATAGATTTTGAAAATATACCAAGACATATTGGTATAATTATGGATGGGAACGGACGTTGGGCAAAAAACAGATTTTTGCCCAGAATTGCCGGACATAAAGAAGGAATGAATAGAGTTGTAGATATAGTTGAAGAATGTTGTAAGATAGGGATAAAGACTTTAACTTTATATGCTTTTTCAACTGAAAATTGGAAAAGACCTGAAGAAGAAGTAAATGGTCTTATGAATATTTTAGTTATCTATATAAACTCTCAGTTAAAAAGAATTTTAGAAAATAATATAATTTTTAGAGTAGTTGGAGATTACAGTAAATTACCAAGCTCTATTGTCAAATTGTTAGATGATAGCATAGAAAAATCAAAGGATAATACAGGAATGGTGTTAAATATTGCTCTTAATTATGGCGGAAGAGCCGAAATAATTTCTTCTATAAAGAAATTATACGAAGATATTTCTGATGGTAAGTTTTCTATTGATAATTTAAATGAAGAAACTTTTAAAAATTATTTATATACTAAAGAAAATTCTGATGTTGACTTAATTATAAGAACTGGAAATGAGAAAAGAATAAGTAATTTTTTGATTTATCAACTGGCTTATTCTGAATTTTATTTTACAGATGTTTTATGGCCGGAGTTTTATGCTGAAGATTTGTATGATGCTATATATGATTTTCAAAATAGGAATAGAAGATTTGGGGGAATTTAATGAATCGTTTTATTAATAGAACCATAAGTGGTACTTTGATATTAATAATATCTTTTATTTGTATTTATCTTAAAGGGTATGCATTAGTTGGATACTCTATGGCTATTACTATTTTTTGCTTAATTGAATTATTTAGGACTTTTAAGTTAAACGATGTGTTTATGATTGGTTTTAGCTTAATATTTTCTATGGGAATGTTGTATTCTATAAGTATTTCAAATGAAAATTTAGTTTTAACTTTTTTTGCATCATATTTTCTTATTATTTCCATATATTACTTATTCTTTAATAAAATGAGTATTGAGAGCTTAGGTAGATTATTATTTTCTTTTATCTATATTTCAGTACCTATGGGAGTTTTTTTGAAATTAGGTTATACTAATCTTTTATGGATAGTATTTTTAATTTCTTGGGGAACTGATACATTCGCATATTTATTTGGAATTATTTTTGGCAAACACAAATTATGTCCAAGTATAAGTCCTAAAAAAACTATTGAAGGTGCTTTAGGTGGGATTTTCGGTTCACTAATATTGTTAAATTTATTTAATTACTTTGTGTTAAAAAATAATATTGTTTTTGTAACTCTATCAGGAATAATTCTTTCAATAGTTGCACAAATCGGAGATTTATTTGCATCAAAAATAAAGCGAGAAATGGGTATAAAAGATTTTAGCAATATTATTAAAGGACATGGTGGATTTTTAGATAGATTCGACAGTATTATTTTTGTAACTCCTTTAGTTTACATTGTGTTTTATATATTTGGAGGTAATATTTAATGATTATAAAGATAGTAGTAGCACTGTTGGTGTTTATGGTCGTAGTTGTTGTTCATGAATTTGGGCATTTCATTTTTGCTAAAAGAGCAAAGATAAAGGTTAATGAGTTTGCAGTCGGAATGGGTCCTAAAATTTTTGGAAAACAAAAAGGTGATACTCTATATTCTCTTAGAGCTTTACCACTTGGTGGTTTTTGTGCTATGGAGGGTGAAGATGAAGGAGAAGAAGATACAGAATTAGATTTTTCAGAAAGAGGACATTTCAACGGAGCGACTCTTGGAGGGAGAATTTTAACTATTTTTGCAGGACCTTTATTTAATTTTATTTTAGCTTTTGTAATACTTTTTACTTTGTTTGCTATTAGAGGACATCAAACAACTACAATAGAAAGTATTATGAATAATTCTGTAGCACAAAAATATGGAATACAAGCAGGAGATAAGATTTTAAGTATCGGTGAAAATAAAATAAATTCTTGGAAAGATATTCAAACAAGCTTATCAAAATTAGATAAAGAAGAAACTACGGTTAAAGTGCTTAGAAATAATGAAGAAAAAGAAATTTCTTTAAAGTTTGAGAATAAAAATGAAAAAGTTTTAGGAGTTAGTTCAAAACTTGAAAGAAATTTATTAGTTTCTGTAAAAGAAAGTTTTAATACATTCTTTTATTTTATAAATTCTATGTTTGATATTTTAAGACAATTATTTACAGGAAAAGTAGGAGTTGGACAGCTTTCAGGTCCTATTGGAGTTGTAGGAGCAATAAGTAGCGCTGCAAGTAATGGTTTGTATTCATTGCTATACATTACAGCTTTTTTAAGTGTAAACTTAGGATTTATAAACTTATTACCTATACCTGCTTTAGATGGTGGTAGATTAGTTTTCTTATTTATAGAGCTAATTTTAGGCAGACCTATTTCAAGGTCAAAAGAAGGTCTTGTTCATACAATAGGTTTTATATTTTTAATGGGTCTTATATTATTCGTTTCTTTTAAGGATGTATTAAGACTTGGAGTTTTATTTGGAGCAAATTAATGGAAAGAAAAATAACAAAGAAAATTTTTGTGGGGAACGTGCCTATTGGAGGCGGTTCTCCTATTTCTATACAATCAATGACAAATACAATCACTAAAGATGTATTTGCTACAGCTAGACAAATTAATGAATTTACAAAAGAGGGCTGTAATATTAGCCGTTCTGCTGTTAATGATTTAGATGATGCTTTAGCTATTAAAAAGATAAAGTCTTTGACTACAATACCATTTATTGCAGATATTCAATATGATTATAAACTTGCAATAATGGCTGCTGAAAACGGTGCTGACTGTTTAAGAATTAATCCGGGAAATATCGGAGGAAGAAAAAAAGTCAAAGAAGTAGTTGAGTGTTGTAAATATCACAACATTCCAATAAGAGTTGGAGTTAATTCCGGCTCTGTAAATCAAAAATTTATAGATAAATTTGGTGGAGTTAATAAAGAATCTATCGTTTATAGCGCATTGGACCAAGTTGAATTTTTAGAGTCATTAAATTTTGACCAAATAAAAATTTCTATAAAATCAAGTAATGTACCTATTTGTGTAGAGTCTTATGAATTACTAAGTAGTTTATGTGATTATCCATTACATTTAGGAATTACTGAGGCAGGGCCAAGTTTTAGAGGCAGTATAAAATCCTCTGTTGGTCTTGGAATAATTTTAGCAAAAGGGATAGGAGATACAATTAGAGTGTCTTTAACTGGAAATCCTGTTGAAGAAGTTAAAGTAGGTAAAGAAATTTTGCGTTCACTTGGACTTTTAAGAGATGGAATAGATTTAATTTCTTGTCCTACTTGTTCAAGAACTAAAATAGATTTAATAAATATTGTTGAACAGGCAGAAAAAGAATTAAAACATGTAAAGAAAAATTTGAAAATTGCCATAATGGGTTGTCCTGTAAATGGACCTGGAGAGGCTAGGGAGGCTGATTTAGGAATAGCAGGAGGAAATGGTAAAGGACTTATTTTCAAAAAAGGTCAGATTATTAAAAAAGTTGAAGAAAAAGATTTATTATCTGAGCTTATTAATGAAATAAATAATTATACGGAGGAATAATATGTATAGGAGTTTAAAAAGTTTTTATTTTTCACGTCGAAAAAATTACAGCTTATCAGAAGATTTTATAATTGATGAGTTTGTTTTTGGTGATGAAAAAATAAGTTTTAAATTACTTACAAACTCTGATGATATTGGTATAGAAGAACTTGTGGTTTTAGATGAAGAACTTCATGAATTATTCAATGGTAAAGAAGTTGAATTTTCAGTTCAGACTTTTTCTAATGCTGAATATCCTTATGAATATTTTTACTATATAAATTACGATGAGTTCGTAAATGAAACTCAAAGATTATTAAAAAATCATGGTTTTTCTCTTACTAATAATGATAGAATAAATTTTTTAGAAGATTATATTGAAATTTTTATTTCAAATTCAATTTATAGATTTAAACTTGTTTCTAATTCTTTTGTAAATGACTTAAAAGACTTTATTTCAAAAAAATTTACTGAAAATGTAGAAATTTTTATGCTTAATTCTTTGGATATTCATGAAGAAAAATCTGCTGTAAAATTTGAAGATAAATTGGAAAACAAGTTAAAAGAAATTCAAAAAGAAAATGAAATAAAAGTTGAAAAGGCAAAAATTAATAAAGAAGTTATTGAAGAAAATAAAGAATTTAAAATTGGTAGAAAAATTTCTGATAAGGACCCAATTTTACAAATTATAGATTTAGACCAAAATAGTGGGTTTTGTAAAATTCAAGGTAGAGTATATGATTTAGAGATTAGAGAGCTTAAAAGTGGTAAAAAATTAGCTTTATTTGATATTGAAGATGATACTTCTGCTATGAATTGTAAATTATTTTTAGATGATAAAATATTTTCTATGTTTAATGATAAAATAAATTCTAAGTCTATTGAAAAGGGAATTTGTGTACTTGCTACCGGTAGAGTTGAATACGACCAATATGCTAGAGGAATTTCTATGATGATTAATAGTATGGAAATTGCTCCTAATAAAGTTTATGTAGATAAGGCTCCTGAAAAAAGGGTTGAACTTCATTTAAATTCACAGATGAGTGGTCTTGACGGTTGTGTTGATTTACAAGTTTTAAAATCAAGATTATCACAAATGGGACATACTGCTATTGGTGTTACAGATATAGGAGTTGTTCAAGCCTATCCGCAAATGATGGATTTATTTGGAAAAGATGATATAAAGGCTCTTTATGGTCTTGAATTAAACTTATTAGAAGATAATCCTAGAATTTTATATAATTATAAAGATGGAATAAGTTTTGATACGTTTGTAGTTTTTGACATTGAAACAACAGGACTTTCACATCTGAAAAATAATATTACAGAAATCGGGGCAGTTCGTGTTGAGAACGGGAAAATTGTTGAAGTTTTTAATGAACTTGTAAATCCACAGCAAGAAATATCTCAAGAAATTACAGATATTACTGGCATTACAAATGAAATGGTAGCAGACAAACCTTTAATAAATGAAATTATGCCTAAGTTTTTAGAATTTTCTAAAGATGCTGTTTTTGTCGCACATAACGCAGAGTTTGATATTTCATTTATAAAAACTAATTGTAAAAGACTTTCTCTTGATTTTGACCCGACTTTTATTGATACAATGGGCTTTGCAAGAGCTGTTTTACCACAATTAAAGAATCATAAACTTAATACATTATGTAAAGAGCTTGGAGTAAAATTATTGAATCACCATAGGGCAAGTTTTGATGCTGAGGCTTGTGCAGGTATTCTTTTAGAGCTTATAAAAATAATTGAAAAACAAGGAAAAGTTTTTGATGAAAATATAAATAATATTGAAACTAAATGGCCTGTTGCAAAAAATATTTCATATAATTCAATAATTTATGTAAAAGAGATGAAAGCTTTAAGTGGTTTTTATAAAATGGTTTCTGAAGGTTTGATGAAATATTTTAGAAAGGTTGCAGGTTTTCCAAAATCAAGATTAGAAGAATATAGAGATGGTCTTTTAATCGGTTCAGGAAATTGGAACGGAGAACTTTTTAATGCTTTTATTGAAGGAAAAAGTGAAGAAGAAATTTTAGAAATTGCAAAATTTTATGATTTTTTTGAAATTCAACCAATATCAAATCTAAAACATTTATATAACAGAGGAAAAGTTTTAGAACTAAATGATTTAAAAGAAATAAATAAAAAAATTTTTGAACTCGGTAAAAAGTTAGATAAATTAGTTGTTGCAACTGGAAATGTAAAATATTTAGATAAAGAAGATTATCTTTTTAGAAATGTAATTTTATATGGACAAGGAAATAGAAATCTTGAAAGAGAAGGAGCTTTTTATTTTAGAACTACGAATGAAATGCTTGAAGAATTTTCTTATCTTGGTAAAGAGACAGCTTATGAAGTTGTAGTAAAAAATACAAATCTTTTTAAAGATATGTTAGAGGATATTTTACCAATACCAAATGGAACATTCCCTCCATTCATTGAAGGAGCGGATGAAGAACTTAGAAAAATTTGTTATGACAAAGCTAAATCAATTTATGGAGAAAATTTACCTAAAATTGTTGAGGATAGGCTTGAAAGAGAGCTAGGCTCTATAATAAAGAATGGCTATGCCGTTTTATATATCATTGCACAAAAACTTGTTTGGCGTTCGAATGATGACGGATATTTGGTAGGATCAAGAGGTTCTGTTGGTTCTTCTTTTGCCGCTACTATGTCAGGTATAACAGAAGTAAATCCTCTTATACCACATTATATTTGTCCTAATTGTAAACATTCAGAATTTCATGATGAATATAGTGGACAATCTGGAGTTGATATGCCGGATAAAGAATGTCCACATTGTAAAACAAATATGATTAAGGAAGGGCATGATATTCCTTTTGAAGTTTTCTTAGGTTTCGACGGAGATAAAGAACCTGATATAGACTTAAACTTTGCCGGAGAATATCAACCGACTTGCCATAAATATACAGAAGAATTATTTGGTTCAGATAAAGTTTATAGAGCAGGAACTATTGGTACAATTTCTGATAAAACTGCTTTTGGATATGTTAAAAAATTTGTAGAAGAAAAAGAATTATCTTTGACTTCAGGAAATATGAAAAGATATGTAAGAAAATTAGTAGGGGTTAAAAGAACGAGTGGACAACATCCCGGTGGGGTAATGATTGTTCCACATAATAAGGAAATCTATGATTTTACTCCAATACAATATCCGGCCGATGATCCAACTTCTGAAACAAAGACAACTCACTTCAGTTATAAATCTATAAGTGGTAGAATTCTAAAACTTGACTTACTTGGACACGATGTTCCAACAATCATAAAACATTTAGGAGATTTAACGGGAGTTGACCCTTTAAATATTCCAATGGACGACAAAGAAACTTTAAATATTTTCTATTCTACAGAAAGTTTGAAATTTATTGATGATAAATATAAGGACGGAGTAGGAACACTTGGGATACCTGAATATGGTACAAATTTTGTAAGACAGATGTTACTTGATACAAGACCGAAAACTTTGACAGAGCTTATAAGAATTTCCGGTTTATCACATGGAACGGATGTATGGCTTGGAAACGCACAAGAGCTTATAAAACAAGGAATACCTTTAAATGAAACAATATGTACAAGAGATGATATAATGACATTTTTGATTTTTAAAGGACTTGAAAATAAACGTTCATTTAAGATAATGGAAACAGTAAGAAAGGGAAAAAATCTTGACGAAGAAACTGAAAGTTATATGAGAGAAAATGGAATACCTGAGTGGTATATCGAATCTTGTAAAAAAATAAAGTATCTTTTTCCTAAAGCACATGCTGTTGCTTATGTAATGATGAGTTATAGAATTGCATATTTTAAAGTTCATTATCCTGAGGCTTTTTATGCAACATACTTTACAACTAAGATAGAAAATTATCCGGGTAATTTAATTTACAAAGGACTTTCTGCTATACAAGCAAAGATGAAAGAAATTTCTGAACTTGGGAAGTCTGCATCTAAAAAGGAGCAGGACGTTTATGATATTCTTGAAGTTGCCGAAGAAATGTATCTTCGCGGAATAGTTGCAAGTAAAGTTGACTTAGAAAAATCACATTATTCAAAATTTTTAATCGATGGTAAAGGAAAAATTTTACCACCATTTAGAGCTTTGGACTTTGTAAGTGATGTAAACTCTAACTCTATTTATGAAGAAGTTAGAAAGTTACCTTTTATTTCTATTGAAGATTTTCAAGAAAGAACAAAGATAAATAAAAATGCATTAGAATCATTAAAAGAACATGGAGTATTAAATAAATTACAACAAACTAATCAAGTTAGTTTATTTGATTTAATGTAGATATAAAGAACTGAAATTTTTTAAATTTTGGTTCTTTTTCTTTATTAAATTATGAAAAAAAGACTTGAAAAGTTTATATGTTTGTAGTATAATATTAATGTTATTTTTGAGGAGGTGAAAAGAATGGCAAATATTAAATCAGCACTTAAGAGAATAGATGTTACTAAGAAACAAACTCTTAAAAATAAAAGTAGAAAATCTGAAATAAAGACTTACATTAAGAAATTCAATGTAGCTTTAGAAGAAAGTAATTTAGAAACTGCTAATGAATTATTAAAAACTATTGATAAGAGACTTAAACAAGCTACAGTTAATAGTGTTTTTCATAAAAATGCTGCTTCAAGACAAGTTAGTAAATTAAGCAAGAAATTACACCAAGCTTCAACACAAGCGTAAATATAGTGTGTATGGATCCAACACATTATATTTGCTCCGTGTGGAGCTTTTTTTTTTTACTTTTTTATATGAGTATGATATAATTTTAGACAAATAGTATTTTAGTTATAGAGAGGTGCTAAATTGAAAATTTTACATTTAATTAGTCAGTATCCTTCAAAAACTGGCAGTGGAATATATTTGACACAAGTTTATAAAAATTTCAAAGCTATGGGTTTTACACAAAAAGTTTTATGTTGCATGAATGAAGATGACATTATAAAGGTTAATTTTGATGATTATGAAGTAATAAAATTTAAAAATGAGAAATTACCGTTTCCTGTTGTTGGAATGAGTGATGTAATGCCTTATGAGAGTTTTCTTTTTTCTAATTTGATTGATGAAAAATTAGAAAGCTATATCGAGGTTTTTAAAAACAAAATAAAAGAAGTTGTAAATGAATTTAATCCTGATATAATTTTTACAAATCATCTATATATTATGTCATCAATAGTTGCTAGTTTAAAACTTAATTGTAAAGTTTTTGGATTTTGTCATGGCACTTGTTTAAGACAACTATATAAAAATGATATTCATAAAAGTTTTGTTTGTGAGAGTATTCCAAAACTTAATGGTATTTTTTGTTTATCTGAAAAACAAAAAGATGAAATAATTGAAATTTTTGGATATGATAAAGATAAAATTTATATTATAGGTGGAGGATATGACCTAGAATACTATTATGAAAAAGAAAATAAAAAATATAGTGAAAATTCTAAATTAAAATTAATTTATGCAGGGAAATTTAGTAGAGCTAAAGGTGTAATATATTTATTAAAAGCTTTTGAAAAAATAAAAGATAAATATAATATAGAATTGATTTTAGCCGGAAGTGGAACCGGTAAAGAATATGAAGAGATTATTTCATACTCAAATAAATTGTCTGATTATGTAAAACTGTATGGTTATATGACTATGAAAGAAATATCTGATTTATTTAGAGCCTGTGATATATTTGTAATGCCTTCATTTTATGAAGGTCTTTCACTTGTAACAATAGAGGCAATGGCTTGTGGATTGAAAGTAGTTATGAATGAACTTGAAAATTTTATAAATTTTGTTGGAGAAGATATAGTTAAATCTAAAAATATCGAATTTGTAAAAATGCCAATCTTATACGATACAGATAAGATTGTTGAAACTGAAGTTGAAGATTATATTGAAAGATTAAGTAAGGCTTTAGAAAATCAGATAAATAATTTATATAAAAATAATTTTGAAGATGATTTTTATGAAAAAATAGCTAAATTTAGTTGGGAAAATATATGTAATAACATAAAAAATTATATAATATAAAAAAAATTTATCAATAAATATTATAAATAAGGAAAATTAATTTTACTTTATTCTAAATTTATGATATTATTTTATTGATTAAAAATTAGGAGGTAAATCGATGAAAAAATTATCAAAAATGTTACTTTTATCATTAGTTACTGCAACTACTTTAGTAGGTTGTGGAGCAAAAAATGATACTAAAACTACTGATAAAAAACAATCAGAAACAAAAAATGATTTAGTTAAAGGTGAAGTTCTTTTAGAAGAACAAAAGAAAGGTGCTACAGTTATTGACGTTAGAAAACCTGAACAATATAACGAAGGACATATCAAAGACGCTATAAACCTTCCTTTAGCATCAATCGAAAAAGATATTGAAGCTAAAGCACCTAAAAAAGATGCAAAAATCTTCTTATACTGCAATACTGGTAAACAAAGTGGACAAGCATTAGAAAAATTGAAAAAAATGGGTTACACTAATGTAAGCAACGCACAAGGTGTTAAACAATACAAATATGACCTTGTAAAATAGTTGAATATTTTATTTAGTAGAAAAGTGGTGTTAAGACATCACTTTTTTGTTTATTGTAAAATAAAAAGGTTTAGAGGAATAAATTATCATGTAAAGCTATAATTCTTATTTTATAAGTAATATTTAATAAAATAAAGTTTAATTATTATGGTTATGGTATTATGATTATGCATTAAAATTATTGTAAATAATAGTAAATTTACTTTACAAATAATTTTTTTTAATATATAATCATTTTATGAATAACTATTTTTAGTTAGATTATAAATGAAAAAATATTTATGATTTTATGGAGGTAAATTATGCTAAAAAATATTAAGTTATTTTTTATTGCTTTTGGATTGATATTAAGTGCATCATTTTTAAATTATTCATCGGTTCACGCTGATGAAAAGTTTGATAACTTAAAAAATCAAATTTTAAATGCAAAAGATGGAGAAAAGATTATTTTAGAAAATGGAGAATATATATTTACTGAAACATTAGATATTGTTGGTAAAAATATAACTCTAAAAAATAATGGAAAAGTTGAATTTAAAAGAGATAATAACTTTAATAAAACAATGATAAAAATTGATGAAAATTCTAAAGTTAATTTATTATCTGATGATGGAAATTTCATTGTTGATGGAGAAAAAAGAGAGGCATATGGTCATTTTATTGAAAATAAAGGATTTTTGAAGATTGGAGAAACTGGAGCTAATGGTCTAAAATTTATAAATGATTTTAATCAAAAAACATCTTTTACTTCTAATAAAGCACCTATTTTTTCTGACGGAAAAAATTCAAAGATTATATTTAATGCTGGAGAAATATCTAATACAGATTATGAATCCACTCCTGGAGCAGGTAACTGGTATTCAGCAGGTGGATTTATTATAACTAATGGTGCTACATTAGAGATGAATGGTGGAACAATTAAAGATAATAATGTAAGTTGGTTTAATTATGCTTCATTTTTAGATAATAAATGGGCTCAAGCTACAGGAAGTGCAGGAGCTGTTAGTGTTAGATATGGTTCTAAATTTATTATGAATGGTGGAACTATTGAAGATAATTTTAGTACGGTTGGTGGAATTGAAGTTGGACATGAAGATTTATATGAGTATCATATAGATAAATCAGACCCAACTGAATTAAAAGATATTCCTATTTCTGAATTTATACTAAATAATGGAATAATAAAAGGAAACAAAGGTGCAGGAAAATCCGGTGGAGTTTTTATTTTTGGAGCTGCAAGAGCTGAAATGAATGGTGGAGAAATCATAGAAAATAAAGGATATGCTGGAGGAGGAATTTTAGCTTTAGATTATTATACCGACGGAGTTCAAGGTGTTAATAGAACTTATGCAAAGGCTCCATTTGAAGAATGGACAAAAAAATATCCTGCAGGATTTGTAATGAACGCAGGTAAAGTAAATAATAATTTAGCATATACTTGTGGTGGAGGCATTGATGTTGCATCTAATAATGTAAAGTTATTAGGTGGAGAAATAAAAAATAATATTGCCGGAGACCAAGGTGGAGGAGTTTATCTAACAGCGACACCTTATAAATTAAGGATTGAAAATGCTTTTGTTTCAAACAATGAGGCGAGTGATTCTAAAACTTGGATTCATTCTAAAGGAGTTTCTGAAGATGATGGAAACGGTGGAAAGAAAAACTATGAATTAGTACTTGGAGCAGGAGGAGGTTCATGGTTTTGTCCTACTGGAGACGCAGAGTTTTACGCTGAAAACGGAGCTGTTTTTGTAGATAATATAGCTGAAAAAGCAGGTTCTGATTTCCATAATGAGGAAAAAGTTCCTGGAAATTATACTGTAACATTGCCAACAAGATTGATTGGTGGAACAAAAGTTTTATACTATGAGGACTCTAAAGGAAATAGATATGAACCAAGTAAGTCAAAGGAAATTTCTGAATTAAAGCAAATAACAAAACAACTTAGTTTAAAAGCTATTATTGACGAAAATGGAAAAACAGTTAGTAAAAAATTATCCAGATTGATTATTGAAGGAAATGTTGCTAATAAAGGTGGAGGAATTGGCTCAAATGGTAGCGTTATATTTGGTAAAAAACCTAATGAAGAAAATCCTTTGAAAGAAATAGAAATAGTAAAAACATGGGAATTTGGAACAACTCCTGAAGATATTGAAATAGAAGTTAGAGGAAAATTAAAAGATAAAACAGACTATTTGATAGAAAATGTGAAATTAACTAAAGATAATGGTTATAAATTTACATTGAAAGATTTACCTGCTACTGTTAAAGGTGAAAAGATTGAAGATATTATATATATTAAAGAGTTAAATTCAGATAAATATAATGTTGAGATTTCAAAAATAAAATCTGAGTCAAAAACTAAATTTTCTATTTCTATAAAAAATACTTTAAAAATAGAAAAAATTTCAATTCCGGTTGAAAAGAAATGGATAGGAAAAGAAAAAGATGAAGTTATAATTAAACTTTTATCCAATGGAGTTTTTGAAAGGAAATTAAAATTAAATAAAGGAAATTCTTGGAAGGGAGAATTTAAAGATTTACCAAAAACAGATAA
>NZ_KQ960141.1:138354-292696 GCF_001553085.1 Parvimonas sp. KA00067 | reverse complement strand
GTAAAGTTTCTGGAAATGTAAAAAATGGATTTGTAATTACAAATAAGGAAATTCCTGAAAAGCCATCTGTACCAAATCCACAAAAGCCTAAAAAAGAAAATAGAGTTCCAAAAACATCAATAGGGAATTCAATGTTTAGTTCAGTAACTATGTTAGTGATTAGTGGAGGAGTTTTACAAATTTTAAAAAATAGAAAAAGTAAATAGTAAATAATAAAATGCTATTAATAGTAAAGTAGCAAAATTTATTAAAAGCGTTGACTAAGTTTAATATTGATTTGGCTTTGTTATACGCTTTTTTTAATTTTTAAAATAAATTTGTTAGATTAAGTTATAACATTTATTTTAATTAATTGACAAATTTTTACATAAAATATAGAAAATAAATTGCAAATGTGGTACAATATAGGTCGAGGTGAAATTATGGCAAAACGAATTTCTGTTATAATTACTGCTGCTGGTTCTTCTAGTAGAATGGGGATTTCTACAAATAAAATTTTTTTAGATTTATGTGGAATTTCTGTTATTGAAAGAACTATTAATGCTTTTGTCGATATACCTGAAGTGGTTGAGATTATTTTGGTAACTAAAAAAGAATTTTTTAAAGATTTTGAAAAAATTATTAATAAAATTTCTTTAGATATAAAATTGGTTGAGGGAGGTTCTTCAAGAGAAGAATCTACTTTTAACGGACTTTTAAATGTGTCTAATTTTTCAGATTTTGTATTGTGTCATGATGGGGCTAGACCTCTTATTAGTAAGAGTGTTATTTTAAATGTTATAAATGAGCTGAATGGTTACGATGCAGTTATAACTGGTGTTAGGTCTAAGGATACTATGAAATTCGTTTCTTCTGAGTTAGAAGTTATTTCTACTCCGGATAGACGTTCTTTGTTTAATATTCAAACACCACAGGCTTTTAGAAAAAATATTATTTTAGATGGATATAAAAAGTTTTTTGGTGAAAATTTTTTTGTTACAGATGATTCTTCAATAGTTGAAAATTTAGGTATTAAAGTTAAACTTGTAGAAGGCGAATATTCTAATATAAAGATTACAACTATGGAAGATATTTGTTATGCAAGAGAATTGTTAGAAAGAGGTATTTAGTATGAGAATTGGACTTGGTTTTGATGTTCATGAATTGGTTACCGGAAGAGATTTGATAATTGGTGGAGTTAAAATAGAACATGAAAAAGGTCTTTTAGGTCATAGTGATGCTGATGTTTTAGTTCATGCCATAAATGACGCAATTATTGGTGCTTTGTGTTTAGGAGATATTGGAAAGTTATTTCCGGATAACGACCCTAAATATAAAGATATAGATTCATTAATAATGACTAAAGAAGTTGTTAGGTTGATGAAAGAAAAAGGATATAAAATTGGTAATGTTGATAGCGTTATTTGTGCACAAAGACCTAAACTTGCCGGTTTTATTTTACAAATGAGAGAAAAAATTTCAACTGTTTTAGAAACAGATATTGAAAATGTAAGCATAAAGGCTACTACAACAGAACATTTAGGTTTTGAAGGTAGAGAAGAAGGAATTTCTTCTCACGCAGTTGTATTGCTTGAAAAAATTTAAGGAGGAAAAGATGAAAAAAGTTTTATTTACTTCTGAATCTGTAACTGAAGGTCATCCTGATAAGATTTGTGACCAAATTTCAGATGCGATTTTAGATGAGATATTAAAAGTTGACCCAGTAGCGAGAGTTGCTTGTGAAACTTTAACAACAACTGGGGTTGTTATGGTTGTTGGGGAAATAACAACTTCGCAATATGTTGATATACAAAGTACAGTAAGAAATGTTTTAAAAGATATTGGTTATACTAGAGCAAAATTTGGTTTTGATGCTTCAACTTGTTCAGTTTTAACAAGTATTAATGAACAATCTAAAGATATTGCTTTAGGTGTTGATAGTGCTTTGGAATATAAAAAAGGAAATGAAGATAAGTATAATTCTGTTGGTGCAGGAGACCAAGGTATGATGTTTGGATATGCTTGTACTGAAACAGATGAGTTTATGCCTTTAACTATTACTTTAGCTCATAAGTTGACAAAGAGATTATCTTATGTTAGAAAAAATGATATATTGGGTTATTTAAGACCTGATGGAAAGAGTCAAGTTACTGTTGAATATATTGACGGAGTTCCTTCAAGAATAGAGGCTATTGTAGTTTCTACTCAACATAGTCCATCTGTTAAATCAGAACAAATAGAAGAAGATATTAAAAAATTTGTTATTGATGAAGTAATTCCTGAAGAATTAATTGATGAAAATACAAAGATTTATGTAAATCCTACAGGAAGATTTGAAATTGGTGGACCTATGGGAGATTCTGGTTTAACTGGAAGAAAGATTATTGTTGATACTTATGGTGGATTTGGAAGACATGGAGGAGGAGCTTTTTCAGGAAAGGACCCTACTAAAGTAGATAGATCCGGTGCATATATGGCAAGATATATTGCTAAGAATATTGTTGCAAGTGGACTTTGTGATAAATTAGAAATAGGTATTTCTTATGCTATTGGGGTAGCTAAGCCACTTTCTATTTATGTTGATACTTTTGGTACAGGCAAAGTTTCAGATGATAAAATAATTGAAATTGTAAATAAGGTATTCGATTTAAGACCTGCTGCAATTATTGATATTTTAGATTTGAGAAGACCTATATATCGTCAAATTGCTGCTTATGGGCATTTCGGAAGAAATGAATTAGATTTATCATGGGAAAAGTTAGACAAGGTTGAGGAAATTAAAAATTTAATTTAGGTTATTATTAAAATAATAAAATATAAAAAATTTTTAGGAGATGTTATTATGGGTAGATGTTATGATTTTAATGAGTATGTAGATAGAAAACATTCACATGCTGAAAAATGGAATAATATGGTTTCTGCTGGAGCACCAAAAAATGACCATTCAGTTTTATCTATGTCTATTGCTGATATGGAGTTTAAATGTTGTGATGAAATTTTAAATGCTTTAAAAGAACCTATTTCAAATGGAGTAATAGGATATGATTGTCCTTGTGAAAAGTTTTTTGAATCATTTATTAAATGGCAAAAAGAAAAAAATAATTGGGATATAAAAAAAGAATGGATAGTACCTGTTCCCGGAGTTGTTCCCGGAATAGCTAATACTATTTTGCGCAATACAAAAGAAGGAGATGCTATTATTATAAATACTCCTGTATATCCTCCTTTCTTTAATGCTATACATTTAAATAACAGAATTGTTGTTGAAAACAAATTAATTGAATTAGAAGATAAATACATTATTGACTTTGAAGATTTTGAAAAGAAAATTGTAGAAAATAATGTTAAATTAAGTATATTATGTAGTCCACATAATCCTGTTGGAAGAGTATGGACAAGAGAAGAACTACAAAGATATGGAGAAATTTGTAGAAAGCATAATGTATTAATGATTTCTGATGAGATTCATGGAGATTTAATATTAAAAGATTATAAACATACTCCAATTGCATCAATGAATGAAGATTTTTTATATAACACAGTTACGTTGACTGCGCCAAGCAAAACTTTTAATGTTGCCGGTCTTGTACAATCTGTTGCTATAATTCCTAATGAAGAACTTAGAACTAAATTTATAACAGGTTTAGTTGGATATGGTATTTTCCATATGGCAAGTTTTGCTGCTGTTGGTTTTACCGCTGCATATATGTATGGTAAAGAATGGTTTGAAGAATGTATGGAATATATTGAATCAAATATTGATTTTGCAATAGATTTTATAAATAGAGAAATACCAAAGGTTAAAGTAAAAAGACCACAAGCTAGTTTCTTATTATGGTTAGACCTTAGAGCTTTTGATATCGAACATGAACAGTTACACCAAAAACTTATCAATGAAGGTAAATTGTTATTAAATTCCGGAATGACTTATGGAGAAAATGGAAAGTTGTTCTTTAGAATGAATATAGCTTGTAACAGAGATATGCTTACTGATGGATTAAATAGACTTAAAAAAGTTATAGACAGCTTGTAATATAATTAAAGTTTGAAGACTGCCAATGCAGTCTTTTTTCTTTTGGATAAATTTTTTTGATTGTAAATCTTTTTAATCTATGGTAAAATATTTTTGTAATTGGAGGTGTTTTTTTGAAACTTGAAATTTTTGAATTTTTAGAAAAATCAATAGAACATATGGATAATAATATGGATTTTATTTCTAACTCATCTGAATCTTTAAAAAAATTTTTTAATGATATTTTTTTGAATTGTGATTTTTTTATAAATACAACAGCTAGAATAAAAACTGAAGATAGTATTAGGGAAAAATTGTTAAGAAATAACTATTATTATAGATTTTCTAATTATAAAGTTGCGATAGAAAATCTTCCTGATTTAATCGGTATTAGAGTTGAATGTCGATTTATTGATGATGAAAAAAAGATTTTTGATGTTATTTCTAAAAATTTTACTATTGAATTAGAAGATGGGTTTTATAGAAGTGAGTTAAATTCTAATATAGAATTAAAACTTAGTGAAAAACAACCTACAATTCAAAAAAATGGATTTGAAATTTATAAAATCGATGGAAGATATGTAGTAGAGGGAGATTATTTTGTTAATTTTGAGTTGCAGATAAAATCTCTTGTAAATATATTCTGGGGAGAAATAGACCATAGTGTTTTATATAAAAATTTTAGTTATATGGTAACAGAGGACTTTATTCGCTCAATAATGTTTTCTATTAAGGCTAATTTAACTATGATAGACAATCAATTACAAAGCGTTTATAATCATTTGAAAAATGTAGAAAATAAGAGTAATTATGACTCATCAAAAATACATTTAAAGACGATTGTATCAAAAATGGTGCATGATTTATATTCTGTAAAAATAAAGGAAACTACAGGCTTTGTTGTAGATTTTAAAGACTGTGCAAATATTATTGTCGATTATATTTTTTCAAAGAATAAATTTCAAAATTCTATGCGATATGAAGATTATTTTGTTAGATTTTTAAATAGACTTAGTAGCGCTAATAGCAGAACTATTGTAATTGGAGAAACTTTTGAATTTTCAGACAAAATTGAATTTAAAAATGATTTATGTAAAAAATTCGGTACAGGCCTTTTAGAGTTAGTAAATAAAGATTTTAAGTGGAATTTAATTTTTTCTGTTATTCAAGATATAGATGAAGATGATTTTTGTGAAGAATTTATTTCTTTTTCTGAATTTATTGTATTTGCTGTTGTAAAAAGAGTAAGACGTGCAGTAGATGATTTAAATATTTCTTCAGAAGACAAGTCAAAATTGAAGTGGGATATTGCTTATATAGTTATGGAATTTATTTGTAATTCTTATTCTCCAAGTTTAATTACTTTTAAGAGTATGAAAGAAGTTGAAAATAAAATTAGAAATTTCTTGAAAAATGTTGAGCAACCTGAAGAATTGTTTTCTTTAAATTATGAGGAATTATATAATTCTTTAGAGAGCAATTTTGTGAATAAAGAAATGGATGAGTTTGAATAATGATAGGTATAGATATTTGTAGTATTTCCAGATTTTCAAATATGAAAAATTTAGATAAATTTTTAGAAAAATATTTTACAATAAGAGAAATTGAGTACATTTCTAATACAGGATATAGAGATGAAACAATCGCCGGTATTTTTTCGTTAAAAGAGGCATTTGTAAAGGCAATAGGTACGGGTTTTGGTACAATTTTACCAATTGATGTGGAGGTTATACATAACTTTTCTGGAAAACCTGAATTAAATGTTTTTAATACCATTGAAAGCAAAATAGATGAAATTTCTTGTTCTGTTTCACATGATGGGGATTTTGCTATTGCTGTCGTTGATATAAAACTTTTTAAAGATAGTATAGCTTCTGAAAAATTTTTAGAATATAAAAATCTTATGATAAATAGAGATGAAAATGGACATAAAGGCACTTTTGGAAAAGTTGGAATAGTTGGTGGAAGTATCGGAATGTGTGGAAGTGTTGATTTGTGTGCTAAATCTGCACTTAGAACGGGAAGCGGACTTGTTTACAATATCTGTCCTAATTCTATTTCAAATATTTTACAAATAAAAGCTGTTGAAAATATTATTTTTCCTATAAATGATAATAATGAAGGACATTTTATTTTTGAAAATGTAAATGAAATAATTGAAAAAATAGAAAACTTAGATGCAATAGCTATTGGTTGTGGGCTGGGAAGAAGTATTGAAAATATAAAAATTTTAGAAACAATTATAAAAAATTTTCAAAAACCGATAGTTATAGATGCTGATGCTATTTTTTTCTTAAATGATATTGAAAAAGAAATTTTAAATAGAGAAAATATTATAATAACACCACACGAGGCTGAATTTTCAAGATTTTCAGGTTATGATTTAAGTTATATTAAGGATAATAGATTAGAATCTTTAATTAATTTTTATAAACAAGATTTAAAATATACTTTAGTTTTAAAGGGTAAAAATACAATAATAAAGTCAAAAGAAAATTGTATTATAAATAATACGGGAAATTGTGGAATGGCAACTGCAGGAAGTGGAGATTGCTTAACCGGAATTATTTTATCTTTGCTTGGTCAAGGCTTAGAAACTTTTAATTCTGCAAAGCTTGGAGTTTTTCTTCATGGCTTGGCAGGAGATTTTGCTAAAGATGAATTAGGAGAAGATTCTTTAATAGCATCAGATATTATTAAATTTTTACCAAAGGCTATTAAATATATTAGGGGGTAATATTATGTATGAAAATCAATCTTTGATTTTTGTCGATTTAGATAAATTAAAAAATAATTTTTTGAAAATAAAAGAAAAATGCAATGGAGCTAAAGTTGGAATAGTTTTAAAGGCAAATGCTTATGGACTTGGAGCTTGTACTGTTGCTGAATTTTTACAAAAACAAGGTGCAGATTATTTTTGTGTAGCAAATTTTTCAGAAGCTATGGAACTTAGGAAAAAGAAAATTAAATTACCTATTTTAATTTTAGGTTATGTTCCTAATGCTTTATTTGAAAAATTGATAAAAAATAATGTGGATTTAACTGTTTATAATATAGGAATGGTTAGAGAACTAAATGAAATAGCAGCAAAATGTAGAAAAAAATGTAAAATTCATATTAAAATAGACACCGGAATGAATAGATTAGGATTTTTAATTGATGATAAGTTAAGAGATTATTTAAAAGAAATTTATTCTATGAAACATATTATAGTTAAAGGAATGTTTTCACATTTATGCGTTTCTGATATTGATGATTTTTCATTTACAAAATTGCAAGTAGAAAGATTTGAAAAGGTTAAGTCAATTTTAGAAGAAGAAAATTTAAAAATGCCAATGTTACATATAGGAAATGACGGAGGAGTTTTACTTCACAATTATTATTATGATATGGTAAGAGTTGGAATTGGAATTTATGGACATTATCCTTCAGAATATGTAAAAGAAAATTCTAAAATAAAAATGGATACTGTTGTTAGTTTTGTAAGTACTGTAAGTAATATAAAGCACATTAAAAAAGGTGATACGGTTGGATACGGAAGAACTTTCTGTGCAGATAAGACTATTAAAGTTGCGACAATTTCTGTAGGTTATGCAGATGGTTATCCTTATGAGTTAAGTAATAAAGGATATGTTATGATAAATAATCAAAAAGCAAAGATTTTAGGAAAAGTTTGTATGGATCAAACTATGATAGATGTTTCTCATATTGATGATATAAAAATTGGAGATACAGTTTTACTTTATGGAGAATATAAAGATATGAAATTAGATATATTTGAAATTGCAAATATGGCAAATACAAATGTATATGATTTGATTTGTAGAATAAATATGAGAATACCTAGAGTATATATTGAAGACGAAAAAGTTGTAAGAGTTGTAGATTATCTATCAACAGAAAAAAATTACTATGAATTATAAGTAAAGCTCGGTTTGACCGAGCTTTTTTTATATAAACATTTATTACATAAAGTCTAATGGAGTTTTTTCACAAGAAATTGATAATACAATTCCCATTGCAATTAAATTTATTAATTGAAATGTTCCACCATAACTTAAAAATGGAAGTGGAATACCAGTTATAGGCATAAGCCCGATTGTCATTCCAATATTTTCAAAAATATGAGCTAAAAACATTGCACATATTCCTACGATTAAAAGTTGATTGAATTTATTTACTGTTTTTTTAGAAAGTTTAACAAATCTATAAAGCATAACAGTATAAAGTCCAATTAAAATTGTTCCACCTACAAATCCCATTTCTTCAACGAAAACAGGAAATATATAATCTGTTTGTTTTTCAGGAATAAAGTTAAATTGATTTTGAGGGCCTTTAAAGAGACCTCTACCGATAAATTTTCCGGAGCCCGCTGCAATTTTTCCTTGAACAGCTTGATAACCCGTACCTGTAACGTCACGTTCAGGGTGTAAGAAATTTAAAATTCTGTTTTTTTGATATGGAGATAGGCTTATATAAAAAATTGGAAGACTTGCTATTGTAGCAAATAATGTATAAACTACAAGTCTTAAGCTAATCCCTGCAACAAATAGCATTGAGCCTATTACTAACACAAACACAAATGCTGTTCCGAAATCAGGTTGTTTAAGAACAAGTGCAACAGGTAAAAAAGCAAACACTAAAATTTTTAATAAAGTTTTTGGCTCATTTATTTTTGCACTATTTTTTTCTATAACTGTGGCTAAACAAATAATCATACCAAGTTTTACAAATTCAGACGGTTGAAAAGATATTGGACCGAATCTAATCCAACTTCTTGCTCCAACTGAATCACCTGTACCAATTATAAGAACTAAAATTAAAAGAAAAATTGAACCTATATAAATTGGTAAGTATAACCTCTTTAAAAATTTTATATCAATTGCAATAAGTATAAACATTAAGATAAAACCTAAAGCGGTTGCAACAATTTGAGAAATCATAAAATTCCTTTTTAAACTTATTGTTGCACTATATAAATTAACTAATCCTATTAATATGATTAAAACTAGCGAAATAAGTATAAATAAATCTATTTTAGCTAAATTTTTATTTTTAAAAAACATATAAATCACCTCATAGTGTATATTATATTAAAAAAATTCTAAATATGCAAATAAAAATTTTTTAAAAATTTGTTAATAATAATTTTTAATTGGGTATATAAATTATATTATAAAGTTAGGAGCAAAATATGGATTTTGAATATGCTAAAATTATTAAAAGTGATTTAAATGATATTGATGATGCAGTTTCTTTTGTTTTGAATAAATTGTCATCTGTTGTTAGAGATGAAGAGCTTATGTTTAATATTAGAATTGTTATAAATGAAATAGTTATAAATAGTTACGAACATGGAAATAAATGTAATAGAGAAAAGGGAATAAATTTAAAAGTTTGTGTAAATACAGATTGCATACATATAAATGTTAAAGATGAGGGAGACGGAATAAATTACATATTTAACGAAAATGGAGATATAAATATGACTACGTCAGGTCGTGGTCTTAGAATTGTTAAACATTTAGTTGATGAATTAGAAATAAATAACAATGAAGTTAGTGCAAAAATAAAATGTGATAATTTAGATTAAAAAGAAATTAATTTATGAAATTGATTTCTTTTTTTGCTATTGCACTTTTTAAAAAAAGTGATATAATGTAATTATACACGATAGTGTAAATAAAAAAGGGAGGTTTTAGTTATGAGAATGTTACCAAGAACTAATAGCTTAGTTGTACTTTTAGTAGTGGTTTTGGTGTTCGGGTTCTTTTATTTTGTTCCCGTAGGACTTTGGATTACTGCTTTATTCAGTGGGGTTAAAGTAAAAATTTCAAACCTTATTGGAATGAAACTTAGGAGGGTTAGAGCATCAAAAATTATTTACCCATTAATTAAAGCTACAAAGGCTAATGTTAATATTAACATTTCAGAATTAGAAGCACATTATCTAGCAGGAGGTAATGTAAATAATGTTGTTGATGCTTTGATTGCTGCTCAAAAGGCAAATATAGAATTGACTTTTGAAATGGCAACAGCTATTGACCTTGCTGGACGTGATGTGTTAGAAGCTGTTCAAGTCAGCGTAAATCCTAAAGTTATTAATACTCCAAAGATTGCTGCAGTTGCTATGAATGGTATTGAAGTAATAGTTATGGCAAAAGTTACTGTTAGAGCTGATATTTCAAGACTTATTGGTGGTGCTGGAGAAGAAACTATTATAGCAAGAGTTGGAGAAGGTATTGTTACTACTGTAGGTAGTGCTGAAAGACATAGCTTAGTTCTTGAAAATCCGGATGCTATTTCAGAAACTGTTTTGAAAAAAGGTCTAGATTTAGGAACTGCTTTTGAAATTTTATCTATTGATATTGCCGATGTAGATATTGGTAGAAATATTGGAGCACAATTACAAGCTGACCAAGCGGAAGCTGATAAGAAGATAGCACAAGCTAAGGCAGAAGAAAGACGTGCAATGGCTGTTGCTGTTGAACAAGAAAACAAAGCTAAGATTGAAGAAATGAAAGCTAAAGTTGTTGAATCAGAAAGTAAGATTCCTCTTGCTATTGCAAAAGCATTTGAAGATGGAAATATTTCTGTACTGGATTATGAAAAATTAAAAAATTTAAAATCTGATACTAAAATGAGAGAATCATTAGCAGAATAGGGGTGTTTCCTATGAGTAAAAATTCAGGTTTTTTATCTTTTATTGATGAATTAAAGTCTGAGCTTAATGATATAAAAGCACAGTTGAATGAAGAACATGAAAGTTATAACGGAAATGTTTTAAAGGCATCAACTAAATCTAAGAATAAAAAAAATCAAAATAAGAGTAAAAAAAATAATTCTAAACAAAAATCTTATGGAAGTTTTGAAAGTTCTGAAGGTAAGAGTATTATGACTTCTTCTATGGAGGGTCAGGGCTTAGAAGGTTATTCTATTGAAGGAAATAGCATGATGACAGAGTCTATTGAAGGACAAAGTCAAATGTATAGTTCTCATAAAATGGAGAATACTAATTCAATAAAAGAAAATCATAATTTAGAAAAATTAATTAAGAAAAAAAATGACAGATTAGGCTTAAAGGATAGAGAAAATCTTTTAAGAGCAGTGGTTTATTCAGAAATTATTGGTAAACCAAAATCATTGAAATAATTTTAAAAGGAGGCGTTAACCTCCTTTTTTCGTATATCAAGAATTATTTATAGTAATTTAAATTTATTTTTTTTAAAGTCAATTATGCCTTCTTTTTTTAATTTGCTAAGCTCTCTGGATAGATTACTTCTATCGAGTGCAAGATAGTCTGCCATTTCATTTCGATTTAAATTTATTTCGATTTTATTATCTAGTGATAATATTTTTTTTTGATTTGAAAGATATTCTAAAATTTTTTCTCTAGTTGTTCTTTTTGATAATATTTGTAATTTTTTATTTAAGATTAAATTTTTTGTCGCTATTGTATTTAGTAAATTATTTAAAATTTTAGAATATTGATTTGATTTTGATAGACTTTTATATTCAATCCATAAAACGGAAGAATTTGTAAGTGAAATTACTTCGTGGGGAATATTTATTTCTAATGCAACTAAAGCCTCTGCAAATGTTACTCCTTTTTCAAAAACATTTAGTATATTTCTATTTCCAAAATAGTCAAAATTTGAAAGAGCTATTTTTCCTTCAGTAATTACTCCAAAATATTCTAATTTTATATTTTCATTTAATATTAAATCATTTTTTTTGTATTCTTTTTCGTAAAATGATATTACAGAAAAAGTTTCTATTATTTCATCTATTGAAAAATCTTTAAATATTGGATTGTCTTTTATTACTTCAAAATTATTCAAAGTGATTTCCTCCTAAATTTTATTAACTATATTTTAGAACTTTTTTTTACATTTTTCAAGATATTTTGTTTAAATTTAGTTAAAAAGTATTTATTATGATTAGTATAGAGTGATAAACTTTAATGAAATTAGTGATACATTGTAAAAAACATTGTAAAAAATATTGCAATAAAATTAGATTAGTGTTATAATACTTAAAACAGATAGTTGTTTTTAAGATTACATATTTAAGGATTAATTAAAAACATAGTGGTAGGAGGGTTATTATGTTAGACGAGAAAGTTTCTGTTGCGGTTATAAAACGTTTGCCTAAGTATTACAGATATCTTGAATTGATAGGGGATAAAGGTATTATAAGAGTGTCTTCTCAAGAACTAAGTAAAATAACTGGTTTGACTGCATCACAAATAAGACAAGATTTAAATCATTTTGGTGCTTTTGGACAACAAGGTTATGGTTATAATGTTGAAGAGCTAAAAATTGAATTGGAAAAAATTATGGGTGTTGATAAACCATACAATGTAGTTATTATTGGTTTTGGAAATATAGGTAGTGCATTATTAAATTATAGTGGATTTAGAAAAAAAGGATTTAAGGTTGTAGGAATTTTTGATAATTCTCCTGAAATCATTGGAAGTAAACATAATGATGTAGTTGTAAAAGATATTTCTGAAATGGAAGAAGTTGTTACTAGAGAAAAAGTAGATATTGCAATTCTAGCTATACCTGCAAGACCTGCTCAAGAAATTACAGATAAATTAGTTGCATGTGGTATAAAGGGTATTTGGAATTTTGCACCTATTGACTTAAAATTACCAAAGAGCGTTGTTCTTGAAAATGTTCATTTAGATGGAAGTTTATTGACTCTAACTTATTATATGAATAGTTTAAAAGATTATCCTGGTGTTAGATAATTATTTGATAAAACTCTTTTTTAAGAGTTTTATTTTTTTTGTTTTTATGCTATAATTGAAATAAGTTTTATCAAAAAATGTCTTATGAAAGGCTTTAAATATATGAATTATATTAATGAAATTTTAGAAAAATATGAGTTAAATATTGATGAACTTTTAATTTTAATTGTTTCATTTACGGTTTTTTTACCTTTTTATTTTTTAGTTTTTTCATTTAACGCTTTATTTTTCTATTTGTTAGTTAGTGGGAAAATTATTCCTGTTATAAAAGAAACTCCTTATGTTAAAAATATTTTAGCATTTTTGAGTCTTACAATATTTATATCAATATTAAAACACAATTTATATGGCATAGGCGTTTCAATTATTTTGTTTGAATTTTCTATGTTTTTTATGTATTATAGAATGATTATAAACAGAAAATTATTTTCAAGGATTATAAATTTATATATGATTGTATCGATTTTTTGTTTTATCTTGACGATTTTTTCTGTTTTGTATAATAAGTTCAGTATGCATTTAAAAATGTATGAATTTATTGAATATATGTCTTTACATAGACCTATATCATCTTTTTTCAATACAAATTACTATGCA
Source organism: Parvimonas sp. KA00067 (assembly GCF_001553085.1). Taxonomy (NCBI): domain Bacteria; kingdom Bacillati; phylum Bacillota; class Tissierellia; order Tissierellales; family Peptoniphilaceae; genus Parvimonas; species Parvimonas sp. KA00067. Next base: position 279,353 of record NZ_KQ960141.1, on the reverse strand, counting down.
ACAATATGTGAATTTATAATTATAATAGCTATGTACTACTTTTTATCGAATAAAAATAAAAAGAGTAGATTATACTTTTTGTGTGTAAGTACACTTGCTTTTATAGTTTTATTTTTAACTGAAAATAGAACAGCACTACCAACTATACTTATAGCTACGTTGGTGCTTTCTTTGACTAAAAACAATAAGAAAGTATTTGCTTTTCTTGGTGTTTTTACAGTAGTTATAGTTATTCTAATGATTTTCTCAAATAGGGTATTTCCAAGATATGAATTTATAGGTAATTCACTTGGAACAAGAAAAGAAATATGGGAAAATGCAATTGAATTATTTAAACAAACTTTTTTATTTGGTAGTGGTCCTATGGCTTATCAAAATGCAATGTGGGTAACTCACCCTGCAAATCATGCACATAATATTGTCCTCGATTTGCTTATAAATTTTGGTATTGTAGGGATAGCTATAATATTTCCATTTTTCTTTGGATTATGTAAAAAAGTTTACAGTATAAGAAGAAGAAATTTATTTAGACTTATAATTTCCTTAACTTGTGTAGTTATTTTACATGGAATGTTAGATGTAACAATTCTTTGGCATCAAACTGCATATATATATTTTAGTGTTTTACTTGCAGCTGGAAAGGTTGGCACTTTTGAGTCTAAATTCATTTTCTAAAAGGGTGTATTATGATTATTTTAAGTGTTAATGGCTTGACTAAGTCATTTATAGATGAAAATATATTAGAAAATTTAACTTTTTCTATCTCGGATAGAGATAAGGTTGGAATTGTTGGAGATAACGGAAGTGGAAAGAGTACTTTATTTAATCTTTTAACAAAAGAATTATCTTTTGATAGTGGAGAAATAAATTTTTCAAAAAATGTAAATTTTTCTATTTTGCATCAAAATGTTTCATATACTAGTGAAAATAATGTGTATGATGAATGTTTAGAAGTTTTTGAAGATATTATTTCACTCGAAAACGAGCTTAGAGAATTAGAAATTGAAATGGGAAATAAAAATTTAAGTGATGATGAAATGCACAAACTTTTTGATATATATGAAAATAAAAGACGTTATTTTGAAGAAAATGATGGATACTCATATAATTCAAAAGTTAGAGGCGTTTTACTCGGTCTTGGTTTTTTAGAAACAGAATTTTCAAAATCTGTTAATAATTTAAGTGGTGGGCAGAAAAGTAGATTACATTTAGCAAAAATTTTACTAAAATCGTCAAATTTAATTTTACTTGATGAACCGACCAACCATTTAGATATGGAGTCAATTCAATTCTTAGAAAGTTATCTTCGAGATTATAAGGGGAGCTGTCTTGTTATTTCTCATGACAGATACTTTTTAAATTCTGTTTGTAATAGGATTTTTTCAATAGAAAATAAGAAATTAAAAACTTTTGACTGTGGATATGATGAGTTTATTTATAGACGAGAAAGAGAACTTGAAGTAAATAAGCATCTTTATGAAAAACAACAAAAAGAAATTTCAAGACAAAAAGAAATTATTCAAAGATTTGAAAATTATGGAAATAATAGATTTATAAAACAAGCCAGTTCAAGAAGAAAAATGCTTGAAAAAATGGATTTGATTGAAAATCCTGAAATTTATAAAAATTCAATGAAATTAAAACTTGTTCCTGAGGTTGAATCCGGAAAAGATGTTTTGACAATTTCTGATTTATCAATGGGATTTAATGAAAAGATTTTGTTTGAAGATATAAACTTAAATGTCTATAAAGGAGATAAGATTGGACTTGTTGGTAAAAATGGAGTTGGAAAGACAACTCTATTTAAGATAATTTGTCAAAAATTAGAGGGAATTAAAGGAAGTTGCAATCTTGGTGCAAGAGTTTCTTTAGGCTATTATGACCAAGAGCAAAAGACTTTGAATAATCAAAATTCTATTATGGACGAATTTTGGGATTCATACCCGAAGATGAATAATTTTGATGTTAGAAGTTATCTTGCAAAATTTAATTTTGTAGGCGAAGATATTTTTAAAAATGTTGGAGAATTAAGTGGTGGAGAAAGAGCAAGGCTTGAGCTTTTAAAACTTATGTTGTCTAAATCCAATTTTTTACTTTTAGATGAGCCTACAAACCATTTAGATATTGAAAGTAAAGAAGTTTTAGAAAAAGCAATTTCTGATTATTCAGGTACCGTTCTTACAATTTCTCACGATAGATATTTTTTAAATAAGGTTGTAAATAAAATTTGGTATTTGGAAGATAATAAAATTACAGAGTTTTACGGAAATTATGATTATTTTTTAGAAAAGCTAAATGAAAAAGATGAGCCTGAAGAAAAAATAATTTCTAAAACGGAGCTTGAAAAAGAAAAGAAGAAAAAAAGAGAAAAAGAAAAAGAAGAAAGAGCAAATAAGCAAAAATTAAAGGATATTGAAAATAAAATTTTTGAAATTGAAGATAAAATTGAAAGTTTAAATAAAGATATTCAAAATCCTGAAATTTTTAATGATAAAGATAAATTCTTAAAAGTTGGTGAAGATTTATCTAAGTTGATAAAAGAAAAGGAAAATTTATATTTAGAATGGGAAAATTATTTATAGGAGAATTGTATGCATAATGTTAATCCGTTAGAAAATGTTCAAAAGATTTTGAAAAAATCTTGTGAAATCTTAAATTTAGATGATAGTTTATATGAACTTTTAAAAGAGCCTGAAAGAACGATAGAAATAAATATTCCGGTTAAAATGGATAATGGAAAAGTTAGAGTATTTAAAGGCTATCGTTCACAACATTGTGATGTTATGGGTCCATATAAAGGTGGGATTAGATTTCATCAAAATGTAAATGTTGATGAAGTTAAAGCTCTATCTATTTGGATGAGTTTAAAATGTTCTGCTACACATTTACCTTTTGGTGGTGGAAAAGGCGGAATAATTGTAGATGTAAATGAATTATCGGAAAGTGAACTTGAAAGACTTTCAAGAGGATATGTAAAAGAGCTTTATAAATATATAGGAGACAGGTTCGATATTCCTGCACCTGATGTAAATACAAATGAAAAAATTATGGCTTGGATGTTGGACGAATACATAAAGCTAACCGGAAATAATACTCTTGCAACATTTACCGGAAAAGCACTTGAATTTGGAGGTTCACATGGAAGAAAAGAGGCAACCGGAGTTGGTGTTGCAGTAATGACAAGAGAGGCTTTGAATAAATTAGGTATTGATATAAAAGAGTCAAGAATTGCAATTCAAGGTTTTGGAAATGTCGGCTCAAATACTGCTAAACACTTAGAAAGAATGGGTGGGAATATTTTATCTATTTCAGAGTATGATAATGAAAAAGGCGTTTATACGATTTATAATGAAAAAGGATTTAATATTTCAGAATTAATTTCTCATTTTGAAAAATATAAAACATTAATCAACTTTGAAGGAGCAAGACTTATTTCAATCGATCAATTTTATTCTTTAGATGTTGATGTAATAATTCCATGTGCGTTGGAAAATTCTATTACAGAAGAAGAGGCAAATAAAATAAGAGCTAAACTGATAGTTGAAGGAGCAAATGGACCCGTTGATTATCTTGCCGATAGAATTTTGAAACAAAAAAATGTTGTAGTCATTCCGGATATATTGGCAAATTCCGGAGGAGTTATAGCTTCATATTTTGAATGGGTGCAAAATATTTCAGGTATTGATATGACTGAAGATGATGTTTTGAATAAAGTAGAATATAAAATGTTACTTGCATATAATGAAATATTAAAAATTCAACAAGAGTATGACGTAACGACAAGACTTGCATCTTACATTTATTCAGTATTAAGACTATATAAAATATTAAAACTAAGATCAAGAATTTAGAAAAATGTTTAATAATAAAAGAGTAGTAAGAAAATTATCCTTACTACTCTTTTTTATAACCATTTACAAATAAAAGTGGAATAAGTATTGGAACAGTTATAAATATTAAATATGAATACCTGTAATAATTTACTATAGGCGAATAAATACAAGTAAGTACAATGGAAAGACATAAATATATTAAAGGTCTAATTTTTTTGTTTCTTTTCAAAATTGAATATCCTATTGATAAGATAAGCAACCAAGTAGCAAATCCCGCTTTTAAAAATGAAGAAATTACAGGATATGAGGCTATAGAATAAATTATATTTGTTGTTGTTTTCTTTAATTTATGTATTTCTTTAAAATCTGTGTTTTGATTCCATCCTTTATCAAAATATCCATATTTTTCTTTTAATTGTAAGTTAGATGTTTTATCAAAAGTTTTAAAAGTGAACCAATCTGTTTTTGTTTCATACATATGTTCATAATAATCTCCAATCCACATACCTTCTCTAAATTTATAGGGATAAAAGTAAGATAAAGATAAATTTAAAATAGCATCAATATTTGTTTTAGGATGTTTTAAATACATTTTAAACCATAGTTTAAAGAAATCATTTTTTAAATCTTTAAAATTATCTTCCCTTATATGGTTTTTAATTGGGTCTGCACAATATGGGTCGAAATCATTTTTTATTTTTTCTAGTCCAAAAATTTTATCACATAATTTTAGCTCGTTTTCAGAAAATGATTCCGGATGATATTTAGCAACACTTGCTAATTGTTGAAATCTTGTAGATAAATAATCATATTTCATTGAACTTTCTAAAGGTTTTAAAATGCTTTTTGTGATTTTATTTGCTGAAAAACAAAATATTATAGATAAAAAAATTAATGTCAAAGTATTTATTCTATATTTTTTTTGAGTACCAAATAATAAGAATACCAAACCTACAATAACATAAATTATTGCTTTTCGGTGTAACATAAACACTCCAAAAACAGAAATTAGAAAATATATTATTGAAATATTTTTACTAAAGAATATTTTAGGATTGTAAATCATTTCAATCATCAATAAAACAAAAAGAAGCAAAAAATTACCTAATATAACGTCTTTATACAGTGTAAAACTATAAACTATAAAATATGGATTTACACAAAAATAAAAATACAAAGCTATTTTTAATTTTTTATTAAATTTAAATTCAAATAATTTGTATAGTAAAAGAGAATATACAATGCTTGTAAAAATTAAATTTATAAAATTAAAAATTCCAATTCCTATACCAACTGATGAAAAATATTTTAAACCGAGTTTTCCAAATAATCCTACTGTATAGATATAAAGATATGAGTGAGAATTAGATAATGGAAGAACTCCTATTCCTTCTTTTATACAGTACATACTATCCCACGTAAAATTTCCAGGGAAAAATATTACAAAAAATATTATTCTTATTATAAATATTGGTATTAGTATTTTAAAAAATTTTTTTAAAATAAATTTTTTGTTAGTAAATGTAGGTTGTTCAAAAGTTATATTTTTTGTTTTAAGGTATAAAATTCTAATAAAAAAATTAAAAACTATAAATGAAATAAACATTATTAAAAAAAATAAAATAATATAATATTTATTAACATTATTTCTAAATGATTCAATACCTATTGTACTTATTATTGAAAAGATAAAAGAAAATATATTTATTATCTTATTTTCTCTTTTTTCAAAATCTATTAAAGTTTTTAAATCCAAATTTTTTATTAATATAAATAAAAGGATAAATAACAATAAACAAATCAAACTATCATTATTTATAAAAATGTGAAAAAAAGTTTCTTTCTCAATTTTAAAATTTTTGTTTAAAGTCAACAGTAATGTAATTATATAGGATAAAAAGAAAGTTATTATAGATTTTTTGTGTGTTAATTTATCTAAAATTTTATTTTTCATAAGTTTGTTTCCTCGTTTTCTTAAACACCCAAGTTCTTTGAATCCTATAACTTATTAAAAATAGTATTGTATCTACAATGATTTTTATTATTGTTTCATTAACATTTGTTATTTTCCAAAGTAAAGAAACACTAAATGAAGATAATAGCATTTGAAAAATACATAAACTATAATACTTGTATATTGTTTTTTTGAAACTTTTTTCTCCATTAAAAACAAAATTCTTATTTACAAAAAAATTAAAAAGAGAAGAAAATATTCTTGCAATAACACTTGAAAAAAATATTGAATATGAATTTTTAACTAATGATGATGAAAAAATATATACGAATACTTTAAATAATCCTATGTCTATTAAAAATGAAGAGAGTGAGGTTAATATATAATTAAAAAAAGATGTAAAAATTACTTTGTATATTTTTACAGAATCTTTGATAGTGTTAAAATGTGTTTCTGCATTATTGTTATAATATACTGTTTCTATTGGTATTTCGGCTATATTTAAATTTTTTTCAAAGCAAGTTATTAACATTTTTGTTTCATATTCAAATCTTTCTCCAAAAATATCTAACATTTCGGGAATAATATTTTTAGGGAAACCACGAAGTCCTGTTTGAGTATCAGTTATTTTCTTTCTGTATAACAATTTAAAAACATTTACTGTTGTCTTGTTTCCAAATTTACTTTTTGGAGGGACATTTTTACTATCAAAATCTCTACAACCTATGATTAAAGAATTTGGATAAACTTCTAAATTATTTGCAATATTCAAGACATCTTTTGCTCTATGTTGACCATCAGAATCACAAGTTACAATTCCATTAAAATCATCAATATTAGGTAATGTCAGAAAAAAATTAAAAGCATTTTTTAAAGCTCTTCCCTTACCTAAATTTTTTGCATGAGTTAATATTGTTACACCATCAATTTGTTTTAAATCTTCAAAAAATTTTTTAAATCTTTCATTACTACCATCATTTACAACTAAAATATTATTTAGTCCATAATGTTTCAATTCATAAATATAATCAATTAAATTTTCCGGCGGATTTAAAGCAGGAATTAAAACCATAGTTTTTTTATTTTTCATAATAAACCTCCCCAAAATTTTATATACTTAATTATATATATATATATATAAGATGTCAAATTTTTGCTGATATATTTTCTAGAAGTTCTAAATAAAAAATTTATTTAAACTCTTGACATAATCGTAAAAATATTTTATTATATTAGTATAAATAAAACATTTTAGAAATTTGGTTTTTTTTTTCTCTATTTAGAGGTAAAAAGAAGACCAATTTTTTTTTAGGAGGAATATATGGGCAGAATTGAAAATTTTGGAAAGTTTACTTTTGATAAAAATGCAATGAAAAAAAAGTTGCCTTATCCGATTTATTTAAAATGGAAAAACGCGATTCGAAAAGAGGAATTATTAGATAAAGATAGTGCAGATATAATTGCACATGCTATGAAAGAATGGGCTATAGAAAATGGTGCAACACATTATTGCCATTGGTTTCAACCGTTAAATGGGAATACTGCAAAAAAACACGAAAGTTTTATAGATAAGTCTTACGAAAATTTACCGATAGTTAGATTTTCAGGAGAAGAACTTTTAAAGAGTGAGCCTGATGCATCATCATTTCCAAACGGGGGAATGAGGTCAACATTTGAGGCTAGAGGTTATACATATTGGGATTGTACTGCGAATGCTTTTATAATGGATAATATTTTGTATATTCCTTCAATTTTTGTTTCTTTTGATGGAATTAGTTTGGATAAAAAAGCACCACTTTTAAAGAGTATGGATTTTTTATCAAAACAAGCAACTGATTTATATAATTTATTTTCAGATGATAAAATATTTAGGGTTAAAATTAAAGTTGGTTTAGAGCAAGAATTTTTCTTAGTTGATAGAGAACTTTATGAAAAGAGAGTTGACCTTATAAATACAGGAAGAACTTTAATTGGAGAAATGCCACCGAAAGACCAAGAATTGTTACAACATTATTTCGGTTCAATTCCAAAAAGAGTTATGGAATATTACAATAGTATAAATAAAAAATTGGAGGAATTAGGAATTAACTCTAAAACTGAACATAATGAGGTTGCTCCGGGACAATTTGAAGTTGCAATTCTATATGATACTGTAAATGTTTCGGTTGATAATAACCAAATTGTTATGGAAGTTTTAAGAAATACTGCTTATGAGCATAATCTTGTTTGTTTATTACATGAAAAACCATTTAAAAATGTAAATGGAAGTGGAAAGCATAATAACTGGTCTTTAGTTACAAACTATGGTAAAAATTTGTTTAAATTACCAAAAAATGATAATGAAATTGATAGATTACTTTTTGCAATTTTTATGGTTTCTACAATTTCAGCTGTAAACAAATATTCTTCATTACTTAGAGTTTCATCTTCAAGTGTTAGAAATGATTTAAGACTTGGTGGAGATGAGGCGCCACCTTCAATTATTTCTGTTTATCTAGGAAATGAAATTGAAAATATTTTATATGATATTTTGGATATGGAAGTTAAAAATTCTGTAAAACAAAATGATTTTAATATCAGTAATTTAGGCTTTACTCCAAGAGATACTGATGATAGAAATAGAACTTCACCTTTTGCATATACAGGTGGAAAGTTTGAGTTTAGAATGTTAGGCTCTATGCAAAGTGCAGCAGATTGTAATATAGTTTTAAATACAATTGTGGGTGCTGAGCTTAAGAATGTTTTAGAAAAAGTTCAAAATGTTGAAGATAAGGCTGAAAGAGTTTCTGCTTGTAAAAATCTTTTAAAAGAAATTTTAATTGAAAGTGAAAGGGTCTTGTTTTCTGGAGATAGTTATTCAAAAGAATGGGTTGAAGAGGCTGAAAGAAGAGGTCTTAAAAATAATAGAACATATTTAGATGCTTTATTGTATGCAAAAGAATCTAAGGAGTTTGAAGTTCTTTTGGAAAATAATATTTTGAATGATTTGGAATTAAGTGCTGTTTATGATGTTTGCATTGAAGATGTAAAAAATACTTATATGTTAGAGATGAAAACATTGGTTAATATGATTAACAAAGATGTTATTCCATCTTGTATAAAAGAGCTTAATTTTGAAATAAATTTGAATGATAGAATAAAAAATGTTAAACTTAATGAGAGAGTAAATAAACTTAATAATTTACTTGAGGGACTGTTTATAAAACTTGATGAATTTAGTGATTTCGAAAAAGAAAATCATGGAGAAAATGAAATTGAAAAAGTAATAAGTTTACACAAATTTATTCCTAAAAATTTGGAAGAAATTAGAATGATTAGTGATGAAATTGAATCAAATATTTCAAGAGAAAATTGGAATATACCAACTTATGAAGAAATTTTTAGAGCATTAAATTAGGAGGATATGATGAGCAAATTTATTTTTATTACTGGAGGAGTTGTTTCAGGAATTGGTAAAGGAATATGTGGAGCGAGTTTAGGAAGACTTTTAAAGGATAGAGGTTTTAGTGTTTTTATGCAAAAATTTGACCCATATATAAATGTTGACCCAGGTACAATGAGTCCTTATCAACATGGGGAAGTTTTTGTAACAAAAGACGGCGCTGAAACTGATTTAGATTTAGGACATTATGAAAGATTTATAGATGAAGAATTAACTCAAAGAAGTAATGTAACTACAGGAAGAATTTACAGCGAAGTAATTCAAAAAGAACGTAGAGGAGATTACAATGGTTCAACTGTTCAAGTAATTCCACATATTACTGATAGGATAAAAGGATATGTTTATAAGGCAGCTGAAGAAAGCAAAGCTGATATAATCATAACAGAAATTGGTGGTACTGTTGGAGATATTGAATCTTTACCTTTTATCGAGGCGATTAGACAAATTCATGCTGAAAATAAAAAAGAAGATGTATTATTCATTCATACTACTTTAGTTCCTACAATTCCTGGTTCTGATGAATTAAAGACAAAACCTACTCAACATTCTTTTAAGGAGCTTATGAGTCAAGGAATCAAAACTAATATTATTGTAGTTAGAAGTCCTGAAAAAATTTCTGATGAAATTAAAAATAAGATTAGTCTTTTCTGTGATGTTCCAAAAAGTGCTATCGTTCAATCTGAAAATGTTGACTTTATTTACGAAGTACCGGTTAAATTACATGAACAAGGTTTAGATGATTATGTTTTACATAAACTTTGTTTAGAAGGAAAATCAATTAAGAGTAATTGGAAAGAAATGATTGATTCATATAAAAATGTAAAATCAGAATTAGAAATTGGACTTGTTGGAAAATATGTTCAATTACATGATGCATACCTTTCAGTTTCACAAGCATTAATAGATGCAGGTTATAAAAATGCTCACAAAATTAATATTCATTGGATAAATTCTGAAGAAGTTACAGAAGAAAATGTTAATGAAATATTTAAAGGACTTGACGGAATTATTGTTCCAGGTGGATTTGGTGGTAGAGGCATTGAAGGAATGATTGCTACAAGTAGATACGCAAGAGAAAAGAATATTCCTTATTTTGGAATTTGTCTTGGAATGCAAATCGCAATCATTGATATTGCTAGAAATGTTGCAGGACTTGAAGGAGCAGATTCAACTGAGAAAGACGATACTACAAAATATCCTGTAATTGATTTAATGGAAAGTCAATTTGATGTTGAAAATATTGGTGGAACTTTAAGACTTGGAAATTATGACTGTAAACTTTTAAAGGATAGTAAAGCTAGAAAATTATACAATGCAGAAATTATTCAAGAAAGACATAGACATAGATATGAAGTCAACAATAAATTTAGAGAAGAACTTGAAAAAGCTGGAGTTATTTTCTCTGGAATAAATCCTGAACTTGACCTTGTTGAAATTATTGAATACACTGGTAGTAATTATTTTGTTGCTTGTCAATTCCACCCTGAATTTAAGTCAAGACCAAATAAAGTTCATCCTTTATTTGACGGATTTATTCAAGCATCAATAAACAATAAAAATAAGTAGGATTCCACGATTCTTTGTATCAGGTGGAATGTATTATGCTGTATCTTCAATTTTAACTTTAGGTGGAGCAATAGTAATTTCTAAAAAAAGAAAAAATAGATAATTTTAATTAATAGGACTTGAATTTAATCAAGTTCTATTTTTTTACATAAAAATTTCATATTATATTATGGAAAGGTGATATTTTTATTATTGTATAAATTTTAAAAAAATGCTATTATATAGTATATAAGTTTAATTTTTGGAGGACTTAATGTTACTAGTTATAGATGTAGGAAATACAAATATTGTTTTGGGGGTATATCAAGAAGACTCTCTTATTTGTGATTTCAGACTTAATACAATAAAAAATAAAACCAGTGATGAATATGCTTTGTCTATTACAGAGATACTTCATGCTAATAATATAAAAAAATCTGAGATAGATGATGTTGTTGTAGCATCGGTTGTTCCTGATGTTATGCATTCAATAGAGAATGCTATAAAGAAATATTTTAATTTAAAGCCTATGATTATAGATGATAATTGTGATTTGGGACTTGAAATAAATCATGACAATCCAAGAACGATTGGTGCTGATAGAATTGTAAATTCTATTGCAGGGATAAAAAAATATGGAGTTCCTTTGATAATTATTGATATAGGAACGGCGATTACTTTTGATGTAGTTGACGAAAATTCAGTTTATCAAGGGGGAGCTATTATTCCGGGAATTGGAATTTCATCAGAGGCACTATTTTTAAAGACTGCAAAATTGCCAAGAGTTGAACTCTACAAACCGGAAAAAGTTGTCGCAAAAAACACTATGGATAATATAAGAGTTGGAATGGTAATTGGTTATATCGGACTTATTGAAAAGTTACTTGATGAAATGGTAAAAGAGATGAATTTTGATGTTTCTAAGTTAAAAGTTGTTGCAACCGGTGGTTATTCAACTTTAATTACCAAAGGTATAGATAGAATTGATATTATAGATAAGAAACTTACGCTTGACGGTATGTTGGAAATATACAAAATGAAGAAGAGGATATAATATGCTTAATGGAGATATTTTTTTAGCTCCACTTGCCGGAGTTAGTGATGTTGCTTTTAGAATTTTGGCAAGTGAAATGGGTGCAAGTTTGACTTTTACAGAAATGGTTTCTATAAAAGGTTTATATTATGATAATGATAACACTTCAATCATAACATATATTGATAAAAGAGAGGGGCCTGTTGGATTACAAGTTTTTGGTAGTGATGAAAAGATTATGGAAGAAGTAATACAAACTAAATTTAATAATAGAGATGATATTTATCAGCTTGATTTGAATTTAGGTTGTCCTGCTCCGAAAATTGTAAAAAATCATGAGGGCAGCTATTTGATGAAAGAGCCTAAAAAGGTTAAAAATATTGTTTCAACTATGGTTAAAAATTCAAAAGTTCCAGTAAGTGTTAAAATACGTTTAGGATTTGATGATAAAAATAAAAATTTCTTGGAAGTTGCAGATGCTATTGTTGAAGCCGGTGCATATATGATAACTCTACATGCCAGAACAAGAGAAATGTTTTATTCTGGAAATGCAGATTGGAATGATATAAAAGTTTTAAAGAATCATGTTCCAATAAAAGTTGTTGGAAATGGTGATGTTTGTAGTGTTGAAGATTATGTAAGAATGAAAGAAGAAACCGGAGTTGATGCTGTTGCAATAGGGCGTCACGCTCTTGGTAATCCATTTATTTTTAAACAAATTAAAGATTATAATCTATCAAAAAAATATTCTTCTCCAACCCTCGAAGAAGTGATTGATACGATAAAAAGACATTATAAATTAGAACTTGAATTTAAGCCTGAAAGAATAGCCATAAGAGAAATGAGAAAAAATATTTTGTGGTATTTAAAGGGTTTTAAAGGTTCAAACAAAGTAAAAAATACAATAAATACTTTGAACGATATTGATGAGATTTTTGATGTATTAAACGAATATAAAAATAATTGTGTTTTGTAAGATTTGGAGGATATTATGAAAAAATTATTTAGAAGTTTATCATTTTTACTTATTTTTGTACTATTTTTAACTTCTTGTAAGTCAGCTGTTAATGGAACTTATGAGGGAAAAGCAAGAGGACATAATGGAGATGTTGTGCTTAATGTAAGTTTTGAAAATAGTAAAATAAAAAATGTATCATTAAAGGAAAGTGTAGAAACTGAAGATGTTGGAAAACTTGCCATTGAAAAATTAATTCAAAAGGTTAATTCGGGAGATTTTAATTTAGACGAAATTACCGGAGCAACTTATTCATCAAAGGCATTTGTAAATGCGCTTGCAGATGCAATTAAAAAGTCAGGATTAGATTATAAAAAAATCTTAAAAAATAATCCTGTAATGAATGAAAAATTTGAAGTAAAAGAAATGAATACAGATGTTGTTGTAGTCGGCTCAGGTGGTGCAGGATTAATTTCAGCAATAAAATCTAAACAAGCAGGAGCAAATGTTGTAATCATAGAAAAATTACCTTTAATTGGAGGAAATACTCTGATTTCCGGTGCGGAATATTCAGCTCCAAATAATTGGCTACAAGAAAAAGAAAATATAAAAGACAGTGTTGATTTATTTAAAAAAGACGTAGAAAAAGCCGGAGGGGATAAGGAACTTATAGATGTCTTGGCTAATAATGCTCTTGACGGTGCAAAATGGCTCAGAGATGATGTTAAGGTTGAATGGACAGATGAACTTATGTTCTTTGGAGGTCATTCAGTTAAAAGGTCTTTAATTCCAAAAGGACAGTCTGGAAAAGAATTAATAAATAAATTACATGCAAAAGCTGAAGAATTAGGAATAGAAATTTTAACAGAAACAAATGCTTTTGAACTTTTGACAAAGGACAATGTAGTTACAGGCGTTAAGGCAAAAATAAAAACTGGGGAATTAATAATAAATGCAAAGTCTGTAGTTTTAACAACAGGAGGCTTTGGTGCAAATAAAAAAATGCTTTATGATAATGATAAAGAGGTTGATGATAAAATTCTTTCAACAAATTCTCCGGGCTCAACGGGTGATGGTATAAAAATGGCACAAGCCATTGGAGCTGATGTTGTTGATATGAATCAAATTCAATTATATCCGGTATGTGATGTTGAAACTGGAAAACTTTTATATACTGGAGATACAAGACTTGCAGGTGGTGCTATAATTGTAAATAAAGAGGGCAAGAGATTTGTTGAAGAATTAGGAACAAGAAGAGAAATTTCAATGGGAATTAAAGCTCAAACAGATAGCATTGCTTATCAAATTTGGGATGAAGATTCTATGCAAAAATCAAAAATCTTACCTACTCATGAAGTTGAATATAAAAATTTAATTGAAGGTAAAAAACTTTGTAAAGTAAATTCAATAGAAGAAATGGCAGAATTTTTTGGAATAGATAAAGAGAATTTAAAAGAAACAATTAAGCAATTCAACGAAGATTCCGAAAAAGGAAAAGATACTTTATTTAATCTTAGAAGATTAGGTTTTAAAGTGAAAAAAGCACCATTTTATTGTCTAAAAGCAGTTCCTGCAGTTCATCATACAATGGGTGGACTTAAGATAAATAAAAATGCAGAGGTTATAAATAAAAATGGTGAAGTTATAAAAGGATTATACTCAGCAGGGGAAACGACTGGAGGTATTCATGGTAAGAATAGATTAGGTTCAGTTTCCATTGCGGATATAACAGTTTTTGGAATAATCGCAGGAACAAATGCAGGAAATAATAAATAATAAAGCACAAAAAGGAGCTGACGCTCCTTTTTAATTGTTCTTTTTTAGTTCGTTGTAAAAAATTGACGGTTCTACAGGTAGATTATTCCTTTCCTTGATTGTGAATAAATATAGTTTTTTCTTTGCTCTTGTCATTGCAACGTAGAATAGTCGCCTTTCTTCTTCTAATAACTTTTCATCAAATGAATTCAATACGCTTTTTTGTGGAAATTCTCCGTCTATAAGGTCAATGATAAATACATTGTCGTACTCTAAGCCTTTTGATGAATGTATTGTTGAAATGGATATATTTGAATTTGAATTTGATGCATTTTTAAGTAATTCTTTTAAATTATTCAACTTTTCCATGAATTCGTCAAAGGTTTTTAAATCTTTTGATAAATATTTTATTAAATCGAAAATTAAATTATAATTTAGATTTGAAAAATCATTGAAATTATCTAAATAATCGCCATATCCAATTTCATATAAAATACAATCAATTTTATCTTCCATTTTCATACGTTTTATTCTTTTGAAATTATTTCTTAAATCGCTGAATTTTCTCAAATAAAAATCATTTAATTCTTCCAAGTCAAGTAAACTTTCTAAAACGCATTGGTTATAAGGTTTATATTCTAATTTTGAAATAAAATCTTTTTTTATATAAGCGTTCAATTTAAAATAAATTCGCTTAAAAACTTCTAAATCAGTTGTGTCTTCGGAAAATAGTAAAATATTTTTTACATCATTTAAAATTCTATTTGAATAAAAATCGAATCTATTTTCCTTTATGAAAAAGTCAATATTTTCCTTTCTAAACATATCTGCAATGTATAAAGATGAGATATTATTTCTATATAAAATTCCAATAGTTTCATTCGTGTTGATTTCAGAAATTTTGTTTAATAACTCTCTTGCTTGTATTTTTGCGTTTTTCACCTTAAAAAGCATTATCTGTGAACTTTCTTCAGTTGTATGTTTTGAAAATTTTTCGTATCTAATTTTATTTCCTTGAATAATTTTATTGCTAATTTTTATTATGTTTTTTGTAGAGCGAAAATTTTTATCCATAAAAAATATTTTTGAAGTTGGATAAATGTTTTTAAAATTCAAAAGATTTTCGGGACTTGCACCTCTGAAACTGTAAATTGATTGGTCGTCATCTGCAACTACAAATATATTATTTTCAGGAAATACAATTTTTTTTATAATTTCAAATTGGAGAGTAGAGGTATCTTGTCCTTCGTCAACTTGAAAAAATTTATATCTATTTTTAATTGCCTTTAAAAGTTTTTTATCCGTTGAAATATATTCATTTGCAAGTATGAGTAAATCGTTGAAATCCATAAAATTATTTTGAATTTTTATTTCATCATACAAATTATAAAGTTTTAACATTAAATTTCGATTTGAAATAAAATGATTTTTCTTGATATATCCTTCAAAGTCAAACATTTTATTTTTTACAAAATCATAAATTGAGAAAAAGTCATTTATTTCTTCATCAGTTAATTTTTTATAATTAGTTTGAAAATATGCTCTTTTTAAAATTAAATTTCTATTAAACTCGTTATTTCCTTCAATTAAAGTCTTTTTAATATTTCTAACTTTCATATAATTTCTAACAATCTCATAACAAAAAGCATGAATTGTTTTAAAAGTTATTTTTCCTTTAAAATCAGGATTTTTGGTCAAAAATCTTCTTTCCATATCAATACCTTGAGCTTTACTAAAAGTTATAGAAAGTATTTCACTTGGTTTTACATTATAATTTTCAACTAAATTTAAAATTCTATTTAATAATACAGTCGTCTTGCCTGAGCCGGGAACTGCTAAAATTAAAGCAGGTCCTTCAAAATGGTTAATAGCATCGACTTGTTGGTTTGTAAAATTCATATAATCACCTTAATATATTCTATCATAAAAATAATTCCTTTTAAAGCATATTTATGGTAAAATATAAGTCGGAGGTTGAGATATGGAGAAACATTTTATTCCTAACACTAATGGAGTCATATTTGCAAATAAAAATAAATTTTCTTTTAGCGTTGATTCAATTTTGTTGTCACATTTTGCAAATGTAAAAAAAGATAAAATTTTAATAGACATTGGCGCAGGTACCGGAATAATAGGTCTTAGAATTAATTTTTTAAATAGTTTAAAAGCTGTATATTTGATTGAAATTCAAGACGAAAATGCAAAACTTATTGATTGTAGTATTTCTGAAAATAATTTAAAAAATGTTAATCTTTTACATAAAGATTTAAAATTATGCTATGAAGATTTTGAAAATGCCTCTGTTGACTATATCGTTTCAAATCCTCCCTATAAGAAAATAAATACGGGAATATTAAATGAAGATGAAAATTTTTTGATTTCAAGATATGAATATTGTTTGAAATTAGAGAATATTTTAGATTTTTCTTATAAAAAGTTAAAATCTAATGGAAAAGTTTTTTTGATTTACAGTATGGAGCGTTTGGTTGATGTTTTGAGTGAGTCAAGGAAATTTAAGTTAGAACCTAAGAGAATTCAATTCATTTCTACAAATGTAGATAAAAAGCCACATTTATTTATAATTGAATTGGTAAAAAATGGAAATAGCAATTTATTTGTTGAGGATAATCTTTATATTTATGAAAAAAATGGGGATTATACCGATAAAATTAAGGAGATATATTATGGAAAGAATTTCTAATATTTATTTTGTTCCGACACCAATAGGAAATATGAAAGATATTACCCTTAGAGCCTTGGAAGTTTTGAAAAAAAGTGATATAATTTATTGTGAAGACACTAGAAATAGTTCAAATCTATTAAAATTTCATAATATAGATACTAAACTAATATCATATCATAAATTCAATGAGAGTGAACGCGTTGCAGAGATAATAAACAATATAAAAAATGGCAAAATAGTTTCGATTATTTCAGATGCAGGAATGCCGATAATAAATGACCCCGGTTTTGTGATTTTACAAGAGGTTATAAAAGAGGGGATTGCTTATGAAATTTTGCCTGGAGCTTGTGCGTTGGTAAATGGAATTTGTGGAAGTGGTTTTGATACAACAAATTTTGTTTATTTGGGTTTTGTTCCAAAGACAAATTCAGAAAGAGAAAAATTCTTTTTAAACTTTAAAAAGATGAATGTTACGGGTATTTGTTATGAAACGCCTCACAGACTTTTAAAAACTTTAGAATTTTTATATAAATTATTTGGAAATATAAATGTTTGTGTGTGTAGAGAACTTACAAAACTTTTTGAAGAATATAAAAGAGGAAGTTTAGAAGAAGTTATTTCTTATTACAAAGAAAAAGGTGTAAAGGGAGAAATAGTCCTTGTAATTGAAAAAATTTCTGAAGACGAAAAAGAGATTGATTTTGAAAAAGAAATATTAAATTTAAAAGAAGAAGGTTATAGCAATAAAGATATTGTAAAAATGTTAAAAAATAATTTTAACATATCAAAAAATGAGGCCTATGAATTAGTGTTAAATTTTGAAAATAAGGGGGAAATATAAATGTCACAACAATTATTAAAAGAAAAACAATACCATATTGATATGAAAAGTGGAGATGTAGGAAGATATGTAATCTTACCCGGCGACCCAAAAAGATGTAAATTAATCGCAAAATATTTTGATGATGCAGTTTTAGTTGCAGACAACAGAGAGTATGTAACATATACAGGATATTTAGAAGGTGAAAAAGTTTCTGTAACAAGTACAGGGATAGGTGGAGCGAGTACATCAATTGCAGTTGAAGAATTACACAAAATTGGAGCAGATACATTTATCAGAGTTGGAACTTGTGGCGGAATAGATTTAGAAGTGGAAGCTGGAGATTTAGTTGTGGCAACTGGAGCGATTAGAATGGAAGGAACTTCAAAAGAATATGCGCCAATAGAATTTCCTGCAGTTGCAGACTATGAAATTGTAAATGAACTTTCAAACGCTTGTGCAAAAACAGAATACAATTACCATGTTGGAGTTGTTCAATGTAAAGATGCTTTTTATGGACAACATCAACCGGAAAACAAACCGGTTAGCTATGAGCTTTTGAATAAGTGGGAAGCATGGAAAAGACTTCATACAAAAGCAAGTGAAATGGAATCATCAACACTTTTTGTTGTTTCAAGTTATCTAAACACAAGAGCTGGTTCAATATTTTTAGTTGTAAACAATCAAGAAAGAGTTAAACAAAATCTTTCAAATAATGTAATAGAAGATACAGATAGAGCCATAAGAACAGCGATAGATGCTCTTAGAAATTTGATTAAAAAAGACAAAGAAAAAGCAAGTAAGTAAAGTTAGAATATAACTTTAAAATTAAATAGAAGAAATTAATTAGATATTGATGATGTATCAATATCTTTTTTGTTGTCTAGATATAAAATGTAATTTGTGATATACTTATATTGGAATTTTTTTGAAAAATTGAATTATAAATTAATTTTGTAAAAGAATTATATTTTATTTTTAATTTATAATTCAATTTGTTTTGGAGGTTTTATGAAAATAAATTCGTTAAAAAATAGTTTTATAAATATATCTCAAAATCTATATGATTCTGATTTCATTAATCTTGCCAAAATTAATGATGGAAAGATATGTTTTGATGATGACACTTTATTTCTTTCGAGGAATAGTAAGCAAAAATTAAATGCTCAGCCGTTAGAAAGTAATAATGATTGTATTTATGTTTTTAAATATTTTGATTCTTATGGAATTCTTGCAGATTTACCAATAGAAGAATATATTTCAGAAAAAATTAAGTGTCACGAACTTGTTTTACCTGATGTTATTCAAGGCATGATTGCTAATTATCATATATATAATTCTGAAACGGCACCAGTTTTTATTGCACATAAGGAAGAAATTGATTACAAAAAAATTATTGAAGAAAAGAAATATATAAAAAAATATCATTTTAAAAATATTGATTTATATGTTTATTCCGGAGATGAAGCGAAGAAAATTTTAGATAAATTTTCTGATGTTGAAAGAATGTATGTAGCAGATGGACATCATAGATTATATACATCTTCAATGTTGAAGAATAAAAAAACAGTATTTTCTTGTTTTTTAAGTTTTTCACAAGTTACAATTTCTCCAATTCATAGAGTAATTAAAAATATTGATGCAACTTCTTTTGAAAAAGCAAGGTTATTTATGGATAGTTTTTTAGAAGTTTCTGACGATGCTGAGCTTAAAAAAGGATTTGTTAGAATAACTTATCAAGGAGATTCTTTTATTGTAAAATTAAAAGATACAGAAAATGATTTGTTCTGGAATAATGATGTTTTTAGAATGAATACTCAAATTATTTCAACAGCGTTTAGAATTTTAAATTTTTCTAATGTTGATTATATTGGAGATACTGATATAGATTTTGCTAAAAAAAATCTTGGAAAAAATGATGTTTTAATTGAACTTTGTCCACTAGAATCTGATGAATTTATGGAATTAGCTAATGAAGTTTGTGTTTTGCCACCAAAATCCACTTTCTTTATTCCAAAATTTCCATCATTTTTAGTTTTTAAAAAATATAGATAGAGGTGTAAAATGCAAGCAGTTATATTAGCAGCCGGTCTTGGCAGTAGGTTAAAAAAATTAACAGAAAACAATACAAAATCTATGGTAGATGTAAATGGTATTTCTCTAATGGAAAGAATGCTTAGAATTTTAGATACAAAATCTCTTTCAAATATCGTTGTTGTTACCGGATATAAGAGTGAATTTTTTATTAATTATATAAAGTCTTTAAACATAAATACTAAATTAACTTTTATAAATAATGAAATTTATGATAAAACAAATAATATTTACTCAATGTATCTTGCAAAAGATAAGATGATAAAAGAAGATAGTATTTTACTTGAATCCGATTTAATTTTTGATGATAAAATGATTAGTGAACTTCTAGAAGATAATCGTGAAAATTTGGCTTTAGTAGCAAAATACGAACGTTGGATGGATGGAACTTGTCTAAAAATAAATGAAAATGAAGAAATTTTAAATTTTATTCCGGGTAAGGAATTTAATTTTGATGATGCTGACAAATATTTTAAAACTATAAATATTTATAAATTTTCTAAAGAATTTTCTAAAAATATTTATTTTCCGTTTTTAGAAGCATATATGAGTGCAAATGGTAAAAATGATTATTATGAGGCTGTTTTAAAGACAATTATTGATTTAGGTAAAAACCATATTTTTGCAAAAGTAATTTCAGATGATATTAAGTGGTATGAAATTGATGATGAGCAAGATTTAGATATTGCCTCTTCTATTTTTTCTAGTGGAGATGAAAAACTTTCTAAGTATCAAGTTAGATATGGAGGTTATTGGAGATATCCTAAATTGTTAGATTTTTGTTATTTAGTAAATCCATATTTCCCACCTAAGAAAATGATAGACGAATTAAAATATAATTTTAAAGTTCTATTGGAACAGTATCCTTCAGGACTTGATGTTAATTCTAGACTTGTAGCTAAAATTTTTGATATAAAAAAAGAAAATATAGTTGTTGGTAATGGGGCGGCTGAGCTCATAAAGTCTGTTATAGAAAAAATTGAAGGAAATATCGGATTTATCAGACCGACTTTTGAAGAATATCCTAATAGACATAACTCTGAAAAGTCAATAGTGTTTGTTCCAAACAATGATAATTTTTCATATACAGCTAAGGATATAATTGAATTTTATTCTGATAAAGATATTGAGGCTTTAGTTCTTATAAATCCTGATAATCCAACCGGAAATTATATATGTAAAAAGGATATTTTCACTTTAATTGATTGGGCTAAATGTAATGGTATAAAATTTATTTTAGATGAAAGTTTTGTTGATTTTGTTGAAGAAGAAAATCCAACTTTCTTAAATGATGAATTTTTAGCGTTATATAAAGATTTTATCGTTGTAAAAAGTATTTCAAAATCTTATGGAGTTCCTGGAATTCGTCTTGGAGTAGTTGCAACTTCAAATTCTAAGTTAGTTTCAATGATAAAAAAAGATGTTTCTATTTGGAATATAAACTCATTTGGAGAATATTATTTGCAAATATATGATAAATATAAAAAAGTTTATGCTAATGCTTTAGTAGAAATAAAAAATGCTAGAAGAATATTCTTAAAAGAATTAAATGAAATTGAAGAATTTAGAGTTATTCCATCTCAAGCGAATTATTTTACTATTGAATTGAAAAAAGGAACTTCTAAAAATTTATGTTCAAAAATGTTAGAAGATTATAATATTTTTGTTAAAGACTTAACTTCAAAAATTAATTTAGAAAATAGGGAATTTATAAGAGTTGCTGTAAGAAATATTGAAGATAATGAAAGTTTTATTTTTGCAGTGAAAGATTATTTTCAAAAATTATAATTATAAAATACAGTAAAAAAATATTAAAACACGTTTGAATAGCGTGTTTTAATATTTTAATAGGAGAAGTATGAAAAATGATATGACTCAAGGTAGTATATTTAAAGCTATTTTAAGTTTTACTATCTTTATATTTTTAGGAAATTTATTTCAACAACTTTATAATATTATTGATTCACTTATTGTCGGAAATGTAAATGGAGAAAATGCACTTGCATCGATTAGTGTAACCACTCCAATAGTATTTATGTTTATAGGGTTATTAGTTGGAATTTCAAGTGGTTTTGGAATAAAAATTGCTCATGTTTTTGGAGCAAAAAAATATGAATTATTAAAAAAATATTATGCAATGTCAATAATGATTTCTTCAATTTTGGCCGTGTGTATGATTGTTATATTACTATTAGCAAATAATTTAATATTAAGTTTAATAAACACTCCAAAAAACATATATAATTCAACTTATATATATGTATCCATTATTTATATTGGAATTTTACCAACAATGTTTTATAATTTATGTTCTAGTACATTAAGAGCTATAGGGAATAGTAGAACACCACTTGTATTTTTAATGATTTCATCAATATTAAATATTGTATTAGATATTCTTTTTGTATATTTTTTGAAACTTAATATAAAAGGAGCGGCTATTGCTACTGTAATTTCTCAAGTATTTTCAGTTATTATTTCGTTTTCATATATATTAAAAAAATATGAATTTTTTAGAATTTCAAAAGAAGATTTTAAACTAAATAAAAGAATAATTTTGGAATTGTTAAAACAAGGTGTTCCGATGGGACTTCAATTCTCAATTACTGCTTTTGGAACAATGTTTGTACAAATGGAGTTAAATAAATATGGTACAGAGTATATTGCAGGGTTTGGAGTTGCAGGGAAAATACAAGGCATAGTTTTGCAACTTTTTATAGCATTGGGTGTTGCAGTTGCTAATTTTGTTGGACAAAATTTTGGAGCTAAAGATTTCGAAAGAATAAGAAAAGGAATAAATTATTCTGTAATTATTTCTATAGCATTTAGTATTTTTGCAATATTTTTGATTAGTTTTTTAGGAGATTTTTTTGTAGAAGTTTTTGTTCCGACAGCATCAAATACGATGAAAAAATCATCTTCAATATATTTTAATTGTGTTATGTATTTTTATCCTTGCTTAGCTTTATTATTTATTTATAGAAATGGATTACAAGGATTTGGGCGCTCCGGTTTATCTATGCTGGGTGGACTTTTTGAATTGTTTGCAAGAGTAGGAGTTATATTATTGATAGCAAGTAGTTATGGATATTATGGAGTTTGTTTTTCAGATTCATTAGCTTGGGTCTTTGCGTTGATCCCATTAGTTCCATTTTTCTATAAAGTATATATAGATGAAAAGAAAAAATTTGTATAAAAGACATAAATATGATATACTGAAATGTATTAATATTGGAGGAAATTATGAAAATAGTAGTGGATTTATTAGGCTCTGATAGAGGTGCAGAAACTATATTTAGAGGAGTAGTGGAAACAAGTAAATTACTTAAAGATTTATCTTTTGTAGTTGTTGGACCTAAATCAGTAATAGAAAAAATTGAAATTGATGAAGATTTAGAAGGTAGATTAGAAATTATAGATACTGAAGAATATATTTTAAATACAGAGGAACCGACTTTTGCAGTTAGAAGAAAAAAAGATTCATCTATAGTTTTGGCAATGAAATATTTAGATAAAGAAAATGCAGATGGATTAATTTCTTTTGGGAGTACAGGAGCTGTGCTTGTTTCCGGTTTGTTAATTGTTAAAAGAATGGAAAATGTAGAAAGAGCAGCATTAACAATAACATTACCAACAAATAAAGATAAGATGATTTTACTTGATATCGGAGCTAATATTGAATGTACAAGTGATATTTTAAAACAATTTGCTATAATGGGTAATATTTATGCTAAAGAAACTTTGAATAAAGAAAATCCAAAAATAGCTTTATTGAATATTGGAAGTGAAGATGGAAAGGGAACAAAAATTTTAAAAGAAACTTATTCTATTTTAGAAAATGAAAATATAAATTTTGTTGGAAATATTGAATCAAGAGATATTTTTGATGGCGATATAGATGTTTTAGTTTGTGATGGTTTTCATGGGAATATACTTTTAAAAACTATTGAAGGTTCTGTAAAATTCATAATGTCTAATATGAAGAAATCTTTAATGTCTTCATTATCTGCGAAAATAGGAGCACTTTTAATTAAATCACCAATGAGAAAATTAAAAAAATCTCTTGATTATAAAGAGTATGGAGCTTGCCCTATGTTAGGATTAAAAAAGGTAGTATTTAAAGGCCATGGAAGTAGTGATGAAAAAGCTGTTGTTTCAGGGATTATTTCTATGTGTGATTATATAAATAAAGATATAAATTCTAAGATTGAAAAACAAATTGAGAAAGGAGAAAACTAATGGTTTTTGAAAAAGTTAAAGAATTTTTACAAAATTCGTTTAAAGGAAAAGAAATAGAATTAGATACTAAATTTATAGAAGATTTACAAGCTGATTCTATAAAAATTTTAAGTGTTGTTATGGACATTGAAGATGAATATAATCTTGAATTAGATGAAGAAACTATTCGTTCAATGGTAACTGTAAGAGATTTAGTAGAATATATAGAAAAAAATATTTAAGAGGTAATTTTATGATTACTAAAGAAAGAGAAGAGTTATTAAACGAATTAATGCAAACTCTTGGCTATAAATTTAAGGATTTAGAATTGTTAAATTTAGCATTTGTTCATAGGTCATACTTGAATGAATGTAAAGAGGCTAAGATTTCTAATGAAAGATTAGAATTTTTGGGAGATGTTATATTAGGTTTTGTAGTTAGTGTTGAACTATATAGTCAGTTTTCGGATTCAGATGAGGGATATTTAACAAAAATTAGAAGTAAGATTGTTTGTGAAGAATCTTTTTCTTATGCTGCTAGAACATTTGATTTAGGAAAATATCTTCTGTTAGGAAAAGGAGAAGATAATTTTGGTGGTAGAGATAGAAATAGTATCTTAGCTGATACTTTTGAGGCGCTTTTTGGCGCTTTGTATCTTGATGGAGGAATGGACATAGTTACTGAAATAGCTAATAAACATTTTTTTGATACAGTAGTTTATAAGATAAATAAAAATATTTTTATAAAAGATTATAAAAGTTATTTACAAGAATATTTTCATAAAAATTCAACAACTAAAATAGTTTATAATCTTGTAGCAGAAAGAGGCCCTGACCATAATAAGGAATTTGATATGTGTGTAAATATTGATGATAAAGTAATGGGTTATGGTACTGGTAAAAATAAAAAACAGGCAGAACAAAATGCTGCTAGAGATGCACTTGTAAAATCGGGAGCGATAAGTGAATAAATGTAATATAATTCCAATTTTTGTTCCACATTTAGGTTGTCCTCATGATTGTATTTTTTGTAATCAAAGAAAAATAACAAATTTTATTGATGCTCTTGATGAAATAGATATGCGTAAAAATATAGAAAAATATATTTCTTATTTTAAAAATAAAAATATTCCAATTGAAATTGCTTTTTATGGTGGAAGTTTTACCGGATTGGAT
Organism: Parvimonas sp. KA00067; assembly: GCF_001553085.1. Lineage (NCBI taxonomy): Bacteria > Bacillati > Bacillota > Tissierellia > Tissierellales > Peptoniphilaceae > Parvimonas > Parvimonas sp. KA00067. The sequence continues at coordinate 253,846 of NZ_KQ960141.1, read as the reverse complement.
AGAAATTTAATGATTAGTTATTTATCCATAGCAAAAGATTATATAAATAATGGACTTGTCGATTCTATAAGATTATCAACTAGACCTGATTATATAAGCAAAGAAATTTTGGAAGTTTTGGTAAAATACAATGTGAAAACTATTGAGCTGGGAATTCAGTCTATGACTCAAAGCACTTTAGATTTAAATAATAGGGGACATAATGTAGATTGTGTATATGAGGCATCTTCATTAATAAAAGAATATGGTATTAATTTAGGATTACAAATGATGGTAGGACTTTATGGGGATACTTTTGAAACTGTATTGAATACTGCTTTTAAATTATCTAAAATAAATCCTGACTTTGTAAGAGTATATCCTACATTAACCATAAAAGATACAGAATTGGAAAGACTTTATTATATGAAAAAATATATACCTATGAGTCTTGAAGATTCTATTTATTTATGTAAATATGTTTATATATTATTTGAATATTATAACATTCCTATAATAAGATTAGGGTTACAAAGTAGTGATAATATTTCTGAAGATGGAGATGTTGTTGCCGGACCTTATCATCCAGCTTTTAGGGAACTTGTTGAAAGTTCTATTTATAAAGATTTTATAGAATATTATATGAATATTTTAAATATAAAAAATGACTTAATTATTGAATGTAATAATTCTGAAGTTTCAAAGATTGTGGGAAACAAAAAATTAAATTTAAAATATTTTAAAGAAAAGTATAATATGAATATAAAAACAAAAACACATATTTTAGATAAAAATATTTTAAAATTAAATGGAAATATAATATATATGAATGATTTTGTTAATTATATTTTTGAAAAAGATATTTTGAGGAGAGTTAATGAGACTTAAAAGTATTGAAATAAATGGTTTTAAATCATTTGCTGATAAAATAAAGTTAGATTTTGAAACAAATATTACAGCTATAATAGGGCCTAATGGTAGTGGAAAAAGCAATGTTGCAGATGCTGTTAGATGGGTTTTGGGAGAACAGAGTGCTAAAACTCTTAGAGGTAGTAAGATGGAAGATGTTATTTTTTCTGGTACAGATAATAAGGTTAGAAAAAATTATTCGACTGTAAGTATAACTTTTGATAATTCAGATAATATGATACCTATTGATTTTAAAGAGGTAACTATTTCTAGAAAATTATATAGAACTGGTGAAAGCGAATATTTTATAAATAAATCTACCGTAAGATTAAAAGAAGTTAAGGAATTGTTTTTAGATACAGGGATAGGTAGAGAGGGATATTCTATAATCGGGCAAGGTAGAATTGAAGAAATTATTAACGGAAAGTCAGAAGATAGACGTGTTATTTTTGAAGAAGCATCAGGTATTTCTAAAATTAAATATCAAAAAAATGAATCTCAAAAAAAATTATTTAAAGCAAAAGATAATTTAACTAGGCTTAGAGATATAATTATACAAAATGAGCAGAGATTTGACTTTTTAAAGGGACAATCAGATAAGGCTAAAAGAGGTATTGCTCTTTTAGAAAATATTGAAAAGGCAGAATTTTCAAATTCATATAAAGATTATAATAATTTAAGTGTGAATTTTAATAAAATTTCAGAAACTTTAGAAATAAACAAGGAAGAATTATTTGATATAAATAAAGAATTTGAAACCGTAAAATTAAAAATTGCTCCACTTAAGGAAGAACTTGATAAGATTACAGATTTAGTTGAAATAAATTCTACTGATTTAAATAAAATTTCAAATAAAAAAAATGAAATCAAGAGTAAAAAAGATATTTTGCTTGAAAGAAATAAATTTATAAAATTAAATAATGAGCAGTCATTAAATTTTAAAAAAGAATATACTGAAAGTTTAGAAAAAATAAATTCTGAAATTTCAGAAAAAGAAAAAGATATTTCAGGAAAAGAATTAATTTTAAAGCGATATATTTTTGATAAAAATAAAGTTAAAGATGAACTTACTAAAAATAGAGAGTTATTGAGCTCCAAAAATGAAGTTTTGGATAAATTGTCTTTAGAAAAATCTGAAATTGAAAATAATATAAATGATTTAGAAACTGAAAAAAGAGCAAATGAAATTATAAAAGATAATATACAAAAGAAAATAGAAGAAAATATCGAAGAAGTTTTTAAACTTAATACAGAAAAAGAAGAATTTGAAAAAATATTATCTGAAAATAAATTTCTTTTGGAATCTAATATTCAAAAAGTTGAAAATATAACTTTAGATATTTCAAAAACTGAATCCTTTTTAAATGATTTAGAAATAGAATATAATTTTTTAAACAGTCAAAATTCTAATGCAAATAATGAAATTTCTTATAAAAGCAAAGAAGTTGCTATGTTAAAAAATTATATTAGAAATTATGAGGGATATGGTAAATCTGTTCAAGATTTATTTAAACTTTGTGATAAAGAAATTGAATTAAAGAAAATGATTTGTGGAACTCTTGGAGAGCTTATTTCTGTTGATGAAAAGTATAAAAAAGCAATAGATACAGTTCTATCTTCAAATCTTCAGGGAATTGTGGTTCATGATGATTTAGAAGCAAAAAAAATAATAGAAAAAATAAAGCTTAATAAGATTGGCAGACTTAATTTTTTTCCAATTTCAAAAATATTTTCTAAAAGAGAATATGGAAATATAACTGATGATTATATATTATCTTTTGCAAATGAAATAATAACTTGTGATGATGAATATAGAAATATTATAAATTATTTTTTGTCTAACACTGTTATATGTGAAAATTTAGATATTGCATTAAAATTATCCAATAAATATAAAAATAAATTTAGAATTGTTACATTAGATGGTGATGTTATAAATAGTTGGGGTTCTATTTCCGGTGGATATAAGTCAAATAAAAATTCTTTTTCTGTAATTGGAAGAAAAAAACAATTAGAACAGACTTTATCTGAAATTAAAAATTTAGAAAATATTTTAAGTGAAAACTCAAATAAAATTTCTAAGATAAAGTTAAACGCTAATTCAAGTAAAGAAAAGTTGATTAATTTAAAAAACGAAAAAGATGATACTAACTTAAAAATTGATTCCTTGCAAAAATTAATTTATAAAAATGAGTTTGATATAAAAAATATTTTAGATAAAATTGATGAAATAAATAATTATAAGGAAAATCATAAGGAATTTAATTTAGATAAAGAAAAAGAATTGGATTCATTTGTTGAAAAAAATATTTTTATAGCTAATGAAATAAATAAAATAAATTCAGAAATTAATGAAATTAAAGATTCTATTTCAAAATTAGAAAAAGAAGAAATTGTCGTTATAAATAATTTAGATTCAGTTGAAAGAGATATAAATCTTTTGTTAAATTCAAAGAATATTTTATTAGAAAATAAGATTTCTACTGAAGATAAATTAAAATTAAAAGAAAATGAGTTATTAGATTTAGAAACTCAATTCAAAAACAATTTAATTGAAATAGACAATATAGAAAAATTAGTTATAGATTTAGATTTCAGTATTGATGAATTGAGAAAATCAATAGCATATAATACTAATTTAAAGAAAAAATTAGTATCAGATAATGAAGAAGTTTCAAAAAAATATAATGAATTAAATGAAAAATCTTTAACTCTAGAAAAAGATATTGAAAAAAATGAATTAAGAATTTCTAATTTGAAGGAACAATTTTCTTCTTTGATAAATAGACTTTGTGAGGAATATTCTTTAACTTTAGAAGAATGTGAGAAAAAGATGGAATTATACAAAGAAGAGTGTTTTTCTAAAGATGAATTGAAGAAATTAAAAGAAAATTTAAGAGAACTCGGCTCTTTTAGTTACGATTCAATAGAAGAATTTGAAAAAGTTAAAACTGAGTTGGAATTTCAAAAGAATCAAGAAATTGATTTGCAAAATTCTATTGAAGATATAAATAAAATTATATTAAAATTAGAAAATACAATGAAAAAAACTTTCGTTGATGAATTTAAAAATATTAATGAAAAGTTTTCTAATATTTTTAAAATTCTTTTCAACGGAGGAGAGGCAAGACTTGAGCTTGATAGTGATGATATTTTAAATTGTGGAATAGATATTATTGCAAAACCGGTTGGTAAAAAAATGCAGGCATTATCTTTAATGTCCGGTGGAGAAAAATCATTGACAGCAGTAGCATTATTATTTGCAATCTTTGAAACAAGGCCATCTCCTTTCTGTATTTTAGACGAAGTCGATGCTGCACTAGATGATTCAAATATTTTAAGATATGTTGAATATTTGAAAAACTTCTTAACTGAAACTCAATTTATAATGATAACTCATAGAAAGCCTACTATGGAAATGGCAGATATGATTTATGGAGTAACTATGGAGCAAAAAGGTATTAGTAAAATTGTTTCTATGACATTTAATGAGGGAGAATAGTATGTTTAATTTTTTTGGAAGTAAAAAAGAAGAAAATACAAATGAAGAAATCGTTGAAAAAAAACAAGGTTTCTTTGAAAGATTAAAAAATGGATTGACTAATACTAGAAATAATTTGTCTAGTAAAATTGATAAGTTACTATCTATGTCAACTAAAATTGACGAGGATTTATTTGAAGAATTAGAATATATTTTAGTTTCAGCAGACATTGGTGCTAATGTAACTATGGAACTAATTGATGATTTAAAAGATATTGTAAGAAGTGAAAGAATGACTGAGCCAGTTCAAATAAAGGAAAAATTAATTGAACTGATGAATAAAAAATTATCAGAAAAAGAATTAAATCATAATTTCAATATAGTAGAAGGTATGCCTACAATTATACTTGTAGTTGGAGTTAATGGAGTTGGAAAAACAACTTCCATTGGAAAACTTGCAAATAAATTCAAATCAAAAGGAAAAAATGTTATGCTGGTTGCAGCGGATACTTTTAGGGCTGCTGCTACTGAACAACTAACTGAATGGGCAAATAGAGCAGGAGTTCCTATTGTTTCAAATGAAGAAGGTGCTGACCCTGCATCAGTGGTTTTTGACGGAATTCAAAGTGCAAAAAGTAAAAATATAGACGTGTTGATTTGTGATACTGCAGGCAGACTTCATAACAAAAAGAATTTGATGAATGAATTAAATAAAATTACTAGAGTAATAGATAGAGAATTTTCTAATGCTAATAAAGAAGTCACTCTTGTTCTCGATGCTACAACTGGACAAAATGCCATTGTTCAAGCGAAAGAATTTAGAGATACGGCAAATATTGACGGTGTAATACTTACTAAATTAGATGGGACGGCAAAGGGTGGAGTTGTTTTTACAATTCAACTTGAAATGGGAATCCCTGTAAAACAAATTGGTATCGGTGAACAAATAGATGATTTACAAGATTATAATGATGAAGATTTTGTAAATGCAATTTTTAGATAGTTTTTAAAATTAACGTTGAAATATACGTTAATTTTTTTTGAAAAATTTTGTTGTTTATTTATAAATATAGTGATAGAATTGTAGTATAATTTTGCGTTTTGGAGGAAATAATATGAATAAAATATATGATGCAATACTAGGGCTTGTTATAGGAGATGCATTAGGCGTTCCTTATGAATTTAAAGATAGAAATAGTTTTGAATGTACAGATATGGTTGGATATGGTACATATAACCAACCTAAAGGAACTTGGTCTGATGATAGCTCTATGACTTTAGCTACGATTGAAAGTATATCGAGATTAGGGAAAGTTGATATAGAAGATATAGCCAATAATTTTATCAAATGGTTATACTACGGAGAATTTACACCTTATGGAGAAGTTTTTGGTGTTGGAAGTACAACTAAAATTGCATTAGATAGATATTATAAAGAAAAAATATCTGTTAAAAAATGTGGGCTTGATGATTTTTATTCTAATGGTAATGGTTCACTAATGCGCATATTACCTTTAGCATTTTTAGAATGTAAAACTGAAGATATTATTTCTGTTTCCAGTATAACTCATGCAAATAAAATTTCTTGTAATGCTTGTATAGTTTACATAAATATTGCAAAAAATCTAATAAACGGTTTAGATATTATTACATCAATAAAAGATTCTTTTGAATATATAAATATTCCTGAACTTGAAAGGTTAAAAAATATTGAAGATTTAAAACTTAATGATATAAAAAGTAGTGGGTATGTAATAAACACTTTAGAAGCTGTGATTTGGTGTTTAATTAATACTACAAGCTATAAAGAATGTGTCTTAACAGCTGTTAATTTAGGAGAAGATACTGATACTATTTCTGCTATTGTTGGAGGATTAGCAGGAATATATTACGGAAGAAATAGTGAAAATGGAATTCCAAAAGAATGGGTAAATAATATTGCTAGAAAAGAGTGGATAAAAAGTTTATGTACTAAATGTTTTGAAAGATTAAATATGTAAATTACAGGATAAAAAATTTTAAAAAACTATTGACAAATATGTATTTAATGGTATAATAATAGGGTCAAGAAAAAAACTTGACCCATTTAAGAGGTGATTATGGAAAAAATAGTTGAGATAGCAGTTCTATTTGATTATTATGGTAAACTTCTTAGCGATAAGCAATATAATGTTGTTGACCAATATTGTAATGAAGATTTATCTCTTAGAGAAATTGCTGAATTAAATGGAATTTCTAAACAAGGTATATCAGATATTTTAAGCAGAGCAGAAAAAAAATTAAAGTTTTATGAAGATGAGTTAAAATTAATTTCTAAATTTGAAAAAATAAATTCTAATTTAAGAGAAATTAATAAGTTAATTGAGGATTCTAAAAATAAAAATTCTGATTTGTCTAATATTCTTGATATTATTCAAAAGAAAAATAATGAAATTATCGAAAATGATTTATAGGAAGTGATAGGAATGATATTTGAGAATTTATCTGAAAAACTTCAAGGAGCTTTAAATAAGTTAAGAGGCAAGGGAAAATTATCCGAAAAAGATGTAGATCTTGCTATGAGAGAAGTTAAACTTGCACTTTTAGAATCAGATGTAAATTTTAAGGTTGTAAAACAATTCATAAATAATGTAAAAGAAAGAGCTATTGGTAAGGAAGTAATGGAGAGTTTGACTCCGGCACAACAAGTTATTAAGATAGTAAATGAAGAACTTACTGCTCTTATGGGGAAAAAGGAAGAAAAAATTCAAATTGATTCTAATCCTCCAACTATTATTATGCTTTGTGGATTACAAGGTGCTGGTAAAACTACACATGCAGGAAAACTTGCTAAGTATTTTTTAAAGCAAAATAAAAGACCGTTACTAGTAGCATGTGATGTTTACAGACCTGCGGCTATAAAGCAATTACAGGTAGTTGGAAAATCAGTTGATGTTCCAGTATTTACTATTGATGATTGCAAAGATGTTACTAAAATAGCTAATGAATCTATAAAATTTGCAAATTCTAATTCTAAAGATATAGTTATATTAGACACAGCTGGTAGATTGCATATAGATGACGTTTTAATGGATGAATTGAAGGCTATAAAAGATTCAGTTAAACCTATTGAAATTCTGTTGGTAGTAGATTCTATGACAGGACAAGATGCAGTTAATGTTGCAGAAAGTTTTAACAACGAATTAAATATCACCGGTGTAATAATGACTAAGTTAGATGGTGATGCTAGAGGTGGAGCTGCTTTATCTATAAAAGCAATTACTAACAAACCTATTAAATTTATTGGTGTTGGAGAAAAGTTGGATGATTTAGAACAATTTTATCCTGATAGAATGGCATCAAGAATTTTAGGAATGGGCGATATTTTATCTATGATAGATAAAGTTCAAAAGCAATTTGATTTAAAGCAAACTAAAGAGCTTGAAGAAAAAATTAGAAAACAAAGTTTTACATTAGATGATTTTTTAACTCAGATGAGGCAAGTTAGAAATATGGGTCCATTACAAGATTTACTTGCGATGATGCCGGGTGTTAATTCTAAAATGTTAAAAGATGTAAATGTTGATGAAAAAGAACTTGATAAAATTGAAGCTATGATTTTATCAATGACAAAAAAAGAAAGAGAAAATCCAGATATTCTTGATAATTCAAGAAAGCAAAGAATTGTTAAAGGTTCTGGTACAAGTATTACAAATCTTAATAAATTGATTAAGCAATTTAAAGATAGTAAAAAGATGATGAAAAAAATGCAAGAAATGACTAAAGGAGCTAAGAAAAAAGGGAAATTTGGTTTACCTTTTTTTAAATAAATTTTAAGGAGGACAATATGGCAGTTAAAATTAGATTAAAAAGAATGGGTTCAAAGAAAAAACCATTTTATAGAATAGTTGTTGCCGATTCAAGAGCACCAAGAGATGGTAAATTTATCGAAGAAATTGGATATTATAATCCATTAACAGAATCAAAAGAAATTAAGGTTGATGCTGAAAAGGTAAATGCTTGGATTAAAAACGGAGCAAAACCAACTGATACTGTAAATAGATTGTTTAAAAACAATAACATATATTCTGAAAATAAATAAGGATTATATCTATGAAAGAATTAGTTGAATTTATAGTAAAGTCTTTAGTTGATAATCCTGATAATTTAGTTATTACAACTGAGGAAGAAGGTGATTTAGTAAAGATTTTTATTAAAGCAGACGAAAATGATATTGGTAAAATTATAGGAAAGCAAGGAAAAATTGCTAAGGCTATAAGAACAATAGTTAGGTCTTCTGCTATGAAGTTAGGTAAAAAGGTAATAGTAGAAATAAATTAGTATTATGGAATTTATAGAAGTAGCTAAAATTATAAATGTTCACGGAATAAAAGGGACTGTAAAAATATATTCATTAACTTCCAATATAGAAAGATTTAAAGCTGATTGTAAATTTTATATTGATAAGAAAATAGCAGTTACTATAAAATCTGTTAGAGAATTAAGTTCTGAACTGGCTTTATTAACTTTTAATGAGTATGACAATATTAATCAAGTTTTAGAATTCAAAAATAAAGGACTTTTCGTTGAAGAAAGTGATTTATTAGAACTTCCAGACAATGAGTTTTATATATATAAACTCATAGGAATGGATGTTTACAATCAAGATGATAAGTTTATTGGCAAAATAAAAGATGTCTTAACTACATTAGCTAATGATGTGTATGATGTTGATTATAATGGAAAAAGTGTTTATATTCCAGCTGTTAAAGAATTTGTAAAAAAAGTTGATATGGAAAACTCTATAATAAAAGTAAATACAATAGATGGTATGTTAGATGATTAAAATTACAATTTTAACTTTATTTCCAGAATTTATTGATTCAATTAGAAATTATAGTGTTTTAGGAAAAGCCATTGAAAAAGGTATTATTGAACTTGAAGTTTTAAATATAAGAGATTTTTCTAAAGATAAACATAATAAAGTTGATGATGAAATTTATGGTGGTGGTGCTGGTATGCTTATGGCTGTTCAACCGGTTTTTGATGCTATAAATTTCAGTAAAAAAGATAATTCAAAAGTTTTGTTTCTTTCTCCACAAGGAGAAGTTTTAACACAAAATAAATGTAAAGAATTATCTAAAAATGAACATTTAATATTTTTATGTGGACATTATGAAGGCATTGACTCTAGAATTATAAACAATTTTGTGGATGAAGAAATTTCTGTGGGGGATTATGTTGTAACTGGTGGTGAAATTCCTGCTATGTTACTTATGGATGCTATTTGTAGAATGGTTGATGGAGTATTGGGAAATTCTGAAAGTGCACCTACTGACTCTCATTATAATTCATTGTTACAATATGATGTTTTTACAAGGCCTAGAGATTTCAATGGATTAAAAGTTCCAGAAGTTTTGCTTAGTGGGAATCATAAAGAAATTGAAAAATGGAGAGAAAAGTCTTCATTAGAAAATACTAAGAAAAAAAGACCTGACTTATATGAAAAATATATTTTGAAGAAAGAATAGGGTGCTCCTCTGATTTTAGATAGAAATTTAAGAGCATTGATATTAGGAGGAATCGTTGTGGATATAATAAAACAAATTGAAAACGAACAATTAAGACAAGAAAAATTTGATTTCAATGTTGGTGATACTGTTGTTATCGGATATAAAATCAAAGAAGGTAATAGAGAAAGAGTTCAAGCTTTTGAAGGAACAGTAATTAAGATTCAAGGTAAAGGTTCAAGAGCAACTTTTACAGTAAGAAGAGTATTACAAGGAGTTGGAGTTGAAAGAACTTTCCCAATTCATTCACCAAGAATTGAAAGCTTAAAGGTAGTTAGACGTGGTAAAGTAAGACGTGCGAAATTATACTACTTAAGAGATAGAGTGGGTAAAGCTGCTAAAGTTAAAGAATTAAAGAAATACTAAAATTTAAGTACCTCGATTTTTTCGAGGTACTAATTTTATAGAAATGAGGAAAATATGGATTTATTTAAAATGAATTACAATTTATTTTCTAAATCATCAAAGCCATTAGCTGAAAGAATGAGGCCTGAAAATTTATCTAGCTTTGTTGGACAAGATAATATAATAAAAAATAATTCTGTGCTAAAAAATATGATTAAAAATAATAAATTTGCATCAATTATACTTTATGGACCACCTGGAAGTGGTAAAACTTCTCTTGCAAATATTATTTCTCATAGTACTGATAATTTTTTTGTTAAGATTTCTGCAGTTACTTCTGGAACTAAAGAAGTAAAAGATATTGTTGAGCTTGCAAAAGATAACTTATCAATGTATAATAAAAAGACCATATTATTTATAGATGAGATACATAGATTTAATAAAATGCAACAAGATTTTTTACTTGAATATGTTGAAAATGGAGATATAATTTTCATAGGGGCTACTACGGAAAATCCTGCTTATGAAGTTAATAGTGCTTTATTATCAAGGGTTATAGTTTTTGAACTAAAAACTCTCGCATTTGATGAATTAAAAAATATAATTGATAATGCTATTTTAAATGATGAATTATTAAAAAATAAAACAATATCTTATACAGAAGATGGTATTAATTATTTAATAAAAATGTCAAATGGAGATGCAAGGACTGCTTTGAATTATTTAGAGCTCATTGTTGACAATATTGAAGAAGATAAAAAAGTTATTTCTGAAGTTGTAATAAAAACTATATTTGATAAAGTCAAAGTTTATTATGATAAAAATTCGGATAAACATTATAATTTTATATCTGCATTTATAAAGTCTATGAGAGTTGGTGATGCTGATGCCGTTGTTTATTATTTGGCATCTATGTTAATTGCTGGAGAAGATATAAATTTTATTGCAAGAAGAATGATTATTTTTGCATCAGAAGATATAGGAAATGCAAATCCAGATGCACTTGTTTTAGCTAATGCTTGTGCTGAATCTGTTAGAAAAATTGGTATGCCTGAGGCTAGGATAATCTTATCGCAATGCGCAATATATCTTGCTTGTAGTGAAAAAAGTAATAGGTCATATATTGCTATAAATGATGCGTTAAAATATATTAGAGAAAATGGACTTGAAGAAGTTCCTGATTTTTTAAAAAGTGGTAGAACTATTTCAAAGAAAAATGAGGAATATAAATATCCTCATGATTACGAAAATATGCATACAGGTCAAGAATATTTACCTGAAAAAGTTAAAAATTTAAAATTTTATAATCCTAAAAATATTGGATATGAAAAAAATTTTATTGATAAATTAAAGGAGGAATAGTATGTTTTTATTAAAAGATATTTTTGCAAATGAAAAAGATTTTATTAACAAAGAAGTTGAAGTGGCAGGTTGGATTAAGAATAGTCGTTTCAATAATAATATAGGTTTTATTGAACTTAATGATGGAACTACATTTAAAAGTGTTCAAATTGTAGTTGAGTCAAAATTAGATAATTTTCAAAATATTTCAAAATTGCTATTGCCTTCAGCAATAATTGTTAGAGGAAAAGTTGTTGAAAGTACAGGAGCAAAACAAAGTTTTGAAATAAATGCATCTGAAATAGTTGTTGAGGGAGAATCTAATGAAAAATATCCTCTTCAAAAGAAAAGACATACATTTGAATTCTTAAGAACAATTCAACATTTAAGACCAAGAACGAATACATTTAATGCTGTTTATAGAGTTAGGTCAGTGCTTAGTTATGCAATTCATAAATTTTTCTATGAAAGAGGATTTGTTTATGCTCATACTCCAATCATAACTTCAAGTGATGCAGAAGGTGCTGGAGAAATGTTTAGAGTTACAACTTTAGATATAAACAATATTCCAAGAACTGAAAGTGGAGAAATTGACTTTACAGAAGACTTTTTCTCTAAACCTACTAATTTAACAGTTAGTGGTCAATTACAAGGCGAAGCATTTGCTATGGCATATAGAAATATTTATACTTTTGGTCCAACTTTTAGAGCTGAAAATTCAAACACTACTAGACATGCTGCTGAATTTTGGATGATTGAACCTGAAATTGCATTTGCTGATTTGAATGATGTAATAAAATTATCAGAAGATATGGTAAAATATATAATAAAATTTGTTTTAGAAAATGCACCAGATGAAATGAAATTTTTCAATGACTTTATTGATAAAGAATTACTTGAAAGATTAAATGCTGTTGTAAATTCTGAATTTAAGGTTATGACTTATACTGAAGCTGTTGAAATTTTAAAATCTTCAAAAGAAAAATTCAAATACCCTGTTGAATGGGGAATGGATTTAAAAACAGAACATGAAAGATATATCTGTGAAAAAGTTGTAAAAGGTCCTGTATTCTTAACTGATTATCCAAAAGAGATAAAAGCATTTTATATGAGACTTAATGATGATAATAAAACTGTTGCTGCAACGGATATGTTAGTCCCAGGAATTGGGGAATTAATCGGAGGAAGTCAAAGAGAAGAAAGGCTTGAAATTTTAGAGCAAAAAATGAAAGATTCTAATATGAATATAGAAGATTATTCTTGGTATTTAGATTTAAGAAGATTTGGTGGAACTAAACATGGTGGATATGGATTAGGATTTGAAAGAATGTTAATGTACTTAACAGGAATGCAAAATATAAGAGATGTATTACCTTTCCCAAGAACTGTTGGTCTATGTGAATTTTAATTTAATAAAAATATTTAAATGAGATGTTTATTAGCATCTCATTTTTTTATATTAAGTAATAAAATATATTAAATAATTTTAATAAATTATATTTTATAATTAACAAATTAGATTTTTTTGTAATAATATGGTATAATTATTATATATTTTTATTTCGTAAATGCAATAATTGAGGTGTAATATGTTAAAAAATAAAAAAGATATTATTTTAATTATTTCTATGTTTTTAGGATTAACTTTTCTTGGTTTTGGATATAAATTTTTTATTTCAAACAAAAATGAAAAGAAAATAGAAAATGTTGTTAAGCAAAACGAAAAAATCAAAGATGAAGATTTAGCTGAAAGTAATAAAAAAGATTCTGAAATTTATATACATATTGATGGTGAAATAAATAAACCTGGTGTATATAAAATGAAACTAGGTGATAGAGTTGATGATGCAATTAAAGTTGCAGGTGGTTTAACGGATAATGCAGAAAAGAATAGTTTGAATTTAGCTGTAAAGTTAAAAGATGAAATGAAAATACATATTTATAAAATTGGAGAAACACAAAACAATTCAAATGCTGAATCATCTAGTAATTCTCAGAATTCTAATTCTAATAATTTAGTAAATATTAATACTGCGAGCAAAGAAGAGCTTTGCAAATTAACAGGTATTGGAGAAACTAAAGCTAAACTTATTATCGAATATAGAGAAAAAAATAAATTTAATAAAATTGAGGATATAACAAAAGTTTCTGGTATTGGGAAAAAAACTTTTGAGAAAATAAAAAATAATATAAGTGTAGATTAGGAGAAAATGTATGAAAAATATTGATATAAAAGATGTAAAGTTAACTTCTTATGCAAAAACTTCAGGGTGAGCCGCAAAAGTTGGTCCAGATATTCTGGATGAGGTTTTATCCGGTTTGGATAATAAAACGTCTATAAGTAAAGATTTACTTGTAGGAATTGAAACTTCAGATGATGCTGCTGTTTATAAAATAAATGATGAATTGGCTTTAATAGAAACTTTGGACTTTTTTACCCCAATTGTTGATGACCCATTTACTTTTGGTAAAATAGCGGCTACTAATTCTCTTTCTGATGTTTATGCAATGGGTGGAGAGCCTACTATGGCAATGAATATAGTTTGTTTTCCAAATTGTTTACCTCCAAAAATTTTAACTGAAATTTTGAGAGGTGGGTTAGAAAAAATGAAAGAAGCAGAATGCTTACTTATAGGAGGACATACAGTTCAAGATGATGAACCAAAATATGGATTAAGTGTTTCGGGTTTTGTTCATCCTAATAAAGTTTGGAAGAACTCCTCTGCAAAAGTAGGCGATGTTTTAATTCTTACAAAACCAATTGGACTTGGAGTTATAAATACTGCTATAAAGGGTGGAGTTGCAAGTGAAGAAGAGATAAATGATGCAGTTCATACTATGGAAACTCTTAATAAATATGCAAAGAGAGCAGTGGAAAGTAATACGATTAACTCTTGTACGGATATTACAGGATTTGGACTTATGGGGCATTGCTATGAAATGGCTAAAGGTTCTAATACTACATTTGTACTTGATAGTGCAAGTATGCCAATTTTAAAAGGTGCTATTGACTATGCAAATATGGGTCTTATCCCTAAGGGCTGTTATGATAATAAAAAATTTGTTGGAAATAATTATAAACTTGAAAATGAAGTAGATGAGGCTCTACTTAATGTTATGTTTAATCCTGAAACATCAGGAGGTCTTTTGATTACTGTTCCTGAAAATGAAGTAGATGATATTTTAGAAAAACTAAAAGATATTCCTACTAGATTTGCAGTAATAGGAAAAGTTATTGAGAAAAAAGAAAAATATTTAATAGTTGAATAATGGAGAAATTTATGAATTTATATAAAATGATACCTAAAGTTGACCAAATTTTAGATAATGAAATAATAAAAAAACTTTTAGAGGAAAATTCTAAAAATTTAATAATGGAATCGATTCACGAAGAGCTTAATTCTATTAGAAATAATATTTCAAATGGCTGTGATGAAAAAGTAATATTAAATTATATTGAAAATTTAGCTAAAAATATAGAAAAAAATTTACTAAATAAAAAGCGTTTAAATTTAAGAAAGGTTATAAATGCATCTGGAGTTGTAATTCATACAAATCTTGGAAGGTCAGTTTTAACAGATGAAATTTTAGAAAACATTAAAGATGTTTCTGTTGGATATTCAAATCTTGAATATGATTTACAAAAAGGGGAACGTGGTTCAAGATATTCTCATTTAACTGAGATTATTAAAAAGATAACTGGAGCTGAAGATTGTATGGTTGTAAATAACAATGCAGCTGCAGTTATGCTTATTTTGTCAACTATGGCAAAGGGCAGAAATGTAATTACAAGTAGAAGTGAGTTGGTTGAAATAGGGGGTTCTTTTAGAATTCCTGATGTTTGTAGAGAAAGTGGTGCAGAACTTAAAGAAGTTGGCACAACAAATAAAACTCATCTTAGCGATTATGAAAATGCAATAGATGAAAATACAGCGGCACTTTTCAAAGTGCATCAAAGTAATTTTAAAATTCTAGGTTTTACAGAATCCGTAACTTCAACAGAATTAAAAGATTTAAAAGAAAAATATAATATTCCAATTATTGAAGATTTAGGCTCAGGTGTGCTTATAGATTTATCTAAATATGGATTAGGACATGAACCAACTGTTCAAGAATGTATAGCTAATGGAGTAGATGTTGTAAGTTTTAGTGGAGATAAGCTATTAGGTGGAGTACAAGCTGGTATTATAGTCGGTAAAAAAGAATTTATTGAAAAGATGAAAAAAAATCAATTAACTAGAGCTTTAAGAGTTGATAAATTTACTTTATCTGCTTTAGAAGTTGTATTTTCATATTATATCGATGAAGAATTAGCAATTTCAAAGATACCAACATTAAATATGCTAACTATAAAAATTGAAGAACTTTATAATAAGGCAGAAAGATTTATAGATTATTTAGGAGAAAATAAAGAATTTTCTTATGAAATTATAGATATTGATTCAGAAGTAGGAGCTGGTTCCCTTCCAACTCAAAAATTACCATCAAAAGCTGTTAAAGTTATTTCTAATTCATATACAGAAAACGAACTGGAAGAAAAATTAAGAAATCATAATATTCCAATTGTTGCTAGAATTTATAAGGGAAATTTAATTTTTGATGTAAGAACTATTTTTGAAAATGAATTTAGTATAATTAAAGATGCTTTGGATTCATTAATAGGAGAATAATATGAAAAATAAAAAGAATATTATTGTTGGAACTGCCGGTCATATTGACCATGGAAAAACAACTTTGATAAGAGCTTTAACAGGAAGAAATACAGATAGATTAAAAGAAGAGCAGAATAGAGGTATTTCTATTGAATTAGGATTTACTCATTTTGATTTAACAGATGAACTTAGAGTTGGTATTATTGATGTTCCTGGACATGAAAAGTTTATAAAAAATATGCTTTCGGGTGTTTGTGGAATGGATATGATTGTTTTAGTTGTTGCTGCTGACGAAGGTATTATGGCACAAACTAAAGAGCATTTAGATATTCTAAATTTAATAGGAATTAAAAATGGTATAATTGCATTAACAAAATGTGATTTAGTCGATAGGGATTGGATTGAACTTGTTAAACTTGATATTGCTGATGAAATGGAAGGCACTTTTTTAGAGAATGCCAAGATAATAGAGGTGTCTTCAACTGAAAATACTGGTATTGATGAATTGAAAGAAGAGATAAAGAGAATTGTAGATGCGTTACCGGATAAAGATTTAAGCTCTAATCCTAGGTTATATGTTGATAGGTCTTTTTCTATAACGGGCTTTGGAACTGTTGTAACAGGAACTTTAATTTCCGGAACATTTAACCTTGATGATGAAATTTTAATATATCCATCAAATAAAATAACTAAAATTAGAAATTTACAAGTGCATGATAGTAATGTTCCAACTGCTTATGCTGGGCAACGTGTTGCGATAAATCTTGCAAATGTAAAAAAAGAAGATGTACCAAAAGGCTCTGTTCTTGTACCTAACAATACTTTTACTGAAAGTAGTATTATCGATGTTAAACTTAAAACGGTTAATTTACCTTTTGAAATAACAAATAGAACTAGATTTCATTTATATTTAGGTTCTAGTGAAGTTTTGTGTAGAGCAATTTTGTTAGAAGATGAAGTTTTAGAATCAAATAAGGAATATATCGTTCAATTAAGACTTGAAGAACCGATTATTAGTAAAAGAAATGATAAATTTATACTTAGATTATTCTCACCACTTTACACTATAGGTGGAGGATATATAATTGATTCTAATGCTACAAAAAAGAAAAGATTTAATGAATATGATATAAAAAATATAAAAAGACTTGATGGTTGTGATTTTAAAGAATATATTTATAATTATATTAATAGATTTAGTGATAAATTTTATTTAGAAAAAAATTATTATAACTTTTTATCAGATTCAAATAAAAATATTTCAAAATTAATTGATGAATTAATTGAAGAAAATAAAATTATTTCTTTTGGTATTAATTCGGACAGATTAATTTTATCGGATAAATTTGTTGAAAAGTTAATTGAACAGATAAGTGAATTTATAGGAGATTTTCACAAGAAATATCCAAAAAGAATTGGAATTTCTAAAGAAACTATTAAATCAAAATTCTTTGATTCTCTAGGTGGAAAGATAAAGAATGAATTTATGAATTATTTAATTTCAGATAGATTTTTTGTTTCTGATGAATACATTTCTCTTTTAGATTTTAAAGTTTCTTTAGATGATACAGACTTTAAAAATATTGAAATTATAAAAAATAAATTCAATTCTGATAAATTTTCAATTATGAATTTTGAAGATTTTAATTTAAATATGAGTGTAGAGCATTTTAGAGAACTTATTTTATATTTGATAAGTAATAAAGGAGTTATAAAATTAGATTCAGGTTATATGCTTAAAGAAAATTATGATTCAGCTGTAAATATGATTAAGGATTTTATAGTTAAAAATGGAGCTATTTCTGTTTCTGATGCAAGAGATTTACTTGGTTCTAATAGAAAATCGACTATGGAATTGCTTGAATTTTTAGATAAAGAAAAAATAACTTTAAGAAGAGAAAATGAGAGAATATTAGTGAAATAGGAGTAGAATTATGAAATTAAAAATATTAATGGCTTTACCCACTGATTCACAAATAAATGATTTGATGTATTCTATGTTAGAAGATGAAAATTATGAAATTACTATTTCAGATAATATTGAAGACACTATTATTTTAGCTGACCAAAAAAAATTTGATATGATAATTATGGATATGTATTTCAAAGATGGTTCTGGTTTAGATTTGAAAAAGAAATTAAATGAATTTTGTGATGTTCCAACTATTATTACAACTACTTTGAAAGACGATATGCAAAAAATTTTAATTTTTGAGTATGGTGCTGATGATTATTTAATTTATCCTTTCAATATACTTGAATTAAAGGCGAGAATTCGTGCTATCATGAGAAGATTTGGACAGAGGAGAGCAGATATAGATAATTTAATATTTGCAGATGATTTAGAGTTTAATATAGTAGGTAGGACTGTAAAATTAAAAGGAGAAGAAGTCGATTTAACCGGAAAAGAATTTGATATTTTATATATTATGGCTATTAATTCTGAAAAAGTCTTTAGTAGGGAAGATATTGCTAAAAGTGTATGGAAAGAAGAACATGTAAGTGATTATAGAAAAATAGATGTTCATATAAGAAGGTTAAGAGAAAAAATAAATATCGGAGATATTACCTATATTCAAACTAAATGGGGAGAAGGATATTATTATAAAAAAATACAAGGATAGTAGGAGAAAAATATGAAAGACTTAATTAATAATTTAAAAGATAAAATTATAAATGAAATTAAAGATTCAACTGATAAAAATGATTTAGAAGAAATTAGGGTAAAATATTTAGGCAAAAAAGGGGAATTTACTAGTATTTTAAGAAATATGGCCAATGTTTCTAAGGAAGAAAGACCTAAAATTGGTGAGCTTATAAATTTAACTAAGCAGGAAATTGAAAATATCATAAATGAAAAAGTTGAAATGTTTAATAAAATTGAACTTGAAAAGAGAATAAAGGAAGAAACAGTTGATGTTACTATCAATAAAAAATTTATAAATGTTGGACATAGACATCCTTTAAATCAAACTATGGAAGAATTGGAAAATTTCTTTATTTCAATGGGATTTTCTGTAATTGATGGTCCGGAAATCGAAACAGTAGAAAATAATTTTAATAAATTAAATTCTCCTATGGATCACCCTTCAAGAGATATGTCTGATACATTTTATATTGATAAGGAATTGTTGTTAAGAACTCATACATCTCCAGTTCAAATTAGAACTATGATGACTACAAAGCCTCCAATTAAAATGGTTTCTGCTGGTAGAACATTTAGATTTGATGAAGTTGATGATACTCATTCACCAATGTTTCATCAAATCGAAGGTCTTGTTGTAGATGAAAATATTAATATGAGTAACTTAATTGAAACACTTAATACTTTTATCAAGGAGTTTTTTGGAGAAGATATGCAAACAAGATACAGACCTCATTATTTTCCATTTACTGAACCAAGTGCTGAAGTTGACGTTTCTTGCTTTAATTGTAAAGGTAAAGGTTGTAAAGTTTGTAATGGAACAGGTTGGAGTATGGAATTGTTAGGTTGTGGCATGGTTCACCCTAATGTATTAGAAGCTTGTGGAATTGATTCTAAAAAATATTCTGGTTTTGCGTTTGGTATGGGAATTGATAGAATTACTATGGTTAAGCATAAGATAAATAATATTAGATTATTATATGATAATGATAAAAGATTTTTAGAACAATTTTAAGGAGGATTATATGTTATTACCGATAAAATGGGCAAAAGAATATATTAATATAGATAATGATATAATGGAAATTTGTGATAAAGTAACTCTTACAGGTTCTCATGTTGAATCCATTGAAAAATTAGGAACTGAATTAGAAAATATTGTAATAGGTAAAATTTTAGAAATTTATAGACATGAAAATTCTAAAAAACTTTGGATTACAAAAGTTGATTTGGGAAATGAAGTAGTTCAAATTGTTACTGCTGCTCAAAATTTAAAGCAATTTGATTATGTTCCGGTTGCAAAAGTTAATTCGACACTTGCTGATGGAACAAAAATTATGGAAGCAAAATTAGGTGGAGAAATTTCACAAGGAATGTTTTGTAGTTATAAAGAATTAGGTTATGCTGATTCGGTTATTCCAAAAGAATATAAAGATGGAGTTTTAAGAATTTTTGATGAAAATATTGTTTTAGGTACAGATATTAGAGAAATTTTAGATTTGAATGATATTGTTGTAGAATTTGAAATTACACCTAATAGACCGGATTGCTTATCTATTGTTGGAATGGCAAGAGAAATTTCTGCAAGTTTTGATAAAGAATTAAATAAAATTAATTTAAAAAATTTAAAAGAAATTGAAAATAAAAGTTCGTTAAATATAAATATTTCAGCAGAAAATTGTAAAAGATATTCTGCTAGTATAATAAAAAATATTAAGATAGAAGAATCAAATAGAAAAATTCAAAATTATCTTTTAAATGCCGGAATAAGACCTATAAATAATATAGTGGATTTAACTAACTTTTTAATGTTAGAATTTGGACAACCTCTTCATGCTTTTGATTTAGATAAGTTAGAAGGAGATATAACTGTTAGAAATGCATTTGAAGGAGAAAAAGTTGTAACTTTAGATGAGGTTGAAAGAACTCTTTCATCAGAAGATATGTTGATTTGCGATTCTGTAAAACCTATAGCTATTGCTGGAGTTATGGGACTTAAAAATTCAGAAATTGATGAAAATACTAAAAATATTTTAGTTGAATCTGCATACTTTACTAAAAAATCAATCAAATCTACTTCAAAAAGATTGGGATTAAAATCTGAGGCGTCTATAAGATATGAAAAAGGATTGACTTCAGAACATACTATAAATGTTTTATCTAGATTTTTATATTTGTTAGAAAAAAATGTAAAATGTGAAATTGATTCAGTATTTGACGTTGATAACGCAAATTTTGTTCCAACTAAAATAGAATTTAATACAAATTTAGTAAAAAGACTATTAGGAGTTGAAATTGAAAATTCAAAGATAGTTAGATATTTAAATTTATTAGAAATCGAAACAGAAGTTAAAGATGATGTTATAATTTGTACTATACCTTATTTTAGAACAGATTTATCTATTCAAGAGGATATTGTTGAAGAAATAGGTAGAATATATGGATTCTCTAATCTTAATCCTACACCTATTTTAGCTCCAAATACGATAGGTAAAAAGAGTAGTAAAAGAGTTTTTGAAGATAAGATAAAAAATATTTTATTAAATTTAGGTTTATATGAAATTACAACTTATTCTTTCATTGGAGGAAATATAATCGGAAAGACAAAGATGAATGCTTTAAATACTGTTAAGATTTTAAATCCGTTAGGTGAAGAATTTAGTATTATGAGAAAATCTTTAATTCCAAATATTATTGATGTTTTAGCTAAAAATTTAAATTATAAAAATGATGACTTGTTAGTATATGAGCTTGGAAATACTTTTCATTCAGTTGAAGGAGAAAAAATACCTATTGAAAAGAAAAAACTTGCTATTGGAGCTTATGGGAAATATGAATTTTATTATTTGAAAGATATAATATTTAATTTGTTAAATATATTAAACATTGAAAATGTTGAATTTGTAAAAAATAATAATATTGAATATTTTCACTCAGGAGTATGTGCTGATGTATTAGCAAATGGCGAAAAGATAGGGGAAATTGGTCAAATTTCTTATGAAGTATGTAAAAATTTCTCAATTAAGAAAAATATATTTGTATGTGAAATTGATATTGAGAAGATAAGAGATAAATCAAGTCTTGTAAAAATTTATGAACCACTTATAAAATATCCGGCTGTAAAGAGAGATTTAGCTTTGGTTGTAGATAAAAATATAGATAGTGGGGAAATAGAAAAAATATTTAAAGAGCATTCAAATAATTTACTTAAAAATGTTGAACTTTTTGATGTTTATATCGGAAATCAAGTGAGTGAAGGAAAGAAATCAATGGCTTATAAATTAACTTTCCAATCTAAAGATAAGACTTTAGTTGATGAAGATATAAATTCTATAATCGATGATATGCTATCTGATTTAAATAAAAAATTAGGAGCAAGTTTAAGGTCATAATTAGGAGAATATTATGAATAATAAAATTAAAGTTAATATTGCAGGAAGTATTTATACAATTATTGGACAAAAAGATAAATCTGAAGTTGAAGAAATAGCAAATTTTGTTGATGAAGAAATAAAAAAAATAACTTCACAAAATTATTTGTTAAATCCAACTATGGCAGCAACTTTGGTAGCGTTAAATATTTCTAGTGATTATTTTGACTTAAAAAAAGAATTAAATTTAATGAGTGAAGATAGTGATTTTCCTATTAAAAAACAAGAAGAATTCATAAAGAATACTGAAAAAATCGAAAAGGAAAAAGAAGAATTAAAAGAAAGCTTGAAAGAGCTAACTGATAAAAATAATATTTTAATTCATACTATTAGTACGCTTGAGAAAAGATATGAAAATCTTGAAAAAATTTCTTACGATAATTTTTATGAAATAAAACAAAAAGATGAAAAAATTATTGAATTACAAAATGAAATTTCAAAAATAAAAGATGAATATATTAAAAAAATTATAAAAAATGGAGAAATAAATAATAATGAAAAATAAAGTGTTAAAAACTTTAGAATTTTATAAAATTATAAATATGTTATTAGATTGTTCTCAGAGTATAATAGGAAAAAAGTTAATAAAAAATGCTGAAATTTCTACTGATATTATAAAAATTAAAAAATTATTAGATGAAACAGATGAGGCTTATAGATTTATAATGAAACATAAGACTCCTGCTATTTCTAACATTGATGATTTAGAAGAAGATTTTAAACTCTTAGAAGTTGGACGTTTTTTTACAATTAGAAAACTTCTAGAAGTTTGGAAACTTTTGAATACATCAAGATTTTTAAAAAATTTAATTTCTAGTGATGATGAAGTTGAGTATGAAAATATTTTTGGACTTTTAAGTTCTTTAAATGTTAATACTCAACTTGAAAGAGATTTAGAAGTTTCAATAATATCAGAAGAAGAAATTTCTGATGATGCAAGTCCTGAACTTAAAAGGATAAGAAGAATGATTAAGTCTAAAAATGATTTAATTAGAGATAGACTTAATCAACTTATTTCTACATCAGATAAATTGATGGATAATATTTATACTTTAAGAGATGGTAGATATGTTGTTCCCGTAAGAAGTGAGTTTAAAAATTCATTTAAAGGTATTGTTCACGACCAATCTGCATCAGGACAAACTGTTTTTATTGAACCGATGTTTGTTGTTGATTTGAATAATGATTTAAAAAAATTAGAAATTGATGAAGAAAAAGAAATTGAAAGAATATTGAGTGAATTTTCTAATCGTATTTTAGAAATTTTACCGGAATTATTATCAAATTTAGACATAATCGCTAATATAGACTTTATATTTGCAAGAGGAAAACTTGCATATAATATGGAGGCTAGTAAGCCATTAATTAATGATAAAGGTATTATTAATTTGAAATTAGCAAGGCACCCGTTAATAGACAAGGATAAAGTTGTACCGATTGATATTTCTCTTGGTGGTAATTTTAATACTTTGGTAATAACAGGGCCTAACACAGGTGGTAAAACTGTTACTTTAAAAACTGTTGGTTTATTAACCTTAATGACTCAATTTGGACTTATGATACCTTGTTTTGATAATTCAGAAGTTGCTATATTTACTGAATTATTTGCCGATATTGGTGATGAACAGAGTATAGAACAATCTTTAAGTACTTTTTCTTCACATATGAAAAATATAATAGAAATAATAGATAATGCTAAAGAAAATTGTTTGGTTTTATTTGATGAATTAGGTTCAGGTACAGATCCGGAAGAAGGTTCAGGACTTTCTATTTCTATTTTGAATTATTTTTTAGAAAAAAACATTAGGACTATTGCAACAACTCATTATAGTCAATTAAAAATGTATGCGATGTCAACTGAAAACGTCCAAAATGCAGCTATGGAGTTTGATGTTGAAAAATTAGAACCAACTTATAAGTTAATAATTGGAGTTTCAGGAAAATCAAATGCATTTGAAATTTCTAAAAAATTAGGACTTGATGAAAGTTTTATTATAAATGCTAAAAAATTTATATCTAACAACGAAATCTCTTTTGATAAACTTGTTAGTAATGTAGATAATAGACGTAAGGAATATGAAAATCTCATTATCGAACAAAGAGAAATATTAGATTATAATAAAAAAATTAAAGAAGAGTATGAAGAAAAATTAGAAAAATTTAATATACAAAAAGAGAAAAAAATAAAAAAATTAGAAGAATATATTGAAAATTCAATATATGAAACAGATAAGTTTTGTAAAGAAACTATCAAAGATATAAACAAGGCTAAATCAAAGCAAGAGTCTGTAAAATTAAGAAAAATTTCTGAAGAAATATTTAAGAAGACGGATAAAATTAATCATTCTAGAATGTTAAAAAGCAAAAATAATGCAAACATATTGAATGAGCCTTTAATGTTAGGAGAAGAAATTAAAGTTCTTAGTTTAAATGAAAATGGATATGTTCAAACATTGCCTGATAAAAATGGTAATTTACAGGTTAAAATTGGTATTTTAAAGGTAAATGCTAATATTAGCGATATAATTAGAATTGAAAAAATAATAGATGATTCTAAAGAAAAAACGTCTTATTCAAAGACTACTTTTATTAAGAGTGATAAAATGTATGATAATAAAATTGATGTAAGGGGTTTTAATACTGAAGATGCTATTTATGAAATAGATAAGTTTTTAGATGACTCTTTTATAGCGAATTTGAATGAAGTTACTATTATACATGGGAAAGGTACTGGAATTTTAAGAAATAACATATCTGATTTTCTAAAAAGACATAAATTAGTTAAGTCTTTTAGCTTTGGGAAAATTAATGAAGGTGGCGATGGTGCTACCGTTGTAAAATTAAAATAGGAGTATATTATGATAAATTTTAAAGACATAGTTGTAAATACTATCTTTGACTTAGATATAAATTTAAGTAAAGAAGAAATTAAAGAATTAATAGAAATTCCACCTAATGCTGAAATGGGAGATTTTTCGTTTCCTTGTTTTAAGTTATCAAAAATTTTAAGAAAAGCTCCAAATATGATTTCTGAAGAATTGGTTGGTAAAATTAAATTAGAAAATACTATATTTTTAGATGTAAAAAATGTTGGACCTTATATAAATTTCTTTATTAAACCTTCAGAGTTTTCTAAAAATGTTATAAATGAAATCTTTGAAAAAAAAGAAAATTATGGTTCATCAAATGATAATTTAGATAAAACAATAGTAATTGATTATTCTTCTACTAATATTGCTAAACCGTTCCATATCGGTCATATTAGGAGCACTTTAATTGGTAATGTAATAAAGAACATATATAAATTTTTGGGTTATAACACAGTTGGAGTAAATCATCTTGGAGATTATGGCACACAATTCGGGAAAATAATTGCCGCTTATAAAATATGGGGTAATGATGATGAGATAAATGCAGATCCTATAAATCAACTTTTGAAATTATATGTTGACTTTAACAATCTTTGTAAAACTGATGAAGAAATGCTTGAAACGGCTAGAGATTATTTCAATAAATTAGAAAATGGTGATGAAGAATCTGTAAGACTTTGGAATTGGTTTAAAGAAATAAGTTTATTAGAATTTCAAAAGGTTTATGATAAACTAAAAGTTGAATTTGATTCATATAGAGGTGAGGCATATCATTCACAATTTATTGATGATGTAGTTAAGGAATTGGAAGATAAGAATTTATTGGTTGAAAGTGAAGGCTGTAAAATCGTAAATTTAGATAAATATAATCTACCTCCAGCGCTAATATTAAAGAGTAATTCTTCTAGTACATATATAACTAGAGACATTGCAACTGCCTTAACTAGGAAGAAAGATTATGAATTTGATAAAAATATTTATGTTGTAGCCACTCAACAAAAATTACATTTTCAACAATTAAAAGCTGTTCTTGAAGAAATGGGATATGAATGGGCTAAAGACTGTATTCACGTTTCTTTTGGTATGGTTAGTGTTAAAGATGACCTTTTAGGTACTTCTGCAAAACTTAGTACAAGAGAAGGAAATGTTATATTTTTAAATGATGTTCTTGAAAAAAGTGTCGAAAAAACTTTAGAAATTATAAATGATAGAAATAGTTCTCTTGAAAATAAAGAAGAAATTGCAAAAGAGGTAGGTATCGGAGCGGTTATATTCCAAGAACTATTTAATACTAGAATTAAAGATTACGCTTTTGATTGGAATAATGTATTAAATTTTGATGGAGAAACTGGACCTTATGTTCAATATTCTGCAGCGAGAGCTAATAGTATATTAGAAAAAAATAATTTTTATTCAAAGTTAGATTCTGTTGATATTTCAAAATTTGAAAATTATGAAATGAATATTGATGAATTAACTTTAGTTAAAGCTATTTATAAATTTGAAGATATTTTGCAAGAATCTGCTAAAAAATATGAACCTTCAATACTAGCTAGATATATAACTGAAATAGCAAAATTATTCAATAAATTTTATAATTCATGTCCAATAAATAATCAAGAAGAATATATTAAAGAATTTAGATTAATTTTAACCTATTGTACAAGATTGCTTATAGAAATCGGCTTAGGGCTTTTAGGTATGGATACTCCTAAAAAAATGTAGGTGAATATGGATAATTTGTGTAATTATTTTGAAAAATTTTCTGAAAAAATATATTTTCTTACTATAAAAGAAATTGAAATTAATGGAAATCTATATAAAAATATAGATTTTCCAATTAATTCAGATGTACTTTTAGAAAATATAAAAAATAATAAATTCAACGAAAATATCAATTTAGAATATTTTTTTGAAGGAATTTTATTATTAAATGGTATAAATTCAAATTTTGATAATATAGAACTTTTAAATGATTTTATTAAATCTAAAAAAATTAATCTGATAGATTTTACAAAATCTAAAATTCGTTTTAATGATGAAAAGTTTGAAAATATAATTTACAATTTATTAATTGTTAGAGGTTTATTTAATTTAGAAATTTATGATGATTTTATTTTAAAAATCTATATTAAATATCTTCTAATGATATTAGATTATATTGATAACAACTATTATAATATTTTTTTGAATGAAATAAAGGTTTTGTTATCAGATTTAGAAAAAAAGAATTCAGAAGATTATTTACTAAATATGCTTTATGGTGATTTATTTGTAAAAGAAAAATTTTATATAAAAGCAAATTTATTTTATAAAAAGGCTATTACAAATTCTAATTTTTCCATTGATAACATTATCAAGAAAAAAATATCGGAAATTGATACAAAAGTAAAAATTGAAGAAATTTTACAACTTGTTGATAAATTTAGATATGAAGAATGTTATGAGCTTTTAGAAAATATAGACAAAACTTCGTTAGATAAAGAAGATTCTTATTGGATTGCTTATATATATAACAAATTGAATGAAATTGAAAAATCTATTGAGTATTATGAAAAATCATTGGATTTAAACGCCGATTTTTTGAATATTTTTATAGAATTGGGGTTATTATATTACAAAACAGAAAAAGTCGAAAAATCACTAAAAATTTTCGAAAGAGGACTATCTATATATATTGATGATGAAAAATTGCTATTTAATAAGATAGTATTGGAATTAAAACTAAAAAAATACCAAAAAGCTAAGGAAGATATAGATAAATTGTTATTGTATGAAGATTTAGATAATTCTATAATGAACGATATATTGTACTTAAAAGAAATGTATAAAGAAGAGTTGGAGCTAGAATAAAAAACTTGACTTAACTTTTAAAATATAATATAATTAAAATGTAAATAGAGTAGAGGTTAAAAAAATCTCTTCTTTATTTTAATTAAATTTATTTTCGCAAAATTATAGTTTTGCGAAAATAATGTAAAAAATATTAGAGGAGATTGTATGATACATTTTGATGATTGTCCAACGATTTTAGATGACTATTTAAATTATTTATTGACTATTAAAGGTCGTTCAAATTTAACGGTTAAAGAATATTATTATGATTTAAAAAGATTTTTAAAATTTATTATAATGCGAAAAAAATTATTTGGATATAATTTAGAATCAGATATAAATTCTGTACCTATTTTATCAATTAATAAACGAGATATTTCTGATATAGATATTACAGATTTGCACGCCTATATCTCTTTTTGTGATTCTAATTATAATGATTCAACAAAAACTAAAGCGAGAAAAATTTCAGCTATAAAATCATGGTTTAAATATCTACATAATACAGTTGAATTAATTGATAAAAATCCTTCAGAAAAGCTGGAATTACCGAAATTACAAAAAAGAAATCCTATATATCTCACTTTATCTGAATCTGAAAAACTTATAAACGCCATAAAAGAAGAAAAAAATGAATTTAACAGAGCTAGAGATTTATGTATAATTTTAATATTTTTAACTTGTGGACTTAGAATTTCTGAGCTTACAGGTATTAATATCGAATCTATAAAAGAAGATAAATTAAGTGTTATAGGAAAAGGAAATAAAGAAAGAATTGTTTTTCTAAACGAAAATTGTATTTATGCAATAAAAAGTTATTTACAACTTAGACCTGTAACAAAAGATACAACTGCCCTATTCATAAGTTCACATAATAAAAGGATTTCTAATCGTTCAATTCAATTAAGGTTGAAAAAATATATATTATTATCAGGATTAGACCCTAAAATATATACTCCACATAAACTTAGACACACAGCCGCTACACTTATGTATAAATATGGAGATGTTGATATAAGAACAATTCAAAGCATTCTTGGTCATACAAGTGTCGCTACAACACAAATATACACCCATTTAGATGATGATGATATTAAAAAAGGAATTTCAAAAAATCCGATTTCAAAATTGAAAATATAAGTACAAAAAAGACAAGTTTTAAAAACTTGTCTTTAATATTTTAATTATTAAACTCTTGAAAGATATTCATTAGTTCTTGTATCAATTTTAATTTTATCTCCATTGTTTATGAATAAAGGAACTGTAACAACTGCTCCTGTTTCAACTTTAGCTGGTTTATTTGCTCCGGTAGCTGAATCTCCCTTAACACCAGGTTCAGTTTCAATAACTTCTAATTCAACAAAGTTTGGTGCATTAACTTGAAATGCCTTTCCATCATGGAATCTTATTGTTGCATTATCATTTTCTCTTAAATATAGAAGAGCATCTTCAACTACATCAAAGTTTAATGGTAATTGTTCATAAGTTTCAGTATCCATAAAATAATATAATTCACCATCTGAATATAAATATTGCATTTCTTTTGTTTCAATCTTAGCGATTTCATATTTGTCATTTGGGTTGAAAGTCATTTCTCTTGAACCACCACTTTTAACTGACTTTATTTTTGTTCTTACAAACGCAGCTCCTTTTCCAGGTTTAACATGTTGAAAATCTATAATTTGATATACATCTCCATCCATTTCAAATGTTGTCCCTTTTCTAAAATCTCCTGCTGATATCATTAATTTCCTCCTAATTTTATAAATAATCTATCAATAATTATAACATATTATTTGATAAATATCCATATTTAAATTTATTTTTTAATCATTTTCTTTTTCTTTTTCTTCAGTAGGTTCCTTTTTAGTACCTACTTTAACAACTTGTTTTTTAGGTTTATAGTAATCGCTATTTAGTAAAACAGCCTCTCCGTTTCCTCTTTTTATATATGATGACCCTCTATATCCATTAAATCCTTTTTCAACGATTACTTTTTCTCCTTCGGGAAGTTCCGGATCTTCAATTTCTTCTATTGGCATTGGAATTGTTGATACTCCAGATGTAAATAATGAAATTTTATAATTTTTCTTATCTGTATCTCCAAAAATTTTAAAAGTTAAACTCCCGTTTGAAACATAACTTTTTATAATTATAGGAAAATCAAAATTATTTTTAAATTTTAAATCACTAGAACCGGCATAATACATCGCGTCCAATCCAATAGTACAGTAAGCAACTCTCATAGAGTGTTGATTTCTTTCTACTATTTTTAAATCTGATTTTACTAAAGCTTGATATAATGTAGAACTAACCTGACAAATACCTCCACCTATCGAATCTACTACCTTATCATTAACAAAGGTACCTGCAGGTTTATATCCAGTACTACTAGAAACTTCTCCCAAAACATTTGCGAATGAAAAGGTCTCTCCAGGATTTACTACAAACTCGTTCATTTTATTTGCTGCAATTTTTATATTTGTATTTCTATTAGGTTGGTAATCAAATTTTGTAGTAGCTTCACCAATAACTCCTTTTATAGAAGATACTAAATTTCTATCCAGTTTTTTATATTCAGTAACGGAAACAGGTATTTCTAAATTAAATTTTACAGGAATAGCTTTAAAATTATTTATTATTTTTTCTGTTTCAACTTTAATTCCTAATTTTCCATCAATTACTGATGCTTTTTCTTTTGAAAAATCAATCTTTTCATCAACGGGTTCTGAATTTAATTTTTCAGAAACTTCTTTTATTATTTCATTTAATTTTTCAAGATTATAACTAGATTTTACTTCAAAATTTTTAGGATTAGCTAATAAATTTTTTAAAGTTTCTATTCTTTCTTCAGCATTACCACTTCTTCCCAGCTTGAATGCTTCATTTACTAAATTTTCATAATCGTATGAAAATTCTATATCTTTAGGGATAAAATTTTTTACATAATCATTATACTTGAATGTAAATTTATCTTCTACTTGTAAATTCTCTTTAATTTTGTTTATAGCTTCTTCTTTTGTTAAATCTTTTAAATCAATATTATTAATTGAAATACCTTCATAAAACTTATCATAAGATAAAATCTCTTCTTTTGTTAATGATTTTGTATTTCCACTAGCATTTCTTAAAGGATATCTATTTATGTAAAAGTAAATAGATACTCCTGCCACAATAAGCAATATTCCGAATATAATAAATATTTTTAAATATTTTTTCATAAAATCTCCCGGCCTATAAATTTTTGAAATATAAGCATTCAGAATTTATCATACAATTTTCACAATCTGGCTTTCTAGATTTACATAATCTTCTGCCATGAAAAATAAATAAATGATGCGCCTTATTCCAAGTAGATTTTTTTAATTTTTTCATAAGTGATAATTCAGTATCTAAAACATTATCTTCATTTACTATCCCAATCCTATTAGTTACTCTAAAAACATGTGTATCAACTGCAAGAGATGGAATATTAAAAGCACAAGACCTAACAACATTTGCTGTTTTTCTTCCAACACCTGGTAAAGTTGTTAAATCTTCCATATTCGTTGGAACTTCTGAGTTATATTTTTCCACCAAGATTTTACAAGTTTCTAAAATATTTTTACTTTTTGAATTATAAAAACCACAACTGTGTATATATTTTGATAAACCGTCTATATCTAGAGTTAAAAATTCCTTAGGAGTTTTAAAATCTTTAAATAATTTTTCAGTAACTTTATTTACTCTAACATCAGTACATTGAGCTGATAGTATGGTTGCTATTAACAGTTCAAAACTATTAGAAAAATTAAGTTCCGGTTTTGCATCCGGATACAATGTTTCAAGTTTTTTCATTACAATATTTATCTTATCTTTTGATAAAGATTTCAAATAATCACCTGCTTTGTTTTATTATATCATATTTTAAAAAATTTTTAATAAAAAAAGTAAAAATTTTTTAAATTGATTTTATATATCTAAATATTTTTTATCATAAAAAATATTTAATACATTCATTAGAGCTATTTTTGTTTGATAAAAACTAAGCCCACCTTGATAATATACATTAAAAGGTTCTCTTAGTGGGCCATCAGCACTTAATTCTATACTTGAACCATCTATAAAGCTACCTGAAGCCATAATAATTTTATCAGAATAACCCGGCATATCCCAAGGATAAGGTATAACATGACTATCTACACAACAAAACTCTTGTATTGCTCTACAAAAGTCTATAACTTTATTTTCATCTTTTAAAGTTATTACTTGGATAATATCACTTCTATCTTCATTAAATTTAGGTATTATTTCATATCCTAATTTTTCAAAAACATAAGCTAAGAGTTTAGCACTTTTTACTGCCTCTAAAACTATATGAGGAGCAAAGTATAAGCCTTGAACAATGGCTCTAGTAGTTCCAAAACTAACACCTACATGCTTTCCAAGACCTGGAGAAGTTAGTCTATTTGAAATAGAATCTATAATTTCTGTTGAATTTGATACAACATATCCCCCATTTAAAGTAATTCCTGCGCCTAAATTTTTTAACAATGAGCCAACAACTATATCTGCCCCAACTTCTATTGGTTCTTTCTTTTCAACGAATTCGCAGTAACAATTATCTATCATTATTAATATATTTGGATATTTTTCTTTTATTTTTTCTATTGCAAACTCTAATTCACTAATAGAAATACATCTTCTACTACTATATCCGGCAGACCTTTGAATAGCCAACAATTTTGTATTTTCATTTATTTTTGATAATACAGTTTCTATATCAATTTTATTATCTACCAAATCAACTTTATTATATTTTATTCCATAGTCTAAAAGTGTTCCTTTTTCTTCTCCAGAAATACCTATAACTTTTAGAAGTGTATCATAAGGAGTTCCGGTTATATAAATAAACTCATCATTAGGTAATAAAGTACCTTGCAAAGCTAAAGCTATTGCATGAGTGCCACAAGTGATTTCTTGTCTAACAATAGCATCTTTAGCTTTAAAAATATCGCAATAAATTCTTTCTAGTTTTTCTCTGCCAAAATCACCGTAACCATATCCTGTTGTCCACGAAAAATCAGTAGCAGATAATTTTTGCTTTTTAAAAGCATTTAAAACTTTTATCTGATTATATTCTTCAATCTCTTTTAAATTTTCAAAACCTTTTTCTATATCTTTAACACAATTATTTACAAATTCAATGATTTTAGAGTTAAAGCTAAAATCAGTATCTAAATATTTTTCCAATTTATAAATCTCCTTCTGATAAAAACTTACTTATCAATTCTTTTGCATCACTTAAAACATAATCATATCCATTTTCTACATCAATCCAATTTATATTTTCATTTTTATTAAACCAAGTGAATTGCCTTTTTGCATATTTTCTGGAATTTTGTTTTATATTTTCAATACATTCTTCAATGGTGATTTCGTTTTTTAAGTAAGGAATAAACTCTTTATATCCTATTGCAGTAAATGGTTGAGAATTTTCTCCATATTTTTTATATAATTCTGTAACTTCTTCTACTAAACCATTATCAATCATTATATCAACACGAGAATTTATTCTATCATATAATATTTTTCTGTCTAAAGTTAAACCAATTACTAATGAATCATATTTTTTGGTATTATTTTCGTAGTCATTACATTGTTTAGAAAATTCTTTTTTTGTATTCAAGCAGACTTCTATTGCCCTAATTACTCTTTTTACATTGTTTTTATGAATTTTTTCTTTGCAAGAATAGTCTAAGTATAACAACAAATCGTAAAGTAAATCTTTACCGTTTTTTTCGTAAAATTCAACTATTTTATCTCTTAGTTCAGTTGATTGTTCGGAATCTGTAAATTTTAAATCATATATAATAGAATTTACATAAAGTCCTGTTCCACCAACAAATATTGGAATATTTTTATTTGAATATATTTTTCCAATACATTCTTCAGCCATATTTTTATATTCAGAAACATTAAAATTTTGATTTCCATCTAAAATATCAATCATATAATGATTAATTCCATCAGTTTCTTCATTAGTAACTTTTGCTGTTCCAATATTAAATTCTTTATATATTTGCATAGAATCACAAGAAATAATTTCTCCTGAAAACTCTTTAGCTATATCTACACCTAATTTTGTTTTTCCAACAGATGTTGGCCCAACAATAAATATTAATTTCTTTTTCATATTTAATCCTTAAAAAATAACTTTTCAAAATCTTCTTTAGATATTTTTCTTAATATTTTTTTATCATAGAAATTTATATCTAAATTAATTTTAGAAAGTTGTACTAGTAACTCATTTATTTCAAAATCTGTTAAATTAACATTTATTCTTTTTTTACAAATCATTTTATACAAAGAATTTTCAAAAGCATCGTTATTTTTTAACAATATTTCATTAAACATTGCTCTTATATCTTCTTTATCTAAATTATTATTTAACAAATTAGGCATTGTTCTTATTGCAATAGAATCTTCATCAAAAATATCAGCCTCTATACCTAAATCATCTAAATTAGTCTTTATATCATTAAACACATTCATTTCATACTCATTTAATTCTAAAATTATAGGAAATAGAAGTATTTGTTTTGTTACAGTATGGTTATTGTATTCATTCAATAAATTTTCATATAATATCCTGTATTTTGCATTTAAAATATCCAAAATTATTAATTCATCTTTATCTGATAATAAAATATATTTTGAAAAAATCGTTCCTAACAAATCATAATCTAGAATATTTTTTGCTGTATTTTCTTTTTGGTCTAACTGTATTTGAGTTAAAATAGGATCTATTTCTACTTTTTCTTCTTCTATGATATAATTTTCTATATTATCATCTTCATTTATAGTTTGTATGTCATCTTGATTAACTTTGAACAAATCATCGTAAGAAAATTTATTTATAATATTTTTTACACTATAATCCTCATCGTAAATTATTGTTTCAACAATATCTTCATCTGTTGAATTATCATTTTTAGTATTTTTTTTTTCATTATATAAAATTTTTTCCTTTTGTTCTTCCTTAGAAGAAATA
Source organism: Parvimonas sp. KA00067 (assembly GCF_001553085.1). Lineage (NCBI taxonomy): Bacteria > Bacillati > Bacillota > Tissierellia > Tissierellales > Peptoniphilaceae > Parvimonas > Parvimonas sp. KA00067. Next base: position 218,777 of record NZ_KQ960141.1, on the reverse strand, counting down.
AAATCACTTGTAGTATTGTCTATCACTATATCAGTAATATTATTATTTAATAAATTCAATAATTTATCTTCAAAAACAAATTTTATTTTTCGTTTATTAGGGTGAACATTTATATCTATTAAATTTGGATTGACTTCAATAAATATTATAAATGCCGGAAATTTTCCTTTCGGTATTAAAGAAGAAATAGATTTTTCAATTATATTTCTTATTTTTTCATCAAAAATATATCTTCCATTTACAAATAAAAATTGTGAACTTCTAGTACCTTTGTAAAAATGATTATTTGAAATATATCCATAAATTTTATAATCTGAATCATTAATATCAATAGGAATCAAATTTTTATAAAGTTCATCTTTAAAGATATACTTTATATTTTCTTTTAATGTGTTTTTTTCATTGGTTTCAAAAACAACTTTAGAATCTTTGATATATTTAAAAGATATTTTTTGATTTGCAAGCGCAAAAGAATACATTAAAGTTGTTATTATTGAATTTTCATAAGCATCAGATTTTAAAAACTTTTTTCTAATTGGAACATTATAAAATAAATCTCTAATATAAATTGTCGTTCCTAGATTCATTCCAATTTTATTTTTTCTAATGATTTTATTATTTTCAAGATAACAATGTATTCCAAATTCACTATTTTTTGTTCTAGTATTTATATCTACCTTAGAAACAGCAGAAATACTGGCTAACGCTTCTCCTCTAAAACCATAAGAAAGAATTGAATATATATCTTCAAAATTATTCAATTTAGAAGTTGCGTGTTTTGTAAAAGCAAGTTCTATATCATCTTCCTCTATGCCACAACCATTATCAGAAATCATAATTTCTTTTTTTCCAGCATTTTTAATTTCAACTTTAATGAAAGTAGCTCCGGAATCTATTGAATTTTCAACTAACTCTTTTATTACAGAGTATGGATTTTCTACAACCTCACCGGCTGCAATTTTTTGAATTGTATCTTCTGATAATAATTTTATAGACATATAAATCTCCTAACTAATTTTCATCTTTTTTAGCCATATTTATTAAATCATTTAATATTCCAAAAGCTTCTATCGGGCTTATCTTTTCTATATTTATATTACTCAAATTAGTAATTATAGTATTATTTACTTTAGAAGTGGTTTCATTTGATGATTTAAGAATATCTTTTTCTATTTCAACTTCTTTCTTTTCAATACTATCTAAAATATTTTTTGAACGATTTATAACATCAATAGGTAGTCCTGCAAGTTTTGCAACTTCAATACCATAACTTTTATTCGCTCCCCCATTCATTATTTTTCTTAAAAAGACTATATCATCATTTTCTTTATCTTCAATAACTTCTATATGCTTATTTTTTATATCCGGAAAAATATTTTCTAAGTCAATTAATTCGTGATAATGCGTAGCAAATAATGTTTTAGATTTTATATTTTTTGAAATGTATTCAACAATAGCCCAAGCTAAACTCAATCCATCAAAAGTAGAAGTTCCCCTACCAACTTCATCAAGGATAAGTAAGCTATTTTTAGTTGCATATCTTAAAATATTATTAACTTCTTTCATTTCTACCATAAATGTACTTTCACCTTTATATAGATTATCTGATGCCCCTATACGAGTAAATATTTTATCTACAATAGAAATATTTGCACTACTTGCAGGCACGAATGAACCTATCTGAGCAAGTATAACTATGAGAGCGACTTGTCTAATATAAGTAGATTTGCCACTCATATTTGGACCTGTTATAATTTGAATCAAATTATCTTTTTGTCCTATATTCGTATCGTTTGGAATAAATTCATTTATCGAACTTAAAAAGCTTTCTATAACAGGGTGTCTTCCATCTTTTATATCTAATATTCCTTCATTGTTCAATGTTGGTTTGCAATAATTATTTTTAAATGCAACAACAGATAAAGAAAAAATAGAATCTATAAAAGAAATCATATCCGATAATTTTTGTAGCCTTTTTATATTCAATTTTATAGTATTTCTTATAGCGACAAATAATTCATATTCCTTTTCTACAACATCGCCTTCTGAACCGAAAATCATATTTTCTATAATAGTAAGTTCATTTGTTTTATATCTATTTGCATTAGTTAAAGTTTGCTTTAATTCAAAATAATCTGGAACTAGATTTTGATAAGATTTAGTAACTTCAAAAAAATAACCTGTTTTTTTATTAAATACTAGTCTTAAATTTTTTATACCAGTAATATTTCTTTGTTCTACTTCATATTGAATTAATCTTTCTTTTCCAACAATCTTATTATTTCTAATTAAATCTAATTCTTCATCATATCCTACTTTAATAAGATTACCATCTTTTATTAGAATTCCAACATCTTCAAGTATTGATGAATCTATGAGATTATAAATATCTTTAGTTTCCGGAATATTTGAAACAATATTTGAAAATAAAGTATTACTATTTAAAAATAAATTTTTCATTTTTGGAATACTAGATAAAGAATTTTTTAGATGAATTAAATCTCTACCATTACAATTTCCAAAAGAAATTTTTGAATTAATTCTTTCAATATCTGAAATATTACTCAACAATTCTTCTAATTCATTTCTAAAATTAGAATTTAAAACCAATTCTTCAACTAAAGATTGTCTTCTAACTATTTTATCAATTTCAAGAAGAGGTTGGTCTAACCACTTATTTAATAATCTAAATCCCATAGGAGTTTTTGTATAGTTTATAACAGAAAGTAAAGAACCTTTAATATCATTACTGAAATTATTTTTCTTTAATTCTAAATTAATCCTTGAATTTGCATCTATTCTTAAATAATCACTTAATTCATATATGTTTACATTTTTAAAATCATTTAATTTTACATTGAATCTACATACATAACTATAAAAATTATCTATTGAAAAGAGTAAAATCTTATTATTTAGATTATCTAAGTAAAATTGTTCATTATTTTCCTTCAAAGATTTAAAATTATGGTCAATATCTACTTTAGTATAAATAATTCTCAAATTTTTAAATAATTTAATAACACTTTTTTCTAAAGATTTTAATATATTTGAATTTATTATAATTTCAGAAGGATTTGTACGAATTACTTCTTCTTCTAATACACTAATTAAATTATCTCTATTCATTTCAAAAATATTAGTGCAAAATATTTCACTTGTAGAAATATCAGAATATGTAATACTTAAATTCGTAGAATCCATATACACACTCATAATATAATTATTTTTATTAGTAGCTAATTCATCAAATTCATCAATAGTTCCAGGAGTAACTAATTTAATAACTTCTCTTTTTACAATTCCTTTTGCAAGTTTAGGGTCTTGAACTTGTTCACATATAGCAACTTTAAAACCTTGAGAAACTAATTTATATAAATATTGATTTACTACATGATGTGGAATTCCACACATTGGTGCTCTTTCTCCACCACCACAATCTCTTTTTGTTAGTGCTAAATCTAATATTTTTGAAACAATTTTCGCATCATCAAAAAACATTTCATAAAAATCACCTAATCTATAAAAAATAATGCAATCACTATAATTAGACTTAACTTCTAAATATTGTTTCATCATTGGTGTAAAATTACTCATATTAACTCCTTATTAAAGCATTTCTCCTTCAAGTGCAAATGAATTATGTCCAGTTATTTTAATATTTACCAGCTGTCCAATATTTCTTGAACCACCTTTAAAATGTACTAATTTATATCCTCTAGTTCTTCCTGTTAAAATTTCAGGATTATTTTTACTAGGACCTTCAACAAGCACTTCGAGAGTTTGTCCTAAGCACTCTTTATTTTTTTCATAAAATATTTTATACATTGAGTCAACTAATCTTTGGAATCTTTCTTGTTTTACATCATGAGGTATTTGGTCTTGCATTTCAGCAGCTTTTGTACCTTTTCTTATAGAATATAAGAAAGTAAAACCTTGGTCATATCCAACTTCTTCAACTAAACTTAAAGTATCTTGAAAATCTTCTTCTGTTTCTCCCGGGAATCCAACAATTATATCTGTTGAAAGTGTAATATTTGGTACTTTTTCTTTAAGTTTTTTAATAAGTTCTAGATAATGTTCTCTCGTATAAATTCTATGCATATTTTTTAATATTCTATTACTACCTGATTGGAAAGGTAGATGAATATTTTCGCATACTTTATCTAAATTTGCTATTGCATCTATTAGCTCATCTGAGCAATCTTTAGGATGACTTGTTAAAAATCTTATTCTTTCTATTCCTTCAATTTCATTAACCATCTTTAACAATTCTGGGAAAGTAACTCTTGGTCTTAAAGTTTTTCCATAAGAGTTAACATTTTGTCCTAATAAAGTTATTTCTTTATATCCTTTTTTTGCCAATTCTTTTATTTCATTAATTATACTTTCCGGAGTTCTACTAATTTCTTTTCCTCTGGCATAAGGAACTATGCAGAAAGTACAATAGTTATTACAACCGGTCATTATATTTACATAAGCAATAAATGGATGCTCTCTATTTATTGGAGTTTCATCATCTATAATATCTTCTTCCTCTATGTCAACAATAACTTCTCCAGTACTTCTATGTCTTGCAACAAGGGATGGTAGCCTTGAAATGTTTTTAGTTCCAAAAATTATATCAACATGTTTATATTTTGAAATTATAGTTGCTCTTGCATCGCCCGTTTGCATCATACAACCACAAACAGCTATAATCATTTCCGGTTTCTTTCTTTTTAAATTTTTCAATGCTCCTAGTTGTCCATAAACTTTAAGTTCTGCATTTTCTCTAACTAAACATGTATTATAAATTATAAAATCTGATTTTTCAATATCATTTTCTTTTGTATAACCTAAAGTTTCTAACAGATAAGCTATTTTTTCTGAATCGTGATGATTCATTTGACAACCATAAGTTATAATTGTATATTTTTTATTCAAAAATTTCACCTCTATTTATATTTACTTTTTAAGGCATATTGGATTTTTCTTTCGTGTTCTTTTTCGAGCATACTATCTCTTTTATCATAATTTTTCTTACCACGAGCAAGCGCTATATCCAATTTTATCCATCCGTTTTTTAGATGAATATTTAGAGGAATTAACGCATATCCCCTTTCTTTTGTTTGCCCAATAAGTTTATTTATTTCTTTTTTATTTAAAAGTAGTTTTCTTTCTCTTGTAGGTTCTAAATTAAATATATTTCCATGGTCATAAGGAGTGATATTCATACCAATAATAAAAACTTCTCCATTTTTTATTTGACAATAGCTTTCTTTAATCGAAACTTTTCCTTGTCTAATACTTTTAACTTCAGTTCCTGCAAGAGAAATTCCAACTTCATAAGTATTTTCTATAAAATAATCGTGTCTTGCTTTTTTATTATTTGCTATTATTTTTATACTAGTTTTATCTCTCATAATATCACCTATTCAAATAAAAGTCTATTTCATTAGTTAATTCGTTAACTTTTGCAACAACAACTTCTACATTCATACCTATATCAAAAATATTATTTCCTCTTTTGCCAACAGCAGTCAAACTTTCTTCATCAAATATATAATAATCATCAGTCATATCTTCATATCTAATAAGTCCTTCTACTGTATTTTCCAATTGAACAAAAAGTCCAAAAGAAGTAACAGAAACAATAATACCTTCAAATACTTGCCCTACTTTATTTTTCATAAATTCAACTTTTTTAATATCTTCAAGTTTTCTTTCAGCATCAACAGCTAATATTTCAGTATCATTTATATGATTTGCTGTTATATTTAAGTAGCTCAAATAATTTTTAGGTAAATCATTATTGGAATGTAAATAATTTTTTAAACTTCTATGAACAGTTAAATCAGCATATCTTCTTATAGGAGAAGTAAAATGACAATATAAAAATGTTGATAAGCCAAAATGTATATCAATATTTGAAGAATATTGTGCTTTACTCATAGACCTCAAAATAGAATAATTCACAAAACTTGATTTATTAGTATCTTTAAATTGTTCAACTAATTCACTTAAATATTTAGAAGAAATCATATCTATAGGTTTCATTTCTATATTTAAACGTTTAAAATAATTTCTTAATGTTTCTAATTTTTCTTCAGTCGGCTTTGAATGAATTCTATATATTATAGGAATATCAAAATCTGCAAAATGCTTTCCAACTACTTCATTTGTACATATCATAAATGATTCTATTATTCTATTTGCTATACCTAGTTCTTTTTTAGATATATTTTCAACACTTCCATCTTTATTAAAAGTTATTGCAACTTCCGGGAAATTAAAGTCTATCGTTCCTCTATTTTTTCTCTTAGTTGTTAAGATATCATCTAATTCTTGCATAATTAACAATTTTTCTTTTAATATTTCATCGGAATAAAAATGCTTTTTACCTTCTAAAAAATTAGTTACATCATCATAAACTAATCTATAATTACTGTTTATAACGGATTCATAAAATTTATATTCTTTAACATTTCCATTTTTAGCTATAACCATTTTTACAGTCATAGCTAATCTATCAGTATTAGGATTTAATGAGCATAATCCATTTGATAATATTTCGGGTAACATAGGCACAACAAAATCAAATAAATATACACTATTTCCCCTCTTGTACGCCTCTTTATCTATTTTACTATCTTTTTTTACATAATAAGATACATCTGCTATGTGAACATATAGTATATAATCATTTCCTTTTTTATCAATAGAAATCGCATCATCAAAATCTTTGGAATCTGCTCCATCAATGGTTACAGTAAATAAATCTCTAAAATCAACTCTGTTTTTTATTTCCTTTTTTATATCAAGCTGTGAAATTTCTTCAAGCTCTTTATTTATTTTATTTGAAAATTTATAAGGAATTTCCATATCTTTAAGCAAAGATATTATTTGAACATTCTTATCTTCTTTGTTTCCAAGAACTTCAATTATAACTCCTTCAGGATTTCTTCTTTTATCTGGAAATTCAATTAATTTACAAACAACTTTATCATTAGTTTTAGCACCATTTTTATCACCTTTTTTGATAAAAACATCATAATTACATTTATTATCATCAGGAACTACAAATCCAAAATTTTTATTTTCAGTAAAAGTACCAACAATTAAATTTGAATTTCTATTTAATACATTAACAACTCTACCTTCAGCTTTTGATTTCAAACTTTTTTCTTTTATAATTTCTATTTCAACTTCATCATTATGGTTAGCATTATTTAATTCATTTTTAGGAATAAAAATATCCTCCATACCTTCTGAAATAAAAAAGGCATTACCTTTTGGAGTAAAAGTTACTTTACCTTTTAAAGTTTTCATTTTTTCATAAATATTGTATTTATTATCATTTATTGATAAGATTTTACTTTCAACAAGAGAATCTAATATTTTGAAAAATTTCTTTAAATCATTAAACGGAATATCTAAAGCAACTGCTAGTTCTTTATTTGTTAATGGAATATAATTTTCTTTTTTTATAAAATTTAATATTTTTCTTTTAAAATTCATTAAAACTTCCTCCTATATAAAAGTATAATCTATAATCACAAGATATAAATATCTTGTAAATTTTTTTGAAATTTGTTATATAATAAGCCCCTCATCTTTCCACGATGCTCTACATTCTATGTATATCTGAGAACCTTGTTATTTCATAATAAAAAAATATAAGGCAATACCTTATATTTAATTATTATAAATATTAAGCAAAACTATAAGCCGTGTTCTGTATTTGACAATCATCTATCTAGACAAATTGTTACCAATTTGTTCAAGCAATCTACCTATGGACGTAGCGAGCAACTACAAAAGTCCAATCTTGATCTTGCACCGAATGGGGTTTACATAGCCACATAGTCTCCTATATGCTGGTAAGCTCTTACCTCACCTTTCCACCCTTACCATAAAAATGGCGGTATATCTCTGTTGCACTAGCCTTAGGGTCGCCCCCACTGGACGTTATCCAGCATCCTGCTCTGTGGTGCACGGACTTTCCTCGTAAAAATTCACGCGATTGTCTGTCTTACTTAATTAAATTAAAATATATTTCTTTTAAATATATTATTTTCATAAATTAATATTTTAAAATCACAATTTTCTTTCATTAAGAAATTTTTTAATGAAAATAATCCAAAAATCTCTGATTCATAGTGTCCTAAATCAATTATATTAAGATTATTCTCCAATGCAAATTGGATATCGTGATATTTAAAATCAGCACTGATTAATAAATCAATATTTTTATTAATAGCATCTTTTATTGAAAAAGCTCCTGAACCACCTAATACTGCAATTTTAGAAATGTGTTTATCGATATCTCCAAAATATATTATAGGATTTTCAAAATTATTTTTCAACTTAGAAATATAATCTATAAACTTTTGATTTTCAATAATCCCTACTATACCATAACCTGCCGAGTTTTTATAATTAATAAAAATTTCTTGATTATTTAAAAAACATTTATCTGCTAAAAATTTACTAATTCCATTTTGGTGTAAATCTAAAGGAGTATGTATAGATATTACATTGATACTATTTTTTATCAATAATTCTAATTTTTTGTAACTACCGGATTTTGCCTCTAAATTTTTAATTTTTTCAAAAAACAATGGATGATGAGTTAAAATACAATTTATATTATTTTCTATTGCATAATTAATGGAATTTACTGAAATATCCATAGCTAATAATATCCCTGTCAGTTCATCTTCTAAATTTCCAATTTGAAAACCAGAGTTGTCCCAATCTTCTTGTAAATCAAATGAATATTCTCTGTCCAATAATTCAATCAAATCTTTTATTTTAAAATTCACTTAAGATACCTCTAATTTCATCAATTAAACCATTTAATTCTAATATTCTCTCATTATCTTTGCTTTCAATATTTATTTTTTCTAAAATGCTTTCATATTTTTTTATTTCATTTTCTAAAAATAATTTCAAATTTTCAGATTTATTCTTTATAAGTAATTTTCCATATAAATATTCGTATTCATTTTTATAGAAATCTTTACCTCTTTTTACCTTCAAAATTTGGTAATATTTTTGATTTTCAAAAACATCTTTTTCTTTTTCTATAAAAAAATTATTTTCATATAAAATTTTTCTTAAAACATCTAAAGAATTATTTGGAGATAAAATTAAATAGTTGGCACTTTTAGCAATATTTAAGTTTCTTTCTAAAATTTCTTTAATTAGAATTCCACCCATACCGGATATAATTATAGTATCAACTTCAAATTCATCTAAACAGTCTAAGCCGTCTGATACTCTGGTTTCAATATTTGTTATATTATCATTTAATATCAATTTCTTTTCTAATTTTTCTAAAGAATTTTTACTAATATCTGTTGCGATTATTTTTTTTGATATGCAATTTTTTGATAGCATCATAGGAATTATACCGTGGTCAGTCCCTATATCTGCAACAATTGAATTTTTATCAACTAAATTGCAAATCTCATTTAACCTTAAACTAATCATAATTCTATTCCAAAAAGTCTTTTAATTTTTGACTTCTACTAGGGTGTTTTAATTTTCTAAGAGCTTTAGCTTCGATTTGTCTAATTCTTTCTCTAGTAACTTCAAATTCTTTACCTACTTCTTCTAAAGTTCTAGGAGTTCCATCATTAAGACCAAATCTAAGTTCTAAAACTTTCTTTTCTCTTTCTGAAAGCGTACTTAAAACTTGATTTAATTGTTCCTTTAACATTGAAAAATTAGCCGCTTCATCTGGAGCTATAGCTGTTTCATCTTCAATGAAATCTCCTAAATGGCTATCATCTTCTTCACCGATAGGAGTTTCTAAACTTACAGGTTCTTGAGCAATTTTCCTAATTTCATTTACTTTATCAACTTCAATTCCCATATGTTCAGAAATTTCTTCATTAGTTGGTTCCCTACCTAACTCTTGAACTAATTGTCTTTCAATTCTAACTAATTTGTTTATAGTTTCAACCATATGAACAGGAATTCTTATAGTTCTAGCTTGGTCTGCTATTGACCTAGTAATAGCTTGTCTTATCCACCAAGTAGCATAAGTACTAAACTTAAAGCCTCTTCTGAAATCAAATTTTTCAACAGCTTTCATAAGACCCATATTACCTTCTTGTATTAAGTCCAAAAATTGCATTCCTCTACCAACATATCTTTTAGCTATACTAACTACAAGTCTTAAATTCGTTTCAGCAAGTTTTTTCTTAGCCTCAACACTTCCAGATTCCATATCTTCAGCCAAAATTCTTTCTTCATCAGCACTAAGTAGTGGAATTTTTCCTATTTCTTTTAAATACATTTTTACGGGGTCATCAATGTTAAAACCTTTTAAATCAGAAAAATCCTCTAATTTTATTTCTTCATCTTCATTATCTTCTTTTTCATCTTCTAAATCTATTAAATCATCATCAATTTCAATATCTTCTAAATTTTCAGATTCATCAATAAATTCAATTTGATTTTCAGCTAATTTAGATTTTATCTCTTCAATATCATCAATATCTACCAAATTAAATAAATCTAAAGATTCAAGATACTTATTATTAACAAAACCATTATGTTCATTAGCATATTTTGTAAGTTCTTCTATAATTAAAATTTTTACTTCATCATATTCAATATCATTCAATTTATTATCCACGATGAGCCCCTTTCTCCATACTCTTAAGATTCCTATTTAATTCCATTAATTTTTCAATGTTGAAATTCAAATTGGAAACTACGTCATCATTATTTTTGTCCATTTCTCTTAGTTTCTCAATATTTTTGGTAACTCTTCTAATTTCAAAATTTATAATAGATATATCTAATAATTTAACATAATCTAAAGTTGATAGATTAATTTTTTCTTTATAACATTTTATTATATAATCTACAATCTTTAACTTTTCTACACTATTTTTAAATTTATCAATTAGCATGGACGGAATAGTTATAGTATTATTTTTCGCATTATTTTCAACATAAGAAAAAATATCATATAAATTGGAATATTTAGACATTTTTCCTAATTTAGGAAGAATATTTGAAATATTCTCTTCACACTTCATTAATAATATAATACCCATTATTAAAACTTTTTTGTCAGAGTTTAATAACAAATTTTCACTTTTATAATCTATTTGAAACTCTTTATTCTCTTCAGTTTCTTTATAATTTTCTTCTTTTTTATCAAATTTATTAAAATCTTCTTTTAGTGAGTTTACATCTAAACCAAAATCACTTGAAATTTTATTTATATATAAATCTCTTAATATATTTGTATCTATTTTAGTTAAAAAACTTAAAACATTTTCATAAAAAATTGTATTTTCTGTTATAGAATTGGTATTTTTTTTGTTTTTTTTCAAATTTTCATAATTAAAACCATTAATATCATACGGACTTTCTAAAAGTTTATTAAATCCATAAAGTCCATATTTTTTTATATAATCATCCGGGTCTAATTTATCTGGAAGAACTATAATATTTGGTTTAATTGAAATTTCATTAAAAACGGAATTAGTTTTATTAGTTGCGCTTATTCCTGCATTATCTCCATCATAACACAAATATACATTCTCTCTTGAATATCTTTTTACTAACCTTGCTTGATTTTCGGTAAATGCAGTTCCAAGTCCTGCAACAACATAATTTATTCCACTTTGATATAAAGAAATAACGTCCATATATCCTTCAACAATTAATATTTTATCTCTAATATTATTTTCTACAATTTTATCAATAGCATAGACATTATCTCCTTTTTTAAAAATAACACTTTCTGGTGAATTAAGATATTTTGCATTGTCATTTACAATAGTTCTTCCACCAAAACCTATTATTTTTTTATCCTTATTTAAAATAGGAAACATAATTCTATTTCTAAATCTATCAATATAATCGCCAGTTTTAATTTTTATTATAAGTCCAAGTTCTTCGGCAATTTTTATATCAAAGTTTTTTGCTTTTAATTCATTATATAGAGATTTCCAATTTTCATCAGCATAACCAATCAAAAAAATATTAATTGATTTAGGATTAATTCCTCTTTTAGCTAAATATTGTTTTGGAACAGAATTTTCTAACATTTTTCTATAATAAAATTTTGCAACAAATTCATTAACCTCATAATACTTATCAAAGTTTTTTTTATTAAATGAATCAAAATTATTTTCATACTCTAATTCTATGCCAAATTTTTCGGCTAATTTTTTTAATGTAGTAACATAATCTAAAGATTCTAATTCCATTAAAAATGAAATACTATCTCCATGTTTCCCACAACCAAAACAATGAAATGTATTAGTTTCCGGATAAAGAAAAAAAGAAGGAGTCTTTTCATGATGAAAAGGACAATTTCCCATATAATATCTTCCACTTTTTTTAACAGGTAAATAATCACTTACAACAGAAACAATATCTGATTTTTCTTTAATTTCTTCAATTTTTTCTTTCTTTATATAAGCCATATCAATCACCTTAAGTTAAAACTATTTAATTTATAAATATTAAAATTTAAACATAAAGCGTTAAGCATTATGCCGAGAATCCTAGAATAATTAACTTCAAACTTGTTTGAATCAAAATTTTCAAAGGATTCTAAATTATATAGAAAATAAATATAATTATACTCATATTTATTTATTATGTAATTGTATTTATAATTAAAAATTGAGTTAGAATTTATAACCAATTCAGATATATCAAAATTAAATTTTTCAAAATTTTTTATATTTTCAAATAATATATGATAACCATTAAATGCTAAATACTTAATTGAAAAATATGTTAAAATTATTTTGTAATCTACTTTTTCTACATTCAGTATATCCTTAATTAAATTATAAACTTCTAAATTTTTTAATTCTTGAACATTAGTTTTTAAAATTATTTCTGTAAGAATATTCAAAAATAAAATATGTTCTTTCGATTTAAAAGATACAAATTCTACCATTTCATATTCATTACAGTAAAAAAATTCATTTCCATATGTTAAATTGAAATTGTAATTAGAATACATAGATAAATACATTTCAGTATTTTTACTATAAATAGAAATAAGTCCAAATTTATCTGTATAAACTCTAAATATTTTTCCTTTATTTAAATAAGTATTTTCTGAAATAATAAAACCATTTACATTATTATAAATATTATTTTTTAAAATATCCAAATTCTTTCACCTTGAATGATTTATTTCTCCAGTCGTCGTCTATTTTAACAAATAATTTTAAATTAACTTTTGAATCTAAAAATTTTTCAATATCCATTCTAGCAGATTTTCCAATTTTTAAAATCATAGCTCCATTTTTACCTATTACCATTCCTTTATGTGATTTTTTTTCGACACAAATTGTTGCGTCAATATCTATAATAGGTTTATTTTTTCTAATAGAAAATTTTTCAATTAAAATATTTATACCGTGAGGAATTTCATCTCTCAATAAATTAAGTGTCTTTTCCCTAATTATTTCTCCAACAATTTCTCTTTCAGTTTGGTCTGTAATCATATCATCAGAATAATATTTAGGACCATAAGGTAAAAAAGATTTTATTTCATTTATTAAGTTATAAACATTTGTTCCTTCAGATGCTGATATAGGGACAATATTATCAAATAATTTCATATCCTCATATTTTGTAATAAGTTTAGATAATTCTTCGGTGTTTAATGTATCTATTTTATTTACAATACAAAGTTTTGGAAGATTTATTTTCTTAAGCATTTCAATTATAGAACTATCTAACTCTCCAATTTCAAAATTAGCATCTACCATATACAAAATCAAATCAACATCTTTAAGAGAGGTTCTTGCCTCTTTTAACATAAACTCTCCTAATTTATTTTTTGGATTTTGTACCCCCGGAGTATCAACAAATATTATTTGAGAATCCAAGGAATTATATATCAATTTTAAATTTGTTCTTGTAGTTTGGGGTTTATTTGAAATAATTGAGATTTTTTCACCAATAATCCTATTTAATAAAGTTGATTTTCCAACATTTGACCTGCCAATAATACTAACAAATCCTGACTTTATACTTTCCATATTATAAATCCTCTGGTCCAAAACTATAAGGTAAAAGTTCAGAAAATTTTATTACCTTATATTCTTCTCTATTTTTAACTATAATAATTTCACAATCATTTGTACAAAATTCTCTTATAACTTGTCTGCAAACGCCACAAGGATAAGTAAAAGAATTTTCTTTTCCAACAACTGCAATTTTTTTTATTTTCTTTTCTCCATCATATATAGCTTTAAATATAGCTACACGTTCTGCGCAAACAGTCGGAGTATATGATGCATTTTCTATGTTACAGCCTCCATATATTTTATCTGAGTCTGTCAACACAGATGCTCCTACTTTAAAATTAGAATAAGGAGTATATGCCATTTTTTGACTATCTAAAGCACATTCTACCAATTTTTCATAAATATTCATTTAATCACCCAACATAATGATTATCTTTGGTACAAATATCAAAAGTCCAACAATTATTGATATAAAAGCTGAAACCAAGACTGCACCAGATGCCATATCTTTAATTATTTTTATATTTACATTATAATCTTTACATAAAAAATCCATAATATTTTCAATAATAGTATTAATAATTTCTAAAGTTAAAACAATAGCTATCATAATTAATATTACAGACAATTCTATATAAGATAATTTAAAAAATAAAGAACAAAGTAATACTAAAGCAGAAAATAATATATGAAATTTAAAATTTCTCTCATTTTTAAATACATAAACTATCCCTTTGAAAGCGCAAACAAAACTTTCTAAAAAATTAGAATTTTTCTTCATCTTTAAAAACTTCCATTAACTTCATGGTTTCTTTTTCTTTACTTCTCATAATTATTTTTTCATTTTCTTCCATATGGTCATATCCTAACAAATGAAATACAGAATGACAAACTAAATATAAAATTTCTCTATCAATACTATGTCCAAATTCTTTTGCCTGTTCAACAGCCTTTTCTGTTGAAATTATAATATCACCTAAAATAAAAGGCATTCCTTCTTCAAAAAATTCAAAATCCATAGGAAAAGACAAAACATCTGTTTCCCTGTCAATATTTCTGAATTCAGAATTTATATTCTTTATTTCCTCATTGGTAACAAAAGAAACAGATACTTCAACATTATCTATTATGTGATTTTCAATATTTAAAGCTGTTTTAATACATTTTTCAATTTTTTCTTTAAGTTCTTCTGAGATAACAAAAAAATCTTGTCTATTATCAAAAAGAATATTCATAGTTATTTTTTCTCCATTAGACTATCTTCATATTTAGTATATGCTTCTATTATCTTCATAACTATACTATGTCTTACAACATCAGAGCTATCAAAATAATTAAAGTTAATACCCTTTATATTTTTCAAAATTTTACTAACTGAAACAAGACCGGAACTTTTTCTCTTTCCTAAATCTATTTGAGTAATATCTCCAGTTATAACAGCTTTAGATTCAAATCCTATTCTTGTTAAAAACATCTTCATTTGTTCATTAGTAGCATTTTGTGCCTCATCAAGAATTATAAAAGCATTATCCAGAGTTCTTCCTCTCATATATGCTAAAGGAGCAACTTCAATAATCCCCTTTTCTTTTAATCTAAGAAAATTATCATATCCCAATATATTATATAAAGCATCATATAAAGGTCTTAAATAAGGGTCTATCTTTTCTTGTAAATCTCCAGGTAAAAATCCTAAATTTTCTCCTGCCTCAACTGCTGGTCTAGTCAAAATTATCTTTGATACCGAATTATTTTTTAATGCTTTTGCAGCCATAGCAATAGCCAAAAAAGTTTTTCCGGTTCCTGCCGGACCAATACCAAAAGTAATTACATTATCCTCTATTGCAGAAATATATTTTCTTTGACCTAATGTTTTTGGTTTTATAGGCTTTAATTTTGAATTTAAACAAATAGTATAGTCTAACCAATCATTTAATATTTCTTTGTTTTCTTCCTTTACTTTCTCAATTACATAAGAAATTTTTTGTTTATCTATACTTTCAGACATACCATCTTTAACTAAAAACTCAATGGTTTTTATACATAATAAAACCATTTTTTCATCTCCGGTAATAGATAAACCAACATCATTATTTTTTATAAATACATCAAATTCTTTAGAAATTAAATCAATGTTAGAATCTAAGTTTCCAAATAAATTTTTAATATCATCAATTTCTAAAGTTAAATTTTCAGTAACTTTATTCATTATATCTCCGATTATTTTCTCAATTCACTTCTGTTAGTATCTAAAACAGTAATTAAATCTCTTAATTTTTCTTGAGTTTTTGATAAAACATCATCTACATAAGTATTAGTTTGTATTCTGATAGTTTTAGCATTTTGTTCAGCCTTTAATAAAATTTCATTTGCTTTACTTTCGGCAGCAACAACAACATCACTTTCGTTAATCATCTTTTCATATCTAGCTTCAGCATCAGCTTTAATTCTATAAGATTCATTATTTGCTTGTTCTAAAATTTGGTTAGCATCTTTGGATGCATCGTTTAATATTCTATCTTTTTCTTCTTGAATCCATTCAGCTTGTTTAATTTCTTCCGGAATACTTTCTCTCATTTCTTTTAAAATAAAAAATAACGCCTCAGAATCTACCATAACTTTCTTTGAAAAAGGTAAACTTGAGCTTTCTTCTACTAAATCTTCAATACGGTCAATTAATTCTAAAATTTCCATTATCCATTCCTCCTAAATTTTCTATATAACATATCTAAAACAATTTTATCTACATATAAATCAACATTGCCACCATTTAAAAATACATCTTTAACAACACTAGAACTAATACACTCATCAGAACTCTCTGAAAACAATAATAATGTTTCTACTCCACAAAGTTCTTTATTAACTTTAGCATTAATCTTTTCAGATTCAAAATCTAAAGAATTTCTAACACCTCTAACTAAAAGATTAACATCATTTTCTTTAACATAATTAGCTAAAAGTCCGTTATAAGTATTTACTCTAACATTTTCATAATTTTTAAATATATTTAAAATAATATCTTTTCTTTCTTCAATAGAAAAAAGATGATTTTTATTTATATTATTTAAAACAACGACATCTACTGATTTAAAAATATCTAGTATTTTCAAAATAATACTCTTATGACCATTGGTTATAGGGTCAAAACTTCCCGGAAAAACTACTTTCATATTTAGATTTTCCTTTCTAAAAATATTACCTTAGTTTTAGAATATTTTTTTTCTTTTATAATTTCAAAATTTTCTATAACAATATCTTTATCCGTTTCAACAATAATTACAGCATCATCATTTAAAATATTGTTATTCCAAATAAAATCTAATGATTTTTTAATATATTCTTCTTTGTACGGTGGGTCTAAAAATATATAATCGAACTTTAAATTATTATCATAAAAATAATTTAAAGAAGCCATATAATCTTTATTTATAATTATTGAATTTTCTAAAAAATTAGCTTTTTCAAGATTTTGTTTTGTAATTTTTAAACTATCCGTAGATAAATCACAAAAATAAACCCTCTCAGCTCCTCTACTTAAAAATTCAATACCCATAGCACCACTACCACAAAATAGGTCTAACACAATTGATTTTGAATCTATATCAAATAGAATATTAAAAATAGATTCTTTTACCTTATCGGTAGTAGGTCTAACATTATAATCTGTAGGAGATAATAAACTCAATCCCCTTTTTTTTCCAGATATTATTCTCATCTTCTCACCTTAATTTCAATATATTTTATTTTTGTAACTAAACAAAAGTAAAATTTTGATTTAAACAAATATATTCACATTGAATTATAACACAAAAAGATTAAATTTTCAACATTTTAATAAAAATTTTTCAAGCAAAAAATTTATAAAAACATTTAAAATTTATAAAAATTATATTATCAAATTTTATTTAAATATTTTTTAAATCAAAATAAATTTATCCAAATCAAAAAATATGATATAATAAATATGAATTTACGATTCTTGTGTAAAAGAATATTTATTTCATCATATTTACCTTTTTAAATTTATTAAAATGGAAATATGATATAATATTAATATATATTTCTAAAAATTTTTATAGGAGGTGTTTTATGGATTTAAAAGAAAATTCTTTAGAAAAAAGTAAAATCATTGCTAACGAATTAAAAATTTATTTAGAAGAAAAAAATATTTTTCATTTAAGAGATATAATTTATGATACAAACGAAGTAACTCTTGCAAATATATTTGAAGAATATTTTGAAATAAAAGAAATTTTATTTATGTTTAAAGTTATTAAAAAAGAAAAAACTGCTGAGATTTTTGCTTATTTACCCCAAAATATGAAACAAGAAGTAATAAATGGACTACAAGATCATGAAATAAAAATAATGCTGGACTATATGTTTACAGATGATATTAGTGAATTTTTAGAAGAACTTCCTGCAAATATTGTAAAAAGGGTTTTAAATTCTGCATCTAATCAAAGAAGAAGTGAAATCAATATGATTTTAAACTTTAAAGAAAATAGCGCCGGTTCTGTTATGAGTACCGACTATGTTGAGTTAGACCCTGAAATAACAACTGATGAGGCTTTAGAAATGATTAAAGATAAGGAAAGACTTGCTGAAACCATTTCTTACTGCTATATAACTAATGACCAACACATTCTTTTAGGATTTGTTTCGATGAGAAGTATATTATTATCTCCTGCAAATACATTAATTTCTGATATTATAGAAACAGATGTTATTTCTGTTGAATGTGATGAAGACCAAGAAGAAGTTTCTAAGATATTTACAAAATACGATTTAATTGTACTTCCTGTTGTAAATGACCAACACCGTCTTATAGGTATTATAACAATTGATGATGTTTATGATATCATTCAAGATGAAGTTACTGAAGACTTACAAAAAATGGGTGGTATCACTCCAATAGAAGGTTCTTATATAAATATGCCAATAATTGAAATGGTAAAAAGTAGAATAACTTGGCTTTTAATTTTGATGGTTTCTGCTACTGTTTCCGGAATAATTTTAACCAAAAATAGTGATTTAACTTTAAAAATTCCATCACTTGTTATATTTATTCCCATGTTAATGGATACAGCCGGAAATGCCGGAAGTCAATCAAGTGCAATGGTAGTAAGAGGAATAGCAATAGATAATTTAAGTATAAGTGATTTTAAATATGTAATAAAAACAGAACTTTTAAATTCCCTAATTTTAGGAGCAATATTATTTACGGTAAATATTTTAAGAATTTTAATATTTATGCCTAAAGTATCACTCTCTATCGCAATTTTAATTTCTGCAACTATTTATATAATTATAACCATTGCAAATTTAATCGGTGGTCTTTTGCCTTTATTTGCAAGTACATTAAAGCAAGACCCTGCGTCAATGAGTGGACCGATTTTAACAACTGTTTGTGATGCAATTTCATTAACAATTTATTTTGCGTTAGCATCAATGTTTTTAGGAGGTGGAATCTATGGAGTATAATTTTTTAGAATACAGTAAAGAGCAATTATCTTCCCTACTTCCTGAACTTATAAAAGAAAAAAAGGTATTATTGATAAGAGAAATTTTTGATGAATATAATATTGTTGACTTAAGTGAAATATTTATTGAATTAGAATTGGACCAAGCATTATTTGTTTTTAAAATATTGCCAAAAGATATTTCAGCAGAACTATTCAGCTACTTAGAGCCTGAATATCAAGAAAGTTTAGCATCAGCTCTATCTTCTGTTGAATTAAAAAGTATTTTGGATAATATGTTTAGTGATGATATTATAGATTTCCTTGAAGAAATGCCATCAAATGTAATTAAACATATTTTGGATAATGTTTCTCCTGAACATAGAAAAGAAATAAATCATCTTTTAAGTTATGAAGAAAATACTGCCGGCTCTGTTATGAGCACCGACTTTGTAGAACTTTTAGAAGAAGATACTGTTGCAGAGGCTATTACAAAAATAAAAAAACAAGCTGAAATTGCCGAAACCGTAAACGTATGTTTTGTAATAGATAAAAAAAGAGTTTTAGTTGGAATTGTAAATTTAAGAGATATAATTGTTTCTAAAAATGATAAATTAATTTCGGATATAATGGATAAAAATATTCACTATGTCTATACAAACACCGACCAAGAAGAAGTTGCGTCTATACTAAGTAAATACGACTTAACGACTATTTGTGTTTTAAATGACCATAACAGTTTAATAGGTATCGTTACTGCCGATGACGTTTTGGATATTTTGAACGAAGAGGCAACAGAAGATATTCATAAAATGAGTGGTATCACACCAACTGACGGTTCATACTTAAAAACAGATACAAAAGAAATGGTAAAATCAAGAATATCTTGGCTCTTAATCTTAATGATTTCAGCAACATTTACAGGATATATTTTACAATACTTTGAAGATAAACTTAGCGCTGTTGCAATACTTTCTGCATCAATTCCAATCATAATGTCAACAGCAGGTAACGCCGGTGGACAAAGTTCAACTATGGTTATTCGTGGAATTGCAGTTGATGATTTGAATATAAAAGATATTTTTATAGTTTTTAAAAAAGAATTAGCAGTAGGCTTGATTTGTGGAGCGATATTATTTGTTACAAATTTTGTCAGATTATATATTTTTGGCTCAAAAAATATAACCTTTGCTATAAGTTTTGTAGTTAGTCTTACAATAACAATATCTTTAATTTCTGCAAATATTGCTGGAGGAATACTTCCATTAATTGCAAAAAAATTAAAAATGGACCCTGCAAGTGCTGCAGCTCCACTCATAACAACTATTGTAGATGCAACAAGTTTAATAATATATTTTATCTTAGCAATAGCAATACTAAAAATTTAAAAAATCTAGTGCAAAAACGCACTAGATTTTTAATTAAATTTACTATAAATTAACACAATACATAACAACTTTTCCTAAAATAGAAAATTCTTCATCTTTTGAAAATTTAAAATCCGTAAATGAATGATAAGTTGAAGAAGGTCTAAAAATAATATCTTCCCCATCTCTAAAAAATAATTTCAAACTATATTCCCCATTATTAGAAAATACAACAATATCTCCATCTTCTAAATTATAAATAGGATAATTCAATTTAACAGCAATATAACTTCCATTTGGAATTACCTTATTCATACTTTCCCCATTTACATGCATTATTAAAATATCATCATCATTTGCATAAGGACCCATAACAGAATCACTTATTTCTATTTTTTCAAGTTCAACTTCGTAATTCGGACCATCAGGAGCACCCGCAGAAACCCCATAAGGCAAATAATTATATAAAGATGCCTTAGTTGAATTAGGAGTATTTGTATAATTTTCCCAACCCAAAATTTCAATAGGCGTTGAATTATAAATCTCAGCCAACTTCACCAATCTATCTATCGGAATATTTGTTATTATATCATTCTCATACTTGAATAAATTTTGTTTACTTGTACCAATAAGCTCACCTGCCTCCAATAAAGTAAGATTAGCTTTTTGTCTAAGTTCTTTTAATCTATCACCAGTAGTCATACTATCACCTCTACTATTCTAAATATATTATATAACAAAATAACTTAAAAAGCAATTTATTTAAAAAATTTTTCAAATTTCTTTAAAAAGTATCTTGACAAGTTATTTTTTTAGTTGTATAATATTAGTAACTTAAAAAGTTATTTTAAATTGGAGGTAATTATTATGCAAAAAAGAAAAAATAAAAATTTAAAAATAGAAACACTAGAAATGTTAAAATTACTACTAACTTTCACAACTTTTACATTATCATGCTTTTTTATGATAATGTATGGAGTAACTGGAAAGTTGATTTAATATAATTTAAAACTTATTTTACAAAGGCAGTTGAGCAATACTGGATTAAAAAATACATCTTGACATTAAGAAATGTTGAGATGTTTTTTTATTTTTGTTATAATTTTTATAATATATATTAGGAGGATTTTATGAAAAATTATGATATTATACTAGCCAGCAACTCACAAAGAAGAAAAGAACTTCTAAAATATATATTTGAAGATTTTAAGATAATTTCTTCCAATATCGATGAAAGAGAATTAGAACAAAAATTTTTAAGTAAAACATTTAAAGATAATAAATCAAAATTTAGTGAATTATGTGATATACTATCCTTTGAAAAATGTAAGGACGTAAGTCTAAAACATAAAGATTCATTAATTATATCGGCAGATACAATTGTTTATGACGATAAAAAATTATTTGGAAAACCGCTTGACTATAATGATGCAAAATCTATTTTAGAATATTTATCCGGAAAAGAACATATCGTACAAACATCTGTTACAATATATTTTAAAGGACAATTTCATACATTTTCAGAAAAGAGTTTTGTAACTTTTTATGACCTAGATTCTACACAAAAAGAATTAATTGAAGATTATATTAAATCAGAAAACCCATTTGACAAAGCCGGTGGCTATGGAATACAAGACAAAGGAAATCTACTAATAAAATCCATAAAAGGTGATTATTTTAATATAGTAGGACTCCCTATCTCAAAACTAAATAGAAAATTAATAGAA
The DNA here is from genome assembly GCF_001553085.1 of Parvimonas sp. KA00067. Taxonomy (NCBI): domain Bacteria; kingdom Bacillati; phylum Bacillota; class Tissierellia; order Tissierellales; family Peptoniphilaceae; genus Parvimonas; species Parvimonas sp. KA00067. The sequence goes on along the minus strand of NZ_KQ960141.1, from coordinate 196,212 downwards.
ATTATGTAAGAAGAAACTCACCATTACACAGAACTTCGCATTGAATGAGAACGAAAAAATCCAATGATTTTAAACATTGGATTTTTTCATTATATTTACTTTTCCGTTTTCAAAGTCTAGGATATAGTCATACATTTGTAAATTTTCTTCTGAATAATTGTGGGAAATATTTATAAATCCTAAATTTTCATTGCTTAAAATCATATTTTCAATGATTGAAATAGAATTTTTATCTACATTACTCATTGCCTCGTCAAATACAATAAAGTTACTATCTCTTAGCAATGCTCTTGCAATTATGATTTTTTGTTTTTCCCCTCCGGATATTGAAAGATTTAATTCGTTTAGGTTTTCGTTTCTATTTTCTATAAGTTTTTTATCTAAATTAACTTTATTTAATATATCGTAAATTTTGCTATCATCAAAATTTTTAAATAATGTTATGTTTGAAACGATATTTTCGTTAAATAAAAATGAATTTTGCTCAACATATACAATGTTCTTTGAAATATTCGGATATTCTTTTATATTTTTTTCATTTATTTTTATATTTCCTGTATAGTTTTCAAAATCTCCAAATAATAATTTTAAAATTGTACTTTTTCCAGAGCCATTTTGTCCTTTTATTAAATACTTTTTATTTTTTTCAAATATATTTGAAAAATGGGTAATTACATTTTTACTTTCATTATATGCAAAGCTAACATTTTCAAATTCTATTTTTTCAATTTTTTCTAATTCGTTTTCTTTAAATTCGCAATCAGATAAAATTTCAAATAAATCATTTTTTACTTTTTTCATTGAAAATACTGTTATTAAAGAACTTGAAATACTATTAATCGGATATATCAACAAGTCAGATAATTGTAAAATTGCTATAAATGTACCAATGGTTTCTTTTCCGTTTATAATTGAGTTTATGATAACATAGTAAATTAAAAATTGTGATGCAAATGAAATAGCCCCCATACTAATTTCAAGTAGAGCATTTTTAATTCCATAAATATAAGAATATTTTTGTTCATCAGATGAAATATTTTCCATTTTGTTATTTATATTTTTCTCAATGGAATATCTTTTTATGGTACCTATTCCATCGACAATATCGTAAAAAGCAGTATTTAGTTGTCTAAGTCCTAAAACACCTTTTTCTCTAGTTTTTTGCATACTTCCTTCAAATGCGTAAGGAATTAAAATTGAAATAATATTTGTTGCTAGAATTATAAATGATGCAGTAATATTTAAAGAAAACAACAAGTACATATACCAAATAATTGATATTCCTTGAAATAAAATATGTGGAATAGTTAAATAGTATTCCTCAACTACTGATTCTATTTCATTATTATAAATCGAATAAAGTTCTTGTGGATTTTCGCACTTTTTACCGGAATTTAAAATTCCTCGAACAAAAAAATTTCTAAGTTTTAGATACAAACATTTTTTATATTTGCTGTTTAAAAATTTAGTGATAAATTCCGAACTCAAAACTAATAGGATTAATAAAGCATACTTTACAAAGTAATTAAAAATGCCATCAAAATTTTTAACTGAAATACTATCTGTAATTTCCTTTACAATCATAGGCATATTTGCATTTGAATAAACTGTAAAAATGCTAAATATTAGAATTAATATTGAATAAAGATAAATATTTTTCTTTAGATTTTTCATAAATCTTCCTCCCCTAATATATATATATATATATATCAAATACAGTAATTTTTGTCAACAAAAAAAGCTGTGAAAATTCACAGCCTTGATTATTCGTTTGATTTATAAAATATATTTTTCATTTTTAAAAGTTTTTTATCTTCAGCTGAAATTAGTTCCCCAATTCCAATAAAAATATTGTTGCAATAGATTTTAAAAATTCCCTCTCTATCTATATCAAAAGTCTTTCTAAGTCCATTTGAAATGTGTTTGAAATATTTTTTATCAAAATCTATTCTTTCATATTGAAAAATATCTTCTATCTTTGTTAAAGTTTTTTGAAGTTCATCTTCGTTAAAAGTTTTAAGCCTTTCCAATGAATATGAATCTTCAATCTTAAACATTCCGTATTTATTTCTACAAAGAGAGCTCATATATGATAAATTATTTGTATCTGATGCAATATCGTTAAATAAAGTACGAATATATGTTCCTTTTGAACAACTAACTTCAAAACGTATTTTATTTTCATAAAAGTTAAGAATTATTAAAGAGTATATTTCTACTTCTCTTTCTTCTCTTTCAACTTCTATTCCTGCTCTTGCGTATTCATATAATCTTTTTCCGTCTTTCTTTAAAGCAGAATACATCGGTGGTAATTGCATAATTTTTTTATTATCATATTTTTTTATAACTTCAAAAAATTTATTTTTATCTAAAGAAATTTCTTTAGACTCAATACTTTTACCCCATATATCCAAAGTATCGGTATTTATTCCTAAAGCCATTTCTCCAATATAACTCTTTCCCATAGTTTGAATATAATCAACAAGTTTTGTTGCACTTCCAATAGCAATGGGCAAAACTCCGGTTGCATTAGGGTCAAGAGTTCCTGCGTGTCCAACTTTCTTTGTTTTATAAATTTTTCTAACTATATTTACAATATCTCTACTTGTAAATCCTTTCGGTTTATATACATTTAATATTCCGTTAAAATTCATTAGGATACTCACTTTTTAATTTTTCTAAAAATGAATTAACAGCAAAATCGAAATCTCCCTCTATAACACAACCTGATGACCTTGTATGTCCACCACCGTTAAAGTATTTGCAAATTTTTGAAACGTCAACAAATTCTTTACTTCTAACACTGCCTTTGAACAAATTATCTTCCAGTTCTTTAAATAGTACAGAAACTTCAAATCCATTTATATCTCTATAATAGTTCACAATGTCATCAACCATATCCATTGTTAAATCCGTTCCTTCAAAATCTGCTTTAAACATTCCGATTATTGCAACTTTATTGTTAAAAAATAATTTTGCTCTGTTTATTAATTTATTTTTAAACATTTCAACTTCAAAATTTTTATTTTGATAAAGTTGTTGGTAAATGAAATCTTTGTCTGCTCCTAAGTCATAAAGCTCAGCACAAACTCTCAAAGTTGATGCTCCTGATGATTGATATAAAAATCTATAAGTATCTGTATTTATTCCAACAAGTAGCGCATCTGCAACCTCTTTTGAGATTTCAAAATTAAATTCTCTAAACAAATTAAATACTATCTCACAAGTTGAACTCATATTTGGAAATACATAATTAAAATCTGCAAAGTAGTCGTTTGTCTTGTGATGGTCAATATTTATAGTTTTTTTAGCTCTTTTTCTAAAAACTTCTCCTATATCTCCAGGTCTGTTAATTTCTCCACAGTCAACGTAAATTAATAAATCTAAATCTTGTTCATCAATTTCTTCGATATTTTTAAGAGTGTCTAGAAACATTAAATCTTTTGGAAAATAATCTACTTTAATTCCAAATATATTTTTATTTAAATTTTCTCTAATTCCAAGAACTGTTGCTATTGTAGAGCCAATATTATCTCCGTCAGGATTTTTGTGAGAAATTACTCCAATTTTTTCTGAAGATTTTATCAAATCTAAAATTTCTTTTGGAGTATTATTCTTCTTCGTCATCAACATTTCCATAAATTTTCCTCTTTTCTCTATCTTCTTTTGAAACTTTTATAATTAATTCATTCATTAAAACACCTTTTTCAAAAGATTCATCAAGTTTAAAAATTAATTTAGGAGTATGTCTTAAATCTAAAGTTTCAGAAATTCTTTTTTTCATATACCCTGTTGCATTTTCAAGTCCTTTTATAGTTCTTTCCTTAACTTTTTCATCTCCAAAAACACTTATGCTAACGTAACAAATGCCTAAATCATTTGTTACGCTAACTTTAGTTATATTTGTAATTGACGGATTTATTCTATTATCCTTTATTCCATTGTAAATAGCATCTGATAAAACTCTATTTATTTCAGATTCTATTCTTCCAAGTCTTTTTGCATTCATAAAAAACCTCTATCTTTCAACTTCCTTATCAATGTATACTTCAATTATATCTGATTCTTTTAAATCGTTATAATTTGCGATTCCAAGTCCACCTTCATATCCAGTTAAAAGTTCTTTAGCATCATCTTTAAATCTCTTTAATGATGAAATTTCACCCTCATGTAAAATTATTCCATCTCTAAGAAGTCTTACTTTTGCATTTCTTGTTACCTTACCATTTAGTACATAAACCCCTGCAACAGTACCAATTCCAGGAACTTTAAATGTTGCTCTAACTTCAGCTCTACCGATAACTTCTTCAACAAAAGTTGGAGCCAACATTCCCTTTACAGCTAATTTAATGTCCTCAATAGCATCGTAAATTACTCTATATGTTCTTACATCAACATTTTCATGTCTTGATAAGTCAATAGCTCCTTGTGAAGGTCTTACATTAAATCCGATTATTATTGCATTACTTGCAGCTGCAAGCATTACATCTGATTCATTAATTCCACCAACTGCACCGTGAATTATATTAACTTTAACTTCTTCGTTACTTAATTTTTCAAGAGAGTTTTTAACTGCATCAACTGTTCCTCTAACATCTGTCTTAACAATAATTTTAATTTCTTTTAAGTTACCGTCTTGAATTTTATTAAATAAATCATCAAGAGAAACTTTATTTCCGGATGCAATCATATTTTCTTTTTGAACATTTATAATTCTTTGAGCATATCCTCTTGCAGTTTTTTCGTCTTTAACTGCATAAATGAAACTTCCTGCTTCCGGAACTTCTGAAAGTCCTAATATAACAGCAGGCATTGAAGGAGATGCTTTTTTAATTTTCTTTCCTTTATCATCAAACATAGCTCTGATTCTACCGGTTGACGTACCTGAAATAACCATATCTCCTGAATTAAGAGTTCCCTTTTGTACTAATATTGTAGCAACAGGACCTCTACCTTTATCAAGTTGTGCTTCAATTACAGTACCAATAGCCATTCTATTTGGATTTGCTTTTAATTCTTCAACTTCGGCAACCATAAGTACCATTTCAAGTAAATCATCAATTCCTTCACCTGTTTTAGCTGATACAGGCATTGTAATTACATCGCCACCCCAATCTTCAGGTAATAATCCATTATCAGCAAGTTCTGTTTTAACTCTTTCAGGATTTGCACCGTCTTTATCTATTTTATTTATAGCAACGATAATTGGAACTCCTGCTGCTTTTGAGTGGTTAATGGCCTCAATAGTTTGTGGCATAACTCCGTCATCGGCTGCAACAACAAGAATAGAAATATCTGTAACTTTTGCTCCTCTTGAACGCATAGCAGTAAATGCTTCGTGTCCCGGAGTATCTAAAAATACAATTTTATTACTATTAATATTTACAGTATAAGCACCAATATGTTGGGTAATACCACCAGCTTCTTGACTTGTTACTTTAGATTTTCTAATATAGTCTAGTAGAGAAGTTTTACCATGGTCAACGTGCCCCATTACAGTTACAACCGGTGGTCTAGTAACTAAGTCTTCTGCTTTATCTTCATAATCTAAAGACAAAATTTCATTTTCATCAGTAATTTCCGGTGTTTCTAAAACAACTGTCTTTCCAAATTCTTCAGCAATTAAACTTGCACAGTCAAAATCAATTTCTTGATTCAATCCTGCCATTATTCCAAGAGCAATTAATTTTGAAATAACTTGAGCACTATTTACTCCTAAGCTTTCTGAAAAGTCTTTTACAGTAATACTTTCTGGAATTTTAATTTCTCCAACATTTTCTACCTTGCTTTCAAATTCTAAATCGCTATCGCTCTTAGTTTTATGGTTAGCTTTATTTTTCTTTTTGGCCGGTTTTAAAATAAGATTTGGATTTCTATCTTCTCTCATTTTATGTTCATTTAATGATTTATTCTTTTTATTTTTTTCTTGACCTTGTAAATGAGTTTTTCTAGCATCTCTTTTTTCGATAGCTGGGTCAACTACTTCTACAACATCATCTAAAAAGTCTTTCTTTCTATCATCAAATTTTCTTCCAAAATCTTTTTTATCTTTTCCGAAATTTCTATCTTTATTAAATCCATCTTTTGAATTTCTACCGTCTTTATTAAAGTTTTTATTATCTTTATTAAATCCCGGTTTCTTATCTTTGTTAAAAGGCTTATTATCTCTATTGAAACCCTCTTTTTTATCTTTATTAAAGTTTCTATTGTCTTTATTGAATCCATCTTTTGAATCTCTATTTGAGTTTCTATTGTCTTTATTAAAACCTTCTTTTCTATCTTTATTAAAAGGTCTATTATCTCTATTAAAACCTTCTTTTTTGTCTTTATTAAAGTTTCTATTATCTTTATTGAATCCATCTTTTGAATCTCTATTTGAGTTTCTGTTGTCTTTGTTAAAACCTTCTTTTCTATCTTTATTAAAAGGCTTATTATCTCTATTAAAGCCTTCTTTTTTGTCTTTATTGAAGTTTTTGTTATCCTTAAAATTATTTTTCTTATCTTCTAATTTTTCAGATTTATCAACTTTCTTTTCTTCTTTTGAAGATTCATTTTTTATATTTTCATTCTTTTTATTTTCCATTTTTCTAAAATGTCCAATAACTGTTTCTAAATCTTTTCCCTCAAGAATAGACATATGGCTCTTAACCTCTACACCTAATCCACTAATTATATTAATCAATTCCTTGCTTTGAAGATTTAAACCTTTTGCAAGTTCATGTACTCTAACTTTACTCATACTAGCACCCCTTTGCTATTCAATAGAATCCACATATTTTTTCAATTCTTCATAAAAATCACTACTAATCTCTGATTCTAATGCTACACTTAATCTCTTATTTTTCTTAGCTTTATCGACACATTTACTAGAAATACAAATATAAGCACCTCTGCCATTTTTTTTCCCGGTTGTATCAAATAAAATTCCTTCTTCTTTATTATTTACAATTCTCAATAAATCTTTTTTTTCTCTTTGTTCTCCACAAGCAACACATTTTCTCATAGGAACCTTTTTAACTTTCATACAATCACCTATAATTCAAAACCATTATTTATAAATTCCTGCTCTCCATCAAAATTAGGTTCTATTACACCATTTTCAATATCTTCTTTGTATCTTTCCAGACCTTTAATGTCTATTCTCCAGTTTGTAAGTTTAGCTGCAAGTCTTGCGTTTTGACCTTCTTTACCGATAGCTAATGATAATTGTGAATCCGGAACGATTATTCTTGCTCTATTTTCAGTTTCATTCGTGAATACAGCAATTACATCTGATGGACTAAGAGCATTAGATAAATACTCTTTTACATTTTTACTATAAACGATAATATCTATTTTTTCTCCTTTTAGCTCTTTAATGATTGAACTAACTCTTGACCTCTTGTAACCAACACAAGCTCCAACTGGATCCACATCATCATTTTTAGAGAAAACAGAAATTTTTGTTCTACTTCCCGGTTCTCTTGCTATTGATTGAATCTCAACAGTTCCATCTAAAATTTCCGGAACTTCTAACTCAAATAGTCTTAAAACAAAGTTTGTATCGGCTCTTGAAAGTAATACTTGAGCACCTTTAGTTGTATTTTTAACTTCCTTAACGTAAAATTTTAATCTTTCTCCTACTCTATAAACTTCATTTTTTATTTGTTCAGCAGGAGTTACAATAGCCTCTAATTTCCCTAAATCTATGAACAAGTTATTTCTGTCAATTCTTTGTATTTGTCCTGAAATAAGTTCTCTTTCTTTATCTTGGAAATCATTATATATTACTTCTCTTTCAGCATCTTTAATCTTTTGAATAACGATATTTCTAGCAGTTTGTGCTGCAACTCTACCAAAATCCATAGTTTTAAGTTTTATAGAAACTTCATCACCAAGTGCATATTTTGTACTTATAGCTTTTGCATCATCTAAAGAAATCTCTGTTATATTATCCTCAACAACTTCTACAACCGTTTTAACAGCAAAAAGTTCAACTTTACCATTTGTTCTGTTAATATTAATCTTTACATTTTCATGTTCTCCGAAGTTCTTTTCATAACTTTTTAAAAGTGCTTTTTCTAAAGAATCAAATATTATTTCTTTAGAAACACCTTTTTCACGTTCAATTTCATCTAATGCCCTTAAAAAATCTGTTGTTCCTTTCATCATCTTCTCCTTAAATTTCAATTTGTGATTTTATTATTGCAATATCTTTTCTAGAAAAATTAATGCTTGATTTTCCATTTTCTAAAGTTAAACTTTCCTCATCAAAAGATTTTAAATATCCAATAAATTCTTTTTCACCATTTATTTTTTTATAACATTTAACTAGAACTTTTTTTTCAATAAAAGTTTCTAATTGCTCATCATCTTTTATTTCTCTTTCAGCTCCGGGAGATGAAACTTCTAAAAAATATGAATCATCTATCGGGTCAACCTCATCTAACCAATCACTAACTAAATTACTGGCAAATTCGCAAGAATCTAAATCAACACCTCCGTCTTTGTCAATAAAAATTCTTAGAACATTTCCTTTCGGTTCCTTTACATATTCTGCATAAACAAAATAAATCCCATTTTCTAAAAAAACATTTTTAAAAGTTTCTTCAATAGTTTTTAATAATTCATTTTCTCTTTTCAAAATTTTCTCCTTTCGACCATTAATTAAACTAAAACGAAAGAGTGGGACAACCCACTCTTCCTTTAAAAGAATATTTTTAATTATTATAACATAAATTTTTAAAATTTACAAGTAATTTAATAATAAATTACATATCTCTACTTGCAATAATATCTACACCGGTATCCAATACATTTTTCAAAACAATATCGCCTACTTTGATTGGTGAAATAACTTCAACTTTATTTAATTCATTCATAATATCGAAAATCATATTTTTAGGAATTTCTGATGAAGTTTTTACAGGCAATCTATTGTGAACTGCATTTTTTATTTTTACAGTAGAAGTTATTGTTCTAGTTGGAAATGTTAATTCCTTTTTACCATAACTTGAACCTTTAGGACATTTATTACCAATTACTTTATAATCATTTTCTTCGTCAACAGATATTCTACAACCAACCGGACAAACAATACAAATCATATCTTTCATTATTATTCATCTCCTTTTTTCATAGATATAACTATTTTATCAGTTGTAACAGATTCAATTTGTTTTTTAGTTAAAGCTATCTTTTCCATTTCAGCAGGAGCAACATGAGGCTTTTTAAAATCTTTTATAACATTTCCATTTTCATCTGTTACAGATATTACAACATTTTTTTCAACACTCTTAACTCTGAAAAATATTTCTAATCTATTTTCCATATTTTCAACTCTTATATTCTGTGGAACAGTATAGAAAATTCCTTCCCCATTTAAAATTTCAATTTTTTTAGAATCTACTTTAGAATTTTCTAAAATATATTTTGCAGCTGACCTTCCTGCTTTTTGACTTTCTCCAGTAACAAAATCTACTAAATCATGAACATGACATACATTACCACAAGCAAAAACTCCGTCCATACTTGTTTCCATATTTTCAAAAACAAAAGCACCTTTAGTTCTTGAGTCAATATTAATTCCAACTTCACGAGTAATTTCATTTTCAGGAATTAATCCGATAGATAGTAACAATGTATCACATTCTAATTCTATTTCAGTACCCTTGATAGGCATTCTATTTTCATCAACTTTACTTATAACAACTTTTTCAAGTCTTTCTTTCCCTATTATATTTGTAACTGTGTGTGAAAGTAATAAAGGAATATTATAGTCATTTAAACATTGAACGATATTTCTTGCAAGTCCATTAGAATAAGGCATAAGTTCAACACAAGCTAAAACTTCTGCACCTTCTAGTGCCATTCTTCTTGCCATAATTAAACCTATATCTCCTGAACCTAAAATAACAACTTTTTTACCACACATAAGACCTTGCATATTAACATACATTTGTGCAGAACCTGCAGTTAAAACTCCAGATGGTCTATCTCCCGGAATAGAAATAGCACCTCTTGTTCTTTCTCTACAACCCATAGCAAGTATTATACTCTTTGCTTGAATCATTTGATACCCATAGTCCTTACTTATTGCATGAACAATTTTATTTTCATCAAAGTTAAGTACCATTGAATTTAATCTTATTTCAACATTATACTCTTTAGCTAAATCAATAAATCTTTGCGCATATTCAGGGCCGGTTAATTCTTCTTTAAAGTAATGTAATCCAAATCCATTATGGATACATTGATTTAAAATACCACCAGCTTCTTTATCTCTTTCTAAAACTACAACTTTATCAATTCCATTTTTCTTGGCTTCACAAGCAGCTGCAAGTCCGGCAGGCCCTCCACCAATAACAACCAAATCATAATTTTCTATATTAGACATTTTTTCCACCTTCTTCTTTTGTTTTTCCTGTTATAATATAACTACCAAAATTAGTATTGTACACTTCTTCTGGTGGAATATTTAATTCCCTTGAAATAATATCTAATATTTTTGGTCCACAAAAACCACCTAAACAACGTCCCATACCTGCTCCGGTTCTTTTTTTAACAGCTCCAAGAGTTCTTGGTGGCAATGGCATTTTTAAAGAATCAATGATTTCACCTTCAGAAACAGTAATACATCTACAAATTATATTTCCATAAAGAGGATTTTCTTTAATTTTTTCTGCTCTTTCTTCCGGAGATAAATGTTTAATTCTAATAACTTTTCTATTGTCTATATAATTTTCTTTTTTTACAAAATTAACTCCAATATCTTTTAAGATATCTAAACACATCAATCCAATTCCTGCACAAGATGCTAAACCCGGAGATTTTATTCCTGCTAAATCAACAAAATTTTTACAACTTTTAGATTCTCTAATTATAAAGTCATTTTCTGTACTATTCGCTCTTAATCCCGAAAAATTATTTATATTTTCCCAATAAGGAACATTGGAAATAGTCTTTGCAACTTTTTCTTTTACTTCTGCTAGACCTTCAAATGTTGTAGATTTATCTGTGATTTCTGAATTACTTTCTGCATTAGGTCCAATAATAATATTATTATGTGCTGTTGGCGCAATTAAAACACCCTTACCAACCTTTGATGGACATTGAAATAATACATGCTTAACAAGATTTTTTTGACTTTTATCTAAAATGAAATATTGACCTTTTGAAGGTTTAATTTCAAATTCTTTTTCACAAACCATATTATGAACTTTATCTGAATTAACTCCAGCTGCATTTATTACATATTTAGATGTATATGTATTATCTTTAGTACTTACTATGAAATTATCATCTTCTTTAGTAATGCTTACAACTTCACTATTCAATTTTATTTCTACACCATTTGAAACAGCAACTTGTGACATAGCTATACATAATTCCCAAGGGTCAATAACTCCAGCACCTGGAGAATACAATGCTTTAGTAACTGTTTTATTTATATTCGGTTCAATTTTTTCAACTTCTTCTTTATCAATTATTTTTAAATTTTCAACTCCGCTTTTTATTCCGTTATCAAATAATTTTTCTAAAGTTTTTTCATCATCTTCATTAAAAGCCAATACCAAAGAACCACATTCATTATATTGAACATCTAATTTCTTTACTAACTCTTTAATTCTTTTTGATCCTTCAACATTTAATTTAGCCATTAATGTTCCCGGTTCAGGGTCATAACCTGAATGTAAAATTCCACTGTTGGCTTTTGTTGTTCCATCAGCTACATCTATTTCTTTCTCTAAAACTAAAACTTTTAGATTGTATTTTGATAATTCATAAGCAACATTAGAGCCTACTACTCCACAACCTACAACTATAATATCATACATTTCTATATCTCCTAGCTATTTTTTATATTTTTCATAAAAGGATTATTTTCTTTTTCAAAATCTAAATTACTCTCTGCACCATGGCCTGGCAATACTCTATAATCTTTTTTCAAAGAATATAACTTTTTCATTGAATTGTGTATTTCTTCGAAACTACCGGTTGCTAAATCACTTCTTCCTATACTCATTCTAAACAATGTATCACCGGAGAACATAACATCTCCCATAAGGATACAAATACTTCCAACGGTATGACCGGGCGTTTCAATTATCTCTAAACTTTCTCCATAAAAATCAATAATTTCTTCATCAGAAAGCCATTTATCAGCAACCAATTCAATTTGCTTAAAAGGTGGAATTGATTTTGATAAATTAACAATTGGGTCTTTTAATAAATTTTTTTCTTTTATACTAGCATAAATTGGCAAATCATATTTTTCCTTTACAAGTTTAACTGCTCCAATATGGTCCCCATGCCCATGAGTTAGCAAAATAAATTCTAAATCTATTTTTTCCTCATCAACAAATTTAAAAATATCATCACTATCTCCACCTGGGTCTATTATAAAACCCTTTTTATCATCATTATATACTATATAACAATTTACTGCATATACTCCAACAACTATTCTTTTTATATTCATAATTATCTCCTAATATGTTCTTTTTGAATCCAATTGAATTGTAACAGGGCCGTCATTTTCTAAAGAAACTTTCATATCAGCTTGAAAAACACCTGTTTTAATTGAAATATTATTTGTATAAAATAATTTTAAAAATTCCTCATATTTTTCTCTTGCATCTACACTAGACATCGATAAATCAAAACTAGGTCTATTACCTTTTCTACAATCTCCATAAAGAGTAAATTGTGATACGACTAAAATCTCATAATTTTTATCTAAAACAGATAAATTCATTTTAAAATTTTCATCTTCAAAAATTCTAAGATTTACAACTTTTTTAAAAATATATTTTAAATCTTCTTCAGTATCTTCTTTACCAAACCCAACAAAAAGGAGAAGTCCCTTATTAATTCTAGAGACTTCTTTCTTATCAACTTTTACACTTGCAAAATTAACCCTCTGTAATATAGCTCTCATTACGCTCTCACCCTATATACATCAAGTATTCCTTTCAAAGATTTTATTTTATTTATGAGTCTATCAAGTTCATCAATACTTTTTATTTCAACTATAATATTTGTAATAAAAGTTTTATCTTTTCCTGTCTTTGCTGTTATACCCACTAAATTTAATTTTGATTCAGAAATAATATGTGCAACATCAGCTAAGGCTCCAACTTGGTCTAAAGAAATAACTGCAACTTCAACCTTATAAAATAAATTCTTAGCATTTGTCCATTCTACCCCTATAAGCCTATCAGGATTAGTAACATTTTTTATATTTGCACACTCACAACTATGAACCGAAATCCCTCTACCTTTTGTAATATATCCAACAATCTCATCTCCTGGAAGAGGATTACAGCATTTTGCAAAACTAACTTCTATATTATCAATACCCTTTACAATTACACCTTTTGAATTGTTTTTATTTCCTGATTTTTCATTTTTCACTCTGTTTATTATATCATCAGCAGATTCTTGATAATAATCAGTATAAAATTCTTTTAATTTAGATATAACCTGTCTTAAATTGATACTTCCAAATCCAATACCGGCATACATTTCATCAATAGTATTAAAACTCAATCTTTTAGCAATTTGTAAAAGCCAGTCTTCCTTTAAAATTTTACTATAAGTAAAGCCCAATCGTCTAACTTCCTTTTCAAGCATATCTCTACCTTGAACAATGTTTAGTGCTTTATTTTCTTTCTTAAACCATTGCTTTATTTTAGTTCTTGCCTGAGAAGATTTTACTATTTTTAACCAATCTTTACTTGGACCGGATGAATTTGGATTTGTTAATATCTCAACAATATTTCCATTTTTTAACTTAAAACTTAAAGGAACAATTCTTCCGTCAACCTTGGCGCCTACACAATTATTTCCTACTGCAGTATGAACCTTGTAAGCAAAGTCTATTGGAGTTGCTCCTGAAACTAAATTTATAACATCTCCTTTTGGAGAAAAAACAAATACTTCATCAGAAACGAAATCTTCTTTGAAAGAAGTGATGAACTCTCTGTTGTCATTAACTTCTCTTTGCCAATCCATAAGTTGTCTAAGCCAAGTTAATTTATCATCAAAACTTGTACTCCTATCAACACCGGCTTTATATTTCCAGTGAGCTGCGATACCATATTCAGCAGTTTTATGCATCTCAAAAGTCCTTATTTGAACTTCAAAAACATCACCGGAATTACTAATAAGTGTATTGTGTAAAGATTGATATAAATTTGGTTTTGGAACTGCAATATAATCCTTAAACCTTGAAGGAATTGGTTTCCATTTAGAATGAACTATCCCTAAAACTGCATAACAATCACTAATAGTCGGAACAATAATTCTAACAGCAGTCAAATCAAAAATTTCATCAAAACTCTTATTTTGTTTATACATTTTTTTGTAAATACTGTATAAACTCTTTGGCCTACCACTAATTTCACCTTGAATATTATGTTCTTTCAAGCTTGTGCTAATTTCTTCGATTATATCATTTATAATTTTTTCTCTTTCACTTCTCTTTTTCTTAACTCTTTCAGCTAAATCATAATATATTTCAGGCTCTAAATATCTTAAAGATAAATCTTCAAGCTCCCATTTAACATTGCTCATACCTAATCTATAAGCCAAAGGAGCATAAATTTCTAGAGTTTCCTTTGCTTTTTCAAGTTGTTTAGCTTTCTTCATATATTCCAAAGTTCTGATATTATGAAGTCTATCTGCAATCTTAATTATTATAACTCTAATATCAGAGTTCATAGCTAAAAGCATTTTTCTTAAATTATCAGCTTGAGATTCCTGTTTACTTTGATATTTTATCTTTTTTAGTTTAGTGACACCATCCACAAGATTAGCAATTTCTTCATCAAACATTTCTGCCATTTCTTCAAAAGTAACTTCTGTATCTTCAAGTATATCATGCATAAGCCCCGCAATTATAGTTGCATCATCCATATATAAATCAGCTAAAATATTAGCAACAGCCACTGGATGAATAAAATAAGGTTCCCCAGAATTTCTAAATTGTCCTTCATGACACTCTTTTGTAAAATTATAAGCCTTTGTAATTTTTTCAACATCTGAATTAGGATTATAACTTCTAATTTTTGATAATAATTCATCTAACATTTATTCCACCTCCTATCTTATATCTTTTATCAATAATTGAATAGATTTATTATTCATATACTCATTTATAACTGGAGTATATAAAATATCTATAAATTTATTTTTTATATTATTTTGTTCTAAAATAATATCTTCAGTTTCAAACTTTTTATTGAAATACGAAATATACTTATCAAAATTACTAAAAATAATTCCACTAAATTCTATATCATCTTGACTTAAAACTAATTTTATAACATTTTTATTTTTACCTATAACAGATATAGATTTTATTTCCACATTTTTTGTACCAAACAAAGGTTCAGGATTTGCTTTTCCATAAGGCTCTAGTAATTTTAATTCGTCAACAATATTATAACTTATTAATTTAAAATCTAAAGAACAATCTATTTTTATTTTCTCAACAAAATTTTCGGAAGTTAAATTAGAATTTTGATTTAAAGACTTCCTTAAAATATCTAAATTTTCTTTTTTTATAGAAAACCCTGCAGCCATAGCGTGGCCACCCAATTTTTCAAAAAGATTAGAAAATTCTCTAAGTTTTGAAATAATATCATAATCTTCAATACTTCTGGCACTTCCTTTTAAAATTCCATCTTCCTTTGCGTTTGAAAAAATCAAAGTAGGTCTATAATAATAATCTTTTATTCTACCTGCAACAATTCCGGCAATTGACTCATGAAGTTCATCATCATACATAACTATAATATCATCATTAAAATGTCCTGATTCTCTAACTTTTGCATTTATTCTTGAATATGCATCATTTGTTAAAGATTTTCTTTCCTCATTTAGCTCAACTAATCTTTTAGCATAATCTGTTGCCATTGACTCATCTTCTTCTAAAAATAATTCAACACCAATACTTGCAGAATCTAATCTTCCTGCAGCATTTATACATGGTCCAAGTTTAAAACCCAAAGAAGTAGTTGTTATTTTTCCAACCTCATTTTCTCTTTGTAACTTATTTATACCAACATTATCACTTGAATTTAAAATTTCCAATCCTTTTTTCACGAAAAATCTATTTTCATCAACTAAATCCACAACGTCGCAAACAGTTCCCATAGCGACAAATTGTAATAAATCAATTAAATAGTCCTCATCTCCACCAAGTTCATCATATAATGCCTGCATTAACTTAAATGCAACTCCTGCACCACACAATTCTTTAAATGGATACTCACAATCTAATCTATGAGGATTTACAACTGCATTTGCTTTTGGTAATATTTGATTTCCCTCATCATCAATAACTACTTGATGATGGTCTGTTACGATTATTGGAATATTTAAAGAATTGCAATATTCAACAACTTCAAAAGCAGATATTCCATTATCACAAGTTATAATTAAATCTACATTATTTTTCTTTGCGCTATCTACAATTCCTTTTGAAATACCATAACCATCTTCCATTCTATGAGGAATAGCAAAACTAATATTATCAGTAAAAAAACCTATTCCTTTCATCAAAACAACTGTTGCTGAATTACCGTCTTGGTCGTAATCTCCAACAATTTGTATATGTAAATTATTGTCTATTGCATCAACAAGTATCTCTATTGCAGTATCTAAATCTTTCATCAAAAAAGGATTATGAAGGTATTTATAATCTGGATATAAAAAGTTTTTTACATTTTTATAATCAATTTTTCTATTTGCCAAAAGTTGACAAGTTATATAAGAAAATTCACTATTATTTTTAAAATTTTCTTTTGTCAATCCATTATCCGATTTAATAAACCACTTTTTCATAAATACCTCCTTATCTTATATTTTTTTATTTATCTTATTAAACATAAAGAAAAAAATAGACGAAATCCGTCTATTTAAGCAAAATTAATTTTCTTCACTATTTTCTTCTTCCATATCTTCTTCAACTTCTTCAGAAGATTCTTCAGATTTGCTAACAATAGAATGAATAGCAGATTTAACAAATTCCATTTTTGTTCTATCACTAGATGTTTCAATTACAACATCAGTATCAGTTACATTAACAACTGTACCTTTAATTCCACCAATTGTAACTACATCATCACCTTTTTTTAAACTTTCTCTCATGTCCATCATGGCTTTTTGTCTTTTCTTTTGAGGTTTAATTAAAAGAAAATAAGCAATCGCCATAAAACCACCTATCATAACCAATTGCATAGTTAATTGATCCATAATATTCCTCCTAATTATTAATATATGAGTATATTTTAACACAAAATCTCTTATAATTCAAATATTTTAAAAAATTAATAACATACTTTTTTCAATTAAAAGGGAAGTAGATTTTTATTCCATTTCCCTAATTACAATTACTAAATTATTTTAGTTTAATAAAATTAAGTTTTAAATATTTTTTCAATGAAAAACCAACTATTACAAACACTAAACCCAACATTAAAAATGAAATTATAATAGTAAATTTATCATAATTTTACAAAAAGAAAAAAACGCTAAGACTAAAAATCTCAGCGTTTATTTGTTATGCAATACAAATTTTTCCATTTATATTTTTGAAATTAATTGTAGTATTCGGAACTATTTTTCCTTCAATTATTTTTGTTGCTATTTCTGTTTCTATATTTTTTTGAATGTATCTTTTTATAATTCTTGCTCCATAATTGTATGAATAAGTTGAATCTAAAATTAAATTTTTACATTCTTCATCTAAATTGATTTTTACATCAATATCTTTTAATCTATTTTCAATTTCTGAAATAGTCATATCAATTATTTTGTAAAGTTCTTCTTTTTGTAACGGTTTGAATAAAACAATATCGTCAACTCTATTTAAAAATTCAGGTCTAAAAGAATTTTTTAATTCTTTCATAACTTCATCTTCAGCAGTTTTTGTGATTTTACCATTTTTATCAATTCCGTCTAACAAATAAATGGAACCAATATTTGAAGTCATAATTATAATTGTATTTTTGAAATCGACAACTCTTCCTTGATTATCAGTAAGTCGTCCATCATCCAAAACTTGTAAAAGTATATTAAAAACGTCTGGATGTGCTTTTTCTATTTCGTCAAATAAAATTACACAATATGGATTTCTTCTAACTTTTTCGGTAAGTTGTCCACCTTCATCATATCCAACATATCCTGGAGGAGCTCCTATTAATCTTGAAACTGAATGTTTTTCCATATACTCACTCATATCAATTCTAACAAGATTTTTTTCATCATCAAACATACTTTCACACAATGTTTTAGCTAGTTCTGTCTTACCGACTCCGGTAGGTCCTAAGAAGATAAATGAACCGATTGGTTTATTTTCATCTTTTAATCCACTTCTTGACCTTAAAATACAATCTCTAACTAAATCAATGGCCTCGTCCTGTCCAACAACTCTCTTGTGTAAAATTTCTCCAAGATGTAATAATTTTTCTTTTTCACCTTCAACTAATTTTTTAATTGGGATATTTGTCCATTTTGAAATAACTTCAGCGATTGTTTCCTCTGTTACTTCTTCTTTTAAGTAACTTTCTTTTTCTTTTTTCTTTTCGTTAAGTTCAGCTAATTTCAATTCTAAATTTGCAAGCTTACCGTATTTTAATTCAGAAAGTTTTTCAAAATCATATTCTCTTTCAGCCTTTTCAATATCAATTCTAACAGCATCAATTTCAGCTTTAACAGATTTTATTTCATTAATATCTTTTTTATCACTTTCCCATCTTGCAAGTTCTACATTATATTTATTTTTAATATTTGATAATTCTTCTTCCAAGTCTTGTAATCTTTTTTTACTGATTTCGTCACTTTCTTTAACAAGTGTGGCTTTTTCAATTTCTAACTGTAAAACTTTTCTTCTCAAGTCGTCAATCTCTTGTGGCATTGAATCAATTTCAGTTCTTATCATAGAAGATGCCTCGTCCATTAAATCAATAGCCTTGTCAGGTAAGAATCTATCTGTAATGTATCTATCACTTAAAGTTACACAAGCAATAACTGCTGAATCTGTAATTTTTATCCCATGATGTATTTCGTATTTTTCTTTTATTCCTCTTAAAATTGAAATTGTGTCCTCAACTGTCGGCTCTTTTACTAAAACCTTTTGAAATCTTCTTTCCAATGCACCGTCTTTTTCAATATATTTTCTATATTCATCAAGAGTTGTGGCACCTATTGTATGCAATTCTCCTCTTGCAAGCATTGGTTTTAACATATTTGACGCATCTAATGCACCGTCAGTTTTACCTGCACCTACTAGAGTATGAATTTCATCTATGAATAAAATTATTTCTCCGTCTGAATTTTTTATTTCTTCAAGAACAGCTTTTAATCTTTCTTCAAACTCTCCTCTAAACTTCGCACCTGCTATAAGACTTCCCATATCTAATGAAAAAATTATTTTATTCTTCAATCCGTCAGGTACATCATTATTTACAATTCTTTGAGCTAAACCTTCAACGATTGCAGTCTTACCAACACCGGGTTCTCCTATTAAAACAGGATTGTTTTTAGTTCTTCTTGATAAAATTCTAATTGAATGCCTTATTTCCTCATCCCTACCGATTACAGGGTCAAGTTTACCATTTTTAGCTTCTTCAGTTAAATTTCTACCATATTTTAATAACTCTTCACTTGTACTTCCTTCTTTATGTTCGTTTTTCATATTCTTAATTCCCATTAAAGCATACTTGAATGAATTATATGTTATATTATATTTTCTAAAAATATCAGAAGATTTTACATTTTTTTCTTTTAAAAGTGCAAGATATATATGCTCTACTAAAATATTTGTATCGCCGGTTTCTTTAATTTCATCTTCTGAATTAAGTAAAATTCTTTGATAAACAGTATTCGGATATATATTAGAAGCACCATATTGAGAAGGCAAACTTTCAAATGCTGATTTAACATCATTCCTATAACTGTCTATATTTACATTCATTATATTTAAAATTTTAATTATTATATTGTCGCTATCTATCAAAGCCTTGTGTAAATGTATATCTGAAATTTCTACATTTGCATTTTTTATTGCTAAACTTTGAGATTCTTCAACTATTTTCATTGCATCATTACTAAATTTATCTAAATTCATAATATTTCTCCTTTCTAAAACTTACTCTTTACTAAAATATCAAATTCATCACAATTTAGTTATTGTCCATTTCATTTTAATTCTCCATTAATTTTTTATATAATTCTAATTTATCATTTGATAAATTTTTAGGATTATTTATAACTATTTCAAGATATAAATCCCCTGTCTTTCCTTTTAAATCAGTATATCCTTTATTTGATATTCTAATTTTTTTCATACTTTCTATTTTTTCCGGAATTTTAACTCTAATATTTCCATTTAATGTTTCAACAACCTTTGTAGTTCCAAAATATGCCTCCCAAGGATATAGACTTACAGTTTTTATCAAATCTAAATCCTCAAGTCTATACTCATCATTTATAACATTAATTTTAACAAGTATATCTCCGTCAATAGAATATTTATCTCCATTAACTTTAACTTTTTTACCACTCGTTATTCCTTTTGGAATTTTTACAGTTATTTTTTTAGGAGAATTATTTATATTAACATAAAGTTCTCTTTCAACTCCTAAATACGCCTCTTTAACCGATAAATTCAAACTTGTTTCATATTTTTTTCTTTGTTGCTGTCTATTAAATCCTGAATATTTATTGGCATTTGAAAAACTATCAAATCCAGAAAAGCCTCCAAATCCGGAAGATGAACTTTCTCCACCGAAAAACATATTAAAGAAATCAGAAAATCCACCCATATTACTTCCGTTAAATGAACCACTGAAACCATAATTTCTAGGGTCAAAATTATCCCCACCACTAAA
Organism: Parvimonas sp. KA00067; assembly: GCF_001553085.1. Classification (NCBI taxonomy): domain Bacteria; kingdom Bacillati; phylum Bacillota; class Tissierellia; order Tissierellales; family Peptoniphilaceae; genus Parvimonas; species Parvimonas sp. KA00067. The sequence goes on along the minus strand of NZ_KQ960141.1, from coordinate 175,333 downwards.
ATTATAATTTGAACCGAACATATCATATTGCTTTCTTTTTTCTTTATCGGATAAAACTTCATAAGCCTCATTTATTTCTTTAAATTTATTTCCGGCAATTTCATCATTTTGATTAACATCAGGATGATATTTCTTTGCTAATTTTCTATATTCTTTTTTTATTTCTGCATCAGTTGCATTTTTATCTACACCTAAAATTTTATAATAATCTTTATATTCCATAAAACCCTCCACTAATTTGACTTTCTTTGACCTTTAATTTTATTATACCCCATATATGAAAAATAAACAATATTTTTTATTTAAAAAAGTTTTTTTAAATAACATTTACAATTTTACTATTGTATTAATATTTCTAATATTGTATAATTAGATTGTATAAATTATATTTTTTGGAGGTATATTATGAAAGAAATAAACGCTAAAGGTTTAGTTTGTCCACAACCTTTAATTTTAACTAAAAAAGCTGTTGAAAGCTCAGAAGAAAAAGATTTTTTAGTTATAGTAGATAATGACACAGCCGTTAAAAACTTAGAAAAATTTGCTAAGAGTAGTAATTTAGATTTTAAATTTGAAAAAATATCTGATAATGAATTTAATATTTTTGTATCAAAAAATACAAATACTTCTTTACAAGAACCAAGTGCTTTTTGCTCTGTTGAAAACTCATCTGATGTAGTAATTGCAATTTCAAAAGACTTTATGGGAAATGGTTCAGAAGAATTAGGAAAATTATTAATTAAAGGTTTCGTTTACACTTCTAGTGAATATGAAAAATTACCAAAGACAATGGTGTTCTTCAATGCCGGAGTTAAATTAACTTCTGAAGGCTCTCCTTGTATTGATGATTTGAAAAAGTTGGAAGAAAAAGGTGTAGAAATTATTTCTTGCGGAACTTGTCTTGACTACTATGAACTTAAAGAAAAACTTTTAGTTGGCGAAATAAGTAATATGTACACAATCTACGAAACACTATTTAATGCAGGAAAAGTAATAAATATATAAAAGCTAAAAAACCGGCTCATTCCAGCCGGTTTTAACTTTAAATTATAATTTATATGATAATACTCCAATTATATTCTTTTCATAATTTTTTAAATTTTGTAATAATTTTTCGAAAGATGAGTATCTAGTTATTCCATATTCTTCAACTAATATAACATTTTTTAAATTCATTATATTATTTAAGTCATTTGCTTTTAATATATTAACTTTATCTATCTTACAATCATTTAACTTCTTAATAATATTTGAATTAGAGCTAAGTATACTTAATTCTTCAATATTTTCATTATTAATTTTATATTTCAAAACTTCAAACAAATCATTATCATTTTTTATTTCTTGAACAAATTTTATATTATATTTTCTATAATCTCCCTCTCTATTCACAGTTGGATTAAATATATACATTATAAAATTTATAATAGCAACTAAAATTATTAAGGCTATTTCAATTGCAAAAATTTTTACTAATAATTTTTTCATACTATAGCCAGTATTAATATTTTCTTTAGAACTAAGTTCTTTAGAATAATTAGATTCAACTTTTTCAATAGTAACATTATTATAAACTGATTTATATTTATTTATTAATTCATCAAATTTCTTTTCAATCAAATCATTTACCAATTTACTTGGTGTCAATATTTTTGCAGAAACCCCTAAATTAGTTGAAATATAATTTACTACTACTTTCTTATCCCAGTAATCTGAATTTGAATTTTTTAAAGTAACAGCTGATGTATCCAATTCTTTAGCCATTTGTGATAAATCTTTATCACTCACATCATTAAATAGATAAGCTCCATTTAAATTAGATATTAACAACTTTTCGTAAAAATCAGAATATCCTCTTCTACTGTATAAGGCATTTACATTGTCACTCTCAGGAGCAGTTATTTTATAAGCTACATAAGTTGAATATTGCACTCCTTCTTTTACTACTGTTTTTTTATTTATCGTTTGTAAAACCAACGGACAAACTAAAGCAACACTTAGTATTAAAAATGCTACTAAATTTAAAACTCTCTTTTTATATATATTGGATAATAAATCTCCAAATGAATAATTTTCAAACATATCATATCTCCTTCGTTTTAAAAATTGTATAAGAATTATCTTTTGATATTAATTTTGCTGATACAAATATTAATATCGCTATAAACCAAAATTGGAATGTAAATAATATTGAAAAGCTTTCTGAAAAACTACTTCTAGGCATAAAAAACAAATTATTCAATATTATTAATGTACAAATAAAAGGTAAAGTTTTATTCTTATAAGAAACATTAAGCATTCTTATAAATAAAAAACCTAAAAATATACTAAATAAAAACACACCTAAGTATCCAAAATCAGTATAATTTTCCATTATAAAACTACTTCCTAATCCATGTCCTTTTAAATAATCACCTTTTATTGATATATAAGAAATGTTATGAGCGTAGCTATTACTTTTTATTGCTAACTCAATACTATTTGTTGTAGCTGTAAATGGCTTTGTATCAAATAGAAACTTACCAAAATTTCCATGAGTAAAGTATTCAATAATTGGTCCAAAAGTAAAATTTGTAAAACTTCTTACAGCAATATTACTATTATACAAAAAACCTCTTGCTAAAACACCAAAACTTGTCCCTTGTTTATATATAAAATCAACGAATATATCAAATATTTTAAAATTCGAAACCTCAACATTATCTCTAACATAATTTAAAAGTCCCATTCCAACTATTATTATTGGAAGGCTGGTATAAATTAAAATTCTTTCTTTTAATCCTATCCATTTATTTTTAATATCTTCCTGGTCTCTTATAAAGTAATATATAAAAGAAAATATTAAAGTTAAAATAAATGGATTTCTTGTCCCAATAACTAAATATATAGCATTTGCAAATAAGTTACTGATTAAGACTATAGTAGCATTTCTTTTATTTGGTTTAGAAGCCAAATATATACACATAGAATAAACTGTAAAAACTGATAGTATATATGTAAAGTAAGGTAAACTGCTCTTAAAAGATGCATAATAAGTGTAATATGATGTATTTAACTTAAATATCAACCTTTCTATAAGCCTTAAAGTATAAAACGGATATGTCAATACATATACTGTAAGCGAAATAATCCTTACATTTTTTAACCAAACAGAATTTTCTATTATATTACTTTTATTTTCTAAGTTTTCCTTATTTTTAGTTTTTAATAGTACTTTTGAAATTATTCCTCCAATAAACAATCCGGAAAGTGAAATCATAACTATAATAAAAGCAAAAACATAAGCATCTTTTTGATAAGTATTAAAACTATAATTTCTTAAATAATCTATTGTAGGTCTTGAAACTAAAAATATAAAAATAGTTATATAAAAAAATAAATGTATTATATAATATTTTATATCAGTAAAACAAAATATTATCAAGCTAATGAAAAAGGATAATAGTGTAAAAAGTAATATATCCAATCTCTCTGTATATATATATTTCACTCCAAGTGATAGTGTGAAAATAAAAGATAATGCTGTAATTAAAGAATAAAATCTTTTAAAAGTAATATTCATATAATTATCTCCATTATTTTAATATTTCATTTATATTTTTTATTTGTTCAGGAATTGTAAATTTTGTTATAAATTTTTTCATTTCTGATTTATCCACTAATCTAGAATTGCCAAAATAATCAACAATATATTTACAAGCTTCATCGGTAGAGTTTATAACTCTTCCAAATTTACCATTATTTGAGAGTTCCTTTACTCCTCCAACGTCTGTAGAAATAAAAGGAATTCCTAAAGCTAATCCTTCAACAATGGCACCGGAAAATCCTTCTTGTTTTGACATTGAAAACATCAAGTCCATTTTTTTGATATATTTATATGGATTTTTTTGATATCCTAAAAAATGAACATAATCTTGCAAATTGTCTTTTTGTACCAACTCTTTTATATGATTTTCTAATTCTCCGGCACCTAAAAAATATAAATGATATTTTTTATTTAAATTTTTGTGTAATTTTTTAATTGTTTCATAAACTTCCAGTGACCCTTTTAAGTTTTCAATTCTGCCAATTACACAAATTGAATTTTTTTCAATGTTAATATCTGTCCATTCATTTGATTTTTCCAAAATACTATCAAAATCATATCCATTATAAATAGTTAAGACTTTATCTTCGTATTCAGGATAAACTGAAATTATGGACTCTTTCGTTTTTTCTGATACAGAAATTATCTTGTCAACCACTTCTAAATGCTTTCGATGATTATTTCTCTTTTGAGAATCATTCATAAAATCTTCAATACTTCCATGAATCCAAGCAATTTTTTTTACACTCTCATCTTTTGAAAATCCAAAAGGAGGGTTCATTATAGTAAATGAAATTTCTATATCATATTTTTCTTTAACCATTATTTTTCTTACTAAATTTGGAAAAAATTTTCTTATTCTCCACAAAATAGCTCTCTTTATTTTAGATTGTCTATAATCTTGCCATGATTTTAGTATTTTTATATTATCATTAACAGGTTCGTAACCCTTATCGAAATGCTCAATCTCAATTATATCAATATCATATTTCTCTCTATCAAGATTATTTACAATTGTTGATAATATTTTTTCTGCCCCTCCTCCTAAAGAAAAAGACCACAAAAAAAATAATATTTTCTTTTTTTTCAAATAATCACCTTATTTCCAAATTTCCTCATAATTTGTATAGCTATTTTTCAAATCTAAGAACAGCAAGTCATGATGTGGTACTTGTTTTTCTTTTGGAGGTAATTTCATATAATCTCCAAATGCAGTTTTTAAATAGCCGTCATATCCAATAGGAATTGGCATTTTTGTATCTTCAAAATCAAAATATTTTTTATCTACAAACCACTCTTTTTTATATACTTTTTTCATATAGTATGGTCCTGAGCAAAGTTCTGTTATATATTCTGAATCTTTTACTTTATATTTAGTCATTTTCTTTTCAGCTAATTTCCAAATTTTATATCTAACTTTTTTAGATTTAAAAATTGATAATAATATTTTGGAAACTTTTTTCTTTAATCCCCCGTGCTTTTCTGGTAAAACTTGTGCACAGAATAAAGAATAAATAAGTCCCCACATTATTTGAAATTTTCTTTGCATTTTTCCACTTGGACAACCGTCTAGTGGTAAAATATCAAGTGCTATTCCATGACTAATATTTAATCCTTTTTGATATGGTTTTACAGCTGTTGTATCATTATCTCTAATAGTAATAAAAAGATTATGGTCAACTAAATATTCATTTGCTTTTACAAGTGAATATTTTTTTGTATCTGCTTTTTCATTCCATAACAAAACTAATTTTTCATAATCTTCTCTAGGCATAAAAAAGTCTAAGTCATCATCCCAAGGAATAAAACCTGAATGTCTTAAACTACCTATTGCTCCACCACCACAAAGATAACATAATAAATTATTTTCTTCACAGAATGAAACAAAGTATCTACCCATTTCTAAACTTTTAAGTTGTAATTCTCTTAAATTTATTTCTTCCATATTAAAATTTACATTAATTAAATATTCCATTTTGCAACAGTTTTAAATGGTGTATTCAAATCAGTTTTAAAGAATCTATGAATATCATCAACATTGTTTATTTCATCATCTTCAAAAACTATTGACTTAAATCTATTTTGAATTTTTTTATTTTCAAGCATTTTAACTGCTTCTTCAAAATCCATTCTACCGGATCTGGAACAACCAACTAATGTCAATCCTTTCTCTAATATATCTCTTGTATTAATAGCAACCTTATTTTCACTAACACCCATAAGCATAATTGAGCCTTGCGGTTTAATATACTTAATTATATTATTAATTGCATCTTCACTTCCTAGTCCACCTGCGCATTCAAACGCATGGTCAGTTGAAAAATCTTCCGGTATATCATCGATAGAATAAATTTTATCAACAAATGAAAAGATTTTTAATTTTTCTAAATTTCTTCCTATTACAACTATTTTACTTTTTGGAAATTTGTATTTTAAAACATTAGCCATAACAAAACCTAAACTTCCATTTCCAAAAATAGTTATAGTTTCTTTATTTTCAAGTGAATTTTTCACAAATCTATCATAAGCATGAAAACCAACTGAAATAAACTCTAAAATAGATGCAACTGACAATTCAATATCATTAAATTTAACAAGTCTATCAGGAGAAATTTTTACAAATTCTCTCATAAATCCGTCATGTCCACTAGATAAGAAGTATGCTCCCTTTACATAGTTTTCATATATATTATCGTCAAATTTACAAGGTGGAGTATTTGGTATCATTGACACCTTATCCCCTACTTTAAATATATTCGTTGGGTCAAAAACAACTTCTCCACATGATTCATGAATTGGAGCCATTGGAAGTTTCTTTGCTAAAACTTTCGGGTCTCTTTTTCCTAAATAATATCTTTGGTCAGCATGGCATAAGGACACATACAAAGGCTTTACAATTACTTTATCTCCTAAAAAACTTTCATCAACATATTTTACTGAAATGAAACCGGGTTTAATTAATTGAAAAATTCTATTTATCATTTTAATTCTCCATAAGCATTGCTTTAGCTATCTTCAAATCTGTTACAGTAGTAATCTTAATATTTGAAAAATCTCCATTAACTAAAAATACTTTTTCTCCATTCAATACAAATATTTTACAAGCATCTGTCAAAATATTTTTTTCTTCTTCAGTTAGTTTACTATAATATTCCATAAATTTATTGATTTTAAAAGTTTGTGGAGTTTGTCCCTGAAACATTGTTTTTCTATCTGGAATTGATGAAATAAATTTTCCATCTTCAGACGTAACAATTGTATCAAACGCAGGAACAACTGTATCCACAATATTATATTGTTTACAATTTTCTATATTTTCTTCTATCATCTTGATTGAAACAAAAGGTCTAACAGCATCATGAGTTATAAGAATATCATCATCTGTAATTTTGTTATCATCATTAATAGCAGAAATTACATTTAAAATTGTAGAATTTCTATCCTTACCACCGTCAACAATAACAATCTTATCAACCAAATAGTTATAATCTTTTTCTATTATATCAACTAAATAAGAATTCCAGTCCGGATTTACTCCTACATAAATTTTATCTATTTTATTACATAACAAAAATTTTTCAATCGTATGAATTATTATAGGTTTATCTCCAATATTCAAAAATTGTTTTGGCATATTTGAAATATTCATTCTACTACCTATTCCACCTGCAAGAATTCCTGCATAAATCATTTTCTAGTCCTCCTTATTATATGTTTTTAAAAATGATGGGATTTTCAAAAATCCTATCAATGTACCATATCCATAACTAATATGTAAAAGGAAAAATACAATTGGAAGTAATAAATTATATACATTGAATTTCCCTCTAAAAATTGAACATAAAGCCATCAAAACATTCACTATAAGATATGAACCGAATACTAATAAAAATAAATATTTGGTAAAAAATAGTGATATAACTGATACAAAAAGTGAAACTAAAAAAGCAAAAGGAATATAATGATATAAATTCAAACATTCCGGACAAACAGCTGTTGTAAGTCCTATCCACATTCCATTAGCCTTTTTTTGCTTAATCATTTTAGAAAGTGAATTTCTAGTATGTTGATATGAAACAATGTTATCATCATAGCAAAGTTTATAACCTGCTTTTCTAATTCTATAATGAAACTCATTGTCCTCTGTTCTTAATAGCTTTTCATTAAAAAATCCAACTTTTTCTAAAACTTCTCTTTTATACATAGCATGGAACATAGATTTTACATACTTTTTCCCTGATGCATTTCTAAAAGGTGCAATTCCACTACCAAACATTGATGATTCTGCCTCTAAAAGCATTTTTTTATAAGCAGTATCTTCATCAATTATATTCGGCCTTCTTCCTCCAGAAACGTCCTCACCCGATTCTATATTTTTAACATTTTTTTCAATAAAATCTTTAGGAATGGAAGAATGTGCATCAATTCTAACTAATACATCTCCAGTAAAATTTTTTATAACAACATTCCAACCAGCAGATTGAATTTTTTTAGGATTATCAAAAATTTTAACATCTAAAAAATCATTGTTTTCTTTAAATTCTTGCATAACATTTTTTGTGTTATCAGTTGATAAACCGTCAACCAAAATTATTTCAATCTCATTATGTGGATATGTTTGTAATTTAAAATCTTCAAAAAGAGAAGGTAAAGTTTTTTCTTCATTTAAGGCAACAACACCTATACTAACTTTCATTATTTAGACCTCCCCAAAAATACAGATAAAAATGTTTTAAACATAATTTTTATATCATACCAAAAGGAAAATTTTTCAATATATTCCATATTGTATTTCATTTTATCCGGCAAAATATAATTTATATAAATATCATCAACACTTATATTTTCATTTAAATGCTCTGATATGATTTCATCTTCATCTTTATAATTTATGCTAGAATATGACGTAAGTCCTGCAGGTAAAAGTAATGTAGCATACATATAGTCTGAATACTTTTCAACATACTTTGTAACCTCCGGTCTTGTTCCTACAAAACTCATATCTCCTAAAAATATATTAAAAATTTGAGGAAATTCATCTAATCTATATTTTCTTAAAAATTTTCCAACTTTAGTTATTCTTGAATCAGATTTAACAGTTACAAGTGTTCCCATTTTGTCAGCATTTGAAACCATTGTTCTAAATTTAAAAATTCTAAACTTTTTACCATAAGTTGTAACTCTTTCCTGTCTATAAAACACAGTTCCTTTTGAATCAAGTTTTATCGCAATTGAAATTATAACTATTGGAATAAACAAAATTATCAAAATTATAACAGAAAGAATAATATCTGATATTCTTTTAAAAATCAAACTACAACTTTTTTTTGAAACTATTTCATAATATTTTTTTACAGAATCATTTTGAAATTCTGTAGGTAAATTTTCGTATTTTATCAAAATATTTTCTCCTTAATTAAACATCTGTAATATAATAACATATATTTAAAATAAAGTAAAATTAAAGAACTTTAACATCTCCATCATATACTAATCCACCAGCTGTATCTATTGTTACGAGTTGTTCGTCTTTTATTATATTTGTTGCATTTTCAGCTCCAATAATTGTTGGAATATTAAAATGTAATGCAATTATAGCAGCGTGAGAAGTAAGGCCTCCTGTTTCAACTATAATACCTGATGCTCTATCTAAATATTCAACAAATTCTCTATCAGTAAATTTAGCAACAATTATATCTCCATCTTTAAATTTATTTTTTAAATCTTCTTCTGTTCTTATTACACAAGTTTTTGCAGTTATAGATTCTTTTCCAATTCCAAATCCTTTTATTAAAACTTTTCCAACCGTATGAACCTTAATTAAATTGGTTGTTCCGGCAACACCAACAGGTATTCCGGCTGTTAATACAACAGTATCTCCATCGCTAATATAATTTGCTTTTAATGTAGCAGAAATAGAACGTTCAATAACTTCGTCTGTATGTTCAGATTTTTCAGAAAGAAGTGTAGAAACTCCCCAGAAAATCTGTAATTTTCTTCTAACTTTTTCAGAATAAGTAACAGCAATAATATCTACAAATGGTCTAAATTTTGAAATTGAAATTGGTGTAATTCCTGATGCAGTAGCACATATAATTGCTTTTGCTCTCAAATTTTCAGCAATTTCTTTTGTAGATAAACTAATAGAATTCATTGTATTTAATGAATCATCTCTGTCTTTATTTTTTATACTATTTTGAAAATCGAAAGAGTTTTCTGTTGTTATAGCTATATTATTCATAACTTTAACTGCATCTTTTGGATATTTACCCGCGGCAGTTTCTCCTGAAAGCATTACGCAATCACTTCCGTCAATAATTGCATTAGCAACATCAGTAACTTCTGCTCTAGTTGGTCTAGGATTTCTAATCATAGAATCTAACATTTGAGTGGCTGTTATTACAGGCTTTCCAATTAAATTACATTTTCTAATTATTTCTTTTTGAATTTTAGGGATAAATTCTGTTTTAATTTCAACTCCTAAATCTCCTCTTGCTACCATTATTCCATCAGATGCATCAATAATTTTATCAATATTTTCTACACCCTCTTGATTTTCTATTTTTGAAATAATTTTTATTTCAGAATTATTTTCATCTAAAATTTTTCTAATTTCATATACATCTTCCGGTTTTCTAACAAAAGATGCTGCGATAAAGTCTAAATCATTTTGTATCGCAAATAAAATATCTGATTTATCTTTTTCTGTAATTGATGGTAAATTTATTACTTCATTAGGAACATTTACACCCTTATTGCTTTTAATTACACCATTATTTTTTACTAAACATTTTATTTCTTTATCTGTTTTAGAGATAACTTCCATTTCAACTAAACCGTCATCAACTAAAATTGTTCCTCCAACTTTAACATCGTCAGGTAATAGTTTATATGAAACTGAACAAATTTCTTGATTACCTAAAACTTCTTCTGTTGTAAAAGTATAAGTATCCCCTGCTTTTAAATTAACTTCATCAACACTAAATTTTCCAAGTCTTATCTCAGGACCTTTAGTATCAAGCATTATGGCGATAGGTAAATCTAATTGTGTTCTAGCCTCTTTAATATTATTAATTCTAATTTGATGTTCTTCATGACTTCCATGTGAAAAGTTTAATCTACAAACATTCATTCCATTAAGCATTAATTCTTTTAAACTTTCAACTGAATCTGATGCAGGTCCAATTGTACATATTATTTTTGTCTTTTTCATAATCTCTCTTCTCCTAAATAGATAATTCATCAACTATATCATATAAATCTTTATTAAATGTCTTTTTATTTTCAACTGCCTCTTCAATAGAAACATATTCTATCTTATTATTTTTAACTGCCAATGCTAAATTTGTTTTATCTTCTAATAATAATTTAACAGCAACACTTCCCATTTGACTTGCAATAATTCTATCAAACGAACTCGGTGTTCCACCCCTTTGGATATGTCCTAGAACAGTTACTCTTGTATCTATATTTGTCTTTTCTTGAATTTGTCTTTTAAGCTCATAAGGACTTAAAATTCCTTCAGTTAAAACAATTATATGATGCAGTTTTCCTCTTTTTCTACCACAAATTATTTTATTACAAACTTTATCCAAATCAAAATCAACTTCAGGAACAATTATACTTTCAGCTCCACCTGCAAGTCCTGAATGTAAAGCAATATCTCCACATTTTCTTCCCATAACTTCCAAAATATTTGCCCTACCATGAGAAGAAGAAGTGTCACGAAGTTTTGAAATAGCATCTATAACAGTATTTACAGAAGTAAAAAATCCTATTGTATAATCTGTATATCCCATATCATTATCAATCGTACAAGGTATTGCAATTGTCTTTATTCCTCTTTTGCTTAAAACATTAGCTCCTCTAAAAGTACCGTCTCCACCAAGTACAACAAGTCCTTCTATTCCATTATCATGTAGATTTTTAATAGCCTTTTCTTGACCTTCTTCAGTCATAAATTCTTTACTTCTGGCACTGCCTAACATTGTTCCACCCTTTTGAATAATATCGGCAACACTAGAGACATTCATTTCAAAAATATCCCCTTTTATAAGTCCATCATAACCAAACTTTACACCATAAATTCTAATATTATGATATATGCAAGTTCTTACGACAGCTCTTATTACAGGATTCATTCCCGGAGAATCTCCTCCACTTGTAAGAATAGCAATTTTTTTCAAAATATACCTCCTAATTAATTCGAAAACAATCTTTCCCAAAATTATTTTCCAAATCAACAATTAATCTTTCATTTTTTAAATCAAATCTATTTTCTAATTTTAAAGTTTTATTAGTAGATGAAATATATATAATAACAGGATTTATTCCTTTGTATTTTAAAGAAAATTCTCCAAGCTTTCTTTTTGATTCATCATCTAAACTATCCAATTTTATATACAACTTTTTACTATAAATTTCATCAATTTCATTCGCATCGATTATCGTAAAATTAGTATTACCGAATGAATTTACACTAACTTTAACCGATATTTCATAAATATTTCCTTTATAAATATTTAAATCTTTTACATCTAAAAGCTCGATGCTACTTGAAAAGTCTTCTACATTTACAGTTTTTAACATCTTATTTTTCTTATTTCTTCTTGTCTTTACAGAATTTACATAAGTTATTATCTTATAAATACCTTTATCTAAAACCTTTAAATCATCTAACTTCATATAATTTTTAGACTTTATATATTCTTTATAGTCATCTAATGGATGTGAAGAAATATAAAAACCTAAAATTTCTTTTTCAAATTCTAAAATATCATCTTTTGAAAATTTTTCAGACTTAACAAATTTTTCTTGCATAAAATCTGAACCTATTAGCGAAAGCTGACCCGACAATTCATTTTTACTTTTTGAAACTATTTGTGTAAACAAAGTTTCGCAAGAATTTAAAATTTCAATTCTATCCTTTTCAATTTCATCAAAGCCACCAGCTTTTATTAAATTCTCAACAGACATTAAATTCATATTTTTTGATTCTTTTAATCTTTCTAAAAATTCTTTAAAACTTTTAAAAGCACCATTTTTTCTTTCTTCTATAATATCTTTTGCTAAAAGTCTATTGAAACCTTTTATTTGTGAAAAGCCTATTAGCATACATTTTTTTTCCGTACTAATCTTATAAAAACTTGAATTAACACTTGGGAGTAAAATTTTTATTCCCATTCGTTTTACTTCTTGAAAATAAGTAAAAAATTGTTTTTCATAATTTATAACAGAATTAAGTAGGCAAATCATATACTCAAGTGGATAATAATATTTTAAATAGGCAGTTCTATACGCATTTAAAGAATAGCAAGCACTATGTGATTTATTAAAAGCATAATTTCCAAACTCAACAATCAAATCAAAAATATTTTTTGCAAGTTTTTCATCAACACCATTTCTAATACAGCCTTTGATTTTTACACTTCCGTCTAAATTATCCATGCCATAAATAAATGTTTGACGATTACGCTCCATAATATCCATATTTTTTTTCCCGATTGCTTTTCTTAAATTGTCGGCTTGCCCCCAAGTATATCCGGCAAGCTCTCTTGCAATTTGCATAACTTGTTCTTGATAAACAATAATTCCATAAGTGGATTTTAAATATTTTTCTAAACGTCTATCTAAATATCTAATTCCTCTAGGATTTTTCTTATTTTTTATATAAGTCGGTATCTGATTCATAGGACCCGGTCTAAAAAGAGAGTTAGCAGCAACTAATTCATCAAAATTATCAGCTTTTAAATCCTTTAAAAACAGCCTCATTCCAACACTTTCAAACTGGAACACACCAATAGTATCAGCCGTTCTAAATAAATTTAAAACATTTTTATCTTTTAAACTTATTTTTTCAATATCAATATCTACATTATAATTTTTTTTAACCAGTTTTATAGTATCATCAATTACAGTAAGAGTTCTAAGACCTAAAAAATCCATTTTTAAAAGGCCTAACTTTTCAAGTTCTGTCATATTAAATTGTGTTACAATATTTTCTCCACTTTTAGAAAGTGGAATATACTCAGTTAATTCTTCTTTTGTAATTACAATTCCGGCTGCATGAATTGAAATATGTCTATGAAATTTTTCAAATTTTTCAGAAGTATTTATCAATTTCTTTATATCGACATCTTCATCATACAATCTCTTTAATTCAACACTATCTCTTAACGCAGATTCAAAAGTAACGTCTAAATTATTCGGAATAAGTTTTGCAACCTTATCTACAAGTGATAACTTATAACCTAAAACTCTACCAATATCTCTAACACCTGCCCTTGGTTTCATTGTACCAAAAGTTACGATTTGTGAAACATGATTTTTACCATACTTTTGAATTACATAATCTATAACCTCTTCACGTCTTTCATTACAAAAGTCTATATCAAAGTCAGGCATAGAAATTCTTTCGGGATTTAAAAATCTTTCAAAAATTAATTCATATTCAATAGGGTCAATATCCGTAATCTCTAAGCAATATGCGATAATAGAGTTGGCACCCGAACCTCTTCCTGGACCTACCGGAATTTTATTTTTCTTAGCAAAGTTTACAAAGTCCCAAACTATAAGAAAATAATCAGTAAAACCCATTTTATTTATAACTGAAAATTCATAATCGACTCTTTTTTTTATCTCATCAGTTATATTTTCATATCTTTTTTTCATTCCCTCGACGATTATACTATACAAATAATCTTCTTTTGTACTAAATCCATCAGGAATTTTATATTCAGGCAAATGATATGTTGAAAAATCAAATTCAACATTACATCTCTCAGCAATCATCTTTGTATTGTAAATTGAATCTTGTAAAGAAGAAAATATTTTTAACATCTCTTCCTCACTCTTTAAATAATATTCAGCGCCTACAAAAACATCTTCTTTCAATTCGGATAACAAAATACCCTTAGAAATACATCTTGCGATTTTAAACAAATTAAAATCCGTATTTTCCAAGTAATGAACATCATTTGTTACAACAGTATTAACATCAATTTCATTTGCAAATTCTAAATATTTATTAATCATTAATTCATCATTTTCTTCGAAATGAAAATTAAGCTCCAAAAATAAATCTTCTTTGTTAAACATACTCTTGAAATTTAACATTTCATTTTTAGCACTCAACATATCTGCGGAGTACAAACATTTACGAATGAAACTTCTCTTTGAACCAACAATTAAAATTAAATTTTTTGAAAATTTTTCTAACTCATCAAAAGTTATAAATTCCCTATTTCTATTTTCAACAATATATAAATTAGAAACTAATTTACATAAATTCTTATACCCTTGATTATTTTTAGCCAATAAAATCACATTATAAAATTCATTATTTGGATATGACAAAGTAATCTCACAACCAATAATGGGCTTTATAGAATTTTTTTTACATCTCATATAAAAATCTATAACACCATACATATTATTGTAATCAGTAATAGCCATAGCTTTAAAATTTAATTCTTTAGCCTTATCTATTAACTTTTCCATTGGATTATAATTATTTAACAAACTATATTCCGTATGAACATTCAAATGTACAAAATCATTAGCCAAAATTATCACCCCTACTAAGATTTTACCATATTTTCAATATTTTTTAAATATATTTATCTAAGCTCTTTATATTTTTATGTTTTTATGTTACAATCTTATAGTACGAAGGGAGAAATGATATGAGATTTACATTAATAACTAACAACATTGACTTGTATGAAAAAGTAAAACACAAAAATGATTTAGACATAATATTTGACGAAAAATATACATACGGAGATATTTTAGACATAGTTAAAAAGAAATTACAAGACGGATATGAACTTTCTACTCACCCACTTTGTGGAAGTATAAAACCTAATGAAACACCTTATAGGTCAATATTAATAACAAAAACAAAAGAATTAGACGTTAATGGAATTATAATAATTGACGAGGCAATAGAAACATACAAAAAATTCCAAAACAATATGAAAACTCCACTATGGATTGATAGAGTATTAAGAGATTTCAGATATGTTGACTGTAACATATTAGTTCAAACAATAGAAAAATTAGGAATAGAATAATATACGAAAAAAGGATAGCTACTAATTGCTATCCTTTTGTTGCATATTATTTATTATTTGGCTTTTTTGCCTTAATTAAATCACAATGAAAAATATAATTATCTTTACCCTTTATCGTATAATCGTTTAATTCATATGATTCAAAATTTCCTCATATATTATGCTCTTTTTCCCATTTGATTTCTTCATCAAAAGATAATACCTTTGGATTAGCAATAGAAGATGCAAGAAAATATCCAAAAGATAATGTTAAAACTAATAATATTAAAAGAAAAAATACAATTATTTTAATTAATTTTTTCATACTGATTTTTCTCCTTTAATTTACATCACATAATATATCATTCAACAAACATATTTAAACTAAAAAAGATGAGAATAAAATCTCATCTTTTCAAAATATTATTCGATTATTAAATCATCTAATAATAATTCTTCAGCATCTTCTATTTCTTCATCTTCTAAAGTTTCTGTTTCAACTTCTTTTGGAACATCTTTCTTTTCGTAATCAATTCCATAAGATGCATAAATTTTTTCTTTTACTTCTTCTAAAAATGCAGGGTGTTCTTCTAAATAAACTTTAGCTTTTTCTTTTCCTTGTCCAAGTTTTATATCTCCACAGCTGTACCAAGCACCTGATTTTTTGATTATATTTTTATCTGCTGCCATATCAACTATTATTCCAAGTTTTGATATTCCTTCGCCAAATATTATATCAAATTCACAAGTTTTAAATGGAGGAGCCATTTTATTTTTAACAACTTTTACCTTTGTCTTTGCTCCATAAGGTTCATTATCTCCTTGTTTTAATTGTTCAGCACGTCTTATATCAATTCTAACACTTGCATAGAATTTTAAAGCTCTACCACCAGTTGTAGTTTCAGCCGGACCACCACCTGCATAAGGATTAGTTGAAATATTTGACCTTAATTGGTTGATGAAAACTACTGTTGTGTTTGATTTTGAAATTATACCAGCTAATTTTCTTAATGCTTGACTCATAAGTCTTGCATGTAAACCCATATGAGAATCTCCCATATTTCCTTCAATTTCTGCTCTTGGAACAAGAGCGGCAACAGAGTCAACTATAACTAAATCAATTCCTGAACTTCTAACCAATGCCTCAACAATAGCAAGAGCTTGCTCTCCTGTATCAGGTTGTGATATAAGTAAATTATCTACATCTACTCCTAATTTTCTTGCATATTCAGGGTCTAATGCATGTTCTGCATCGATGAATGCAGCAACTCCACCAGTTTTTTGTGCCTCTGCTATTATGTGTAAAGTCAAAGTAGTTTTACCGGAAGATTCAGGACCATAAATTTCTACAATTCTTCCTTTAGGTATCCCACCAATTCCTAATGCAATGTCTAAGTTCATAGCACCAGTGCTTATTGATTCTATATTTATTTTTGGGGCATCACCCATTCTCATTATGATTCCTTTTCCAAAATCTTTTTCAATTTTTTCAAGGGCAACGGATAATGCTTTTTTTCTTTCGTCCTTATCTTCTATTCTTTCAAACTTTTCAGTTTTTTTAGTAGCCATAAATTCCTCCTTTAATTAAATATTTTTTAAATCTAAAACTTTTATATTTTTCCAAATATAATCTACTGCTGAAATAATTGTAAACACAACAGATATATACCACAAAATCATATCAATATTAAACGGAATTTTAATTATTTGTGTTGAATTTAAAAGTATAAAACTTATAGCAAAAAGTTGAGTTATAGTTTTAACTTTTCCATAAATACTTGCTGATATAACTATTCCATTTGATGCGGCAACTAACCTAAATCCGGAAATTATAAACTCTCTTGCTAAAACAATGCAAACCATCCACGCCTCAACTTTTCCAAATTGAACTAACATAACAAGTGCAGAACAAGCCAAAATTTTATCGGCAAGTGGATCCATAAATTTACCAAAAGTGGTAACTAAATTTCTACTTCTAGCTAAATGTCCATCTAACATATCCGTTAAAGATGCAACTACAAAAATTAAAAATCCTAAAATATTATTTATTCCTAAAATTAATAAACTAGCAATAAAAATTGGTACTAAAAATATTCTAAATAAAGTTAATTTATTCGCTATGTTCATTATTATCTCCTTTCAGCTTGTCAAAATAATCAAAACCTATTAAAATCTTTCTAGGTTTACTTCCCTCTTGTTTTCCAACAATCATTCTGCTTTCCATTTCATCGATTATTCTACCTGCTCTAGCATAGCCAATTTTCATTTTACGTTGCAATAATGAAATTGATGCTGAATTTTCTTCTAAAACAATTCTAACTGCATCGTAAAATAAATCATCAACATCGTCTTCTTCATCAACAGTATTTGCCACTTCTGACTCAATATTTTTTATGATTTCTTCATCATAAAATACTTCTTGCATTTGCTCTTTAATGCTGTCAACAACATCTTCAACTTCACTATCAGAAACAAAGCAACCTTGTATTCTAATAGGTTTAGAAACTCCGGAAGGATTAAATAACATATCGCCTTTTCCAAGTAATGTTTCTGCACCTGATGCATCTAAAATAGTCCTTGAGTCGATTTGTGAAGAAACTTGGAAAGATATTCTTGACGGAATATTTGCCTTTATAGTTCCTGTAATAACATCAACAGAAGGTCTTTGTGTTGCAACTACAAGATGAATACCACAAGCTCTTGCCATTTGTGCAAGTCTGCAAATATATGATTCAACTTCATTTGCACTTACCATCATTAAGTCTGATAACTCGTCTATTATTATAACTAGGTATGGTAATTTTTCCAATTCATTTGTTTTTTGCTTTTCATTATATCCTTTAATATCTCTAACTTGATTGTCGGAGAATAAAGTATAACGTCTTTCCATTTCCCTAACTGCCCAATTTAAAGCAGCACTTGCCTTTTTAGAATCTGTAACAACAGGTATTGCAAGATGAGGAATTTTATTATATATCTTCAACTCTACAACTTTTGGGTCGATTAAAATCATTTTTACATCTTCAGGAGAAGATTTATATAAAATACTCATTATAAGCGTGTTAATACAAACAGATTTTCCAGAGCCCGTTGCTCCTGCAATTAATATATGTGGCATTTTATCTATTGAAGAAACAATTATTTCTCCTGAAATTGTCTTTCCTAAAGCCATTGGCATTTTAGATTCAGAATTTTGATATTCTTTTGAAGACAATATTTCTTTTAATGATACATTTTCTTTTAATGTATTAGCAACTTCAATTCCTATTACAGATTTTCCTGGAATCGGCGCCTCAATTCTTATATCCGGTGAGGCTAAAGCAAGAGATAAATCATCTGTAAGATTTACAATTTTATTTACCTTAACGCCCATATCCGGTTGCAATTCAAAGCAAGTAACTGTTGGACCTTTATTTATCCTAACAACCTTAGCTCCTACTCCAAAACTTTTTAAAGTAGTTTCTATTTTTTTTGCTCTTTGTTTTAAAGTTGATTCTGATTCAGTTTCTTTTGTTTCACTACCTTTAAGTAAATTTAAAGATGGAATTTTAT
This sequence comes from Parvimonas sp. KA00067, assembly GCF_001553085.1. Classification (NCBI taxonomy): domain Bacteria; kingdom Bacillati; phylum Bacillota; class Tissierellia; order Tissierellales; family Peptoniphilaceae; genus Parvimonas; species Parvimonas sp. KA00067. The sequence continues at coordinate 156,142 of NZ_KQ960141.1, read as the reverse complement.
ATTCTATCTTCTTTTTTTCGGTAGTTGTCTTTATATCCAGAATTTCTTCTTTTTCATTAGAAATTTTGTTAGACAATTTAGTATTTTCTTTAATATCATCATCAGGAAATAAGTTAAAGCTATCTAAAAGTTCTTCTTTTTCTAATTTTTCATTTTCAATTTCCTTTTCTTCTATAAAATTGTCATTATGATTTGAAACAATTATCTCTCTTTCTTCAAAATCATCAACTTTTTCAACAAATTCCTCATTTTCAACAAGATTTAAAACTTCAACTTCTTCATCGTTCTTTTGTTCTTTTTTTAATGCCTTTTTTTCCTTATATTTTGAATATTTTTCATTAATAATAACAAAAAGTTTTAATATATAACCTTTTATAATTTTTAAAAAGTCCATAAATGTAACATCTAAAAAAGATAAAATTAAAAATAGACCAATCATAAAAGTAAAAATATAAAGACCTATAGTTCCAATCATAATATTATAAAAATATCCTAAAATAGCTCCTATATATCCACTTCCACTTCCTTCAGCTGACAATGTTTTTGATATTGCCAATTTTATTGATAAATTATTGGAAGAATTGTTTGATAAATCTACTATCGCCATATAATTAAAAAATAATAGCAAGGACATAATACAGCGATTTTTATTTTTTTTATTCATTTTATTAAACAATACAACTAGATAAATTATTTCCATTACAAGTAAAAATAAAAAATATGTATTTCCAAAAAATCTTTGAAAAGTATTTTTAATAAAATTTCCTAAAAAACCTGTATTACCAAAAAAAGAAAATACAATAAAAAAAGAATTCAAAAAAAACAATCCTAAAATAGTATTCTTTAAAAATTTATCTTCTTTAACCTGCTTTCTCTTATTAGTTCCTGTTCTAGTTTTTCTCTTTTTCTCCATATTTTCCCCTAAATTTAATAACCTGTATGTCCAAATCCACCTTCATCTCTGTCAGTATCAGAAAGTTCTTCTACAAGTTTAAAATCAACTTTTTCATATTTTGCAATTATCATCTGAGCAATTCTATCATTATTTTTTATAACATATTCTTTATCAGAAATATTTACAATTAAAACCTTTATTTCTCCTCTATAATCACTATCTATTGTTCCAACACCGTTTGCCATAGTGATTCCATGTTTTAAACTCATTCCGCTTCTAGCTCTAATTTGTCCTTCATACCCCATAGGAATTTCAATAAATAGACCAGTTGGAACAGCTATTCTTTCAAATGGTTTAATAATTAAATCTTCATCTAAATTAGCTCTTAAATCAAATCCAGAAGCTCCTTTTGTTGCATAACTAGGATTTTCATTCTTACTTTTATTTATAATTTTAATATCCATAATATCCTCCGATATAATAATTTCAATAGTTATAGTATATCAAATTTGTATAATTTAAGCAATCTTTAAAAATGAATAAAATTATTTAATATCTCCTTTTTCAATCTTTTCCAAGTAAAAATCCTCACTAATTTTAATAAAACGTGAAGTTATATCAAGAACATCAGGTAAAAATTTATATTTACTTTTTAATTTATTTTTAGAAAATAAAACACCTTCAAAAACAAAATCGAAATTATCTTTTAAAGAATTATTTACAAATACCCCTTGAAGTTTTGGAACCTTATTTGTAGTAATAATTTCAACTAAATCTCCACCGATTTTTAAATTTGTATAAATTTCTGTATAAATATTTAAATCAAAATACAATTTATCTTTGACTTCAATATTTACAAGATAATTTTTATAATCTCTTATACATTTTGAACTTTGTAACAATAATTTTTCTATAAAATCATCTCTTGACAAATCTTTTAAATCATTTTCTTTAACAAATCCATCAATATCACATAAATCTAAATCAAAATCTTCAAGCTCTATTTTTTTATTAGAAAAATAAAATTTTTGTAATTTTAAATATTGAGAATTATCTATAAAATAAATATTTCCTTTAAAGTCATAAATTCTAAAATCACCCGAGTAAGTATCTTGTATCTCATCACTAAAAATTCTATCATATAATTTTGAAAAATCTTTATCCAAACTAAAATAGAAATCATCTCCCAAAAATTTAGCTTTTCTATCAATGAAATTTTTAAGTTGTAAGTCAAGTAAATAATTTTCAATTCTTTTTTTATCTACGATTCTATATTCTAAAGTTTCTCCATTTTTACTTAATTTAAAAAAAATTTCATATTTACGAACAAATTTAGGCTTTTTACTTTTTTTAGTAAAAAAATTTATGTCTCGTTTTGATTTTTGACTATTCAAAGTCAATTTATATTTATCAAAATTTTTAGAAAAATCAGTTATATTATTTAATTTTAACAGCTCATAAATATCTATATTTAAACTAAAATTTTCTCTCTTAATCAATTTACTATTAATAAAATTAATAGTAGCTTTTGTACTTAAAATTTCCTCAAAATTTATTTTTTCGATTTTTTTAGAAAATTCCAATTCTTTTGAATTTTTATGATTATGAGTAGAAATAGTTCTATGATAAATAGAAAAAAATGCAATTATTAGCAAAGCAAATATCAACAAAACAATTGGCATAACATAAGACTTTCTTTTCATATCAATTTTCCTCACTCAAATAATCAAATTTATCTAAATTTTTCAAAAATATATATTTAACATACTCTTTTTTCTTAAAAGACATTTTTAAAATTAAACAATCATTAAAAAATTCAACGTCAAAAAAATCTAAATCATCAATCAATTTATTACTACCAGAATGAATTGAATTTAAAATGTCTTTAGATATTCTATCTATTGAATATTTATCTTTATATTTTTTCTTTTTATATGTTATCTCATTTACTTTTGAGATACTATGATTAGGATTTTCACTTAAAAAAGAATTATAACTATATTTTTTTATCTTTATTTCATCAGAGCTAACCTTAATATCAATAGAATCAGAAATTTCATTTTCCATATAACTCATAGCATAATTTATTTGTTCTAATTTCGAATAATTTTTTCTTTGATTCAAATTTATAAAATAAGTTCCGAAGAAAATTTGCATACAACAAACTATAATTATACTAGAAATTACAATAGTTATTAAAAGTTCTAGCAAAGTGAAAGATTTAACTTTTTTTAGATATATAAAATTCATAAAATTTCTCCATATTATCCTTTAAAACAATTTTTATATGGTACAACTCTCCTAAATCTGAAACTTTAATATCATACTTTTTTATATCTATGTTAGTTAAAATATCTTTATTTCCACTAATATTACTTTTTAATTGTATTACTGTATTTTCAACATCTGTTAATTGTAAAAAATCTTTATTATTTTTATTTTGAATATTTAAAAAATTATTAATTCCGGCTATTATATACATGCTAATTATAGCTAAAATTAAAATTGAAAAGACGCATTCAATTAAAGTAAAAGCTCTGTTTTTTAAAAATTTAATCTTCATCTTTAACTACATTTACAAAACCCGTTGCAGGCCTTATCCTTATTTCATAATTTTCTTTTTCATAAGAAAATTTAAAAGTCTTTCCCTCACTAGGAACTCCGTTTATATTAAAATTTAATTCAACACTATTTAATATATTTAAATTTTTACAATGTATTTCTTTAAAAACATAATCTTTTGAATAAATATTAAAAACTTCATTTTTAGCATCAGACTTTAAAGTAACAACTTTGCCTGTTTCTATAGAAAAGACTTTTGCATTTTCAATACTTTCTGCTATTAAATTCAACTCCTCAATAGCTATTGTTTTTTTATTATTAACAAAATTAACCTTAATAACCAAAACCATAACTGAGATGATAGCCAAACATACTATTAATTCTATAAGAGTAAATGCTTTCTTCTTAATCATCTTTTTCAACTGTTGGTGTTACTACTATATCGCCATTTTTAACTTGAACGCTATAAGCTGTTCCTTTTATAGATTTAGGTAACTTAGGAATTTCTTTTATATATTTTTTACTTACCAATTCTTCAGTTATATCAACATCTCCTTCAACTTTTTCTTCAGTTAAATATCTAAGCCCTGCTACCTCTAATACTCTAACATTTGCAGAATGTGCTGTTTTATCAGCCTTAACTCTTGAATTGTTGTATCTAGGAACTGCAATTAAAATTAAAATAGCAAGTATAGCTATAACAACTAAAAGCTCAATAAGTGTAAATGCTTTTTTCTTAAAGTTTTTCATTTCAAATCCTCCTAAATAAAATAAATATGTATAAAAAAATTGCAGAGAAAATCCCTGCAATTAATTTCTAATTTGACCAATTTCCGTTAGTAAATACAGGAATTTCTTCTCCGTCTTTAGTTATTCCAACTATGTTTAATGTTTCATCTCCAACCATAAAGTCAACATGAACTAAACTATCATTAGCTCCTTTTTCTTTAAGCTCTTCATTAGTCATTTTTTCTCCACCTTCCAAACAAGTTGGATAAGCTTTACCAAAAGCTAAATGGCATGACGCATTTTCATCATAAAGAGTTTCAAAAAACATTGTATTTGTATTTGAAATTGGAGAATCAAAAGGTACTAAAGCAACTTCTCCTAAAGATAAAGCTCCTTCATCAGTTTCTAATAAAGATTTTAAAACTTCATAACCTTTTTTTGCATCATAATTAACAACTTTTCCATTTTCAAATTCTAACTTAAATTCATCTATTATATTTCCGTTATAATTTAAAGCCTTTGTACTATAAATTACACCATTTACACCATCTTTATGTGGAAGTGTAAAAACTTCTTCCGTTGGCATATTTGCAGTAAAACTTATTCCTTTAGCATTAAATCCGCTACCGGCTGCATTCCAAATATGTCCTTCTGGCAACTCAATAGTTAAATCAGTACCTTTTTGACTTGAATATTTTAAATATTTAAATTGTTTCTCATTCAAATAATTAGACCTTCTACTCAATTCATCAATATGTTCTCTCCAACCTTGAATAGAATCTCCTTCTCCAATTCTTGAAGTATAGAAAATTAATTCCCAAAGTTTATTAACAGCATCTTCTTCATCAAGCTCAGGAAATACAACTTTTGCCCATGCAGGAGTTGATGCACCAATAACACACCAAGAATTTCTATCTGACATAAGAGAAGTAGAAAAATATTTCATCGCTTTTGAATTTGCAACACTACTTGCTTTAATTTTTTCAATATCTAATCCTTCTAAATTATTTGGGTCATTTCCTACAACAGAAATAAAAACAGCATCACTGTCAATATAATCAGCATATTGGTCAATAGTCCATCGTTTCACTTCAGATAAAGTTTCAACACTTGCATATTTTAACTTATGTCTTGTTATAATATCATCTCTCCAAACAACATTAACATCACCGGCACCAGCCTTATATGCCTCTTCAGTTAAATTGCGAACTAAATCCTTTGCATCTATATTTGCTCTTATAACTACTAATTGTCCTTCTTGAACATTAGCACCAACTCTAATAACAGTTTTTGAATACTTTTGTAATTTTTCTTTAAAATCCATAACCCTCTCCTTATATATACTAATATAATTATTATACACTATTTGATTAAAAATGCAAATTGAAAACTTAATTTCATAAAAAAAGCAACTTCTATTTCTAAAAGTTACTTTAAAAATTTATTCTTCATCTTCATCAGTTTCAACAACTTCTTCTTTAGGAAGAGTTATTCTAACTTTTTTAACTCTATGCTCGTGAATTGATAAAATATTATAAACTACACCATTATCTTCAACAGTAAGTTTTTCTCCATCATTAGGAATGTATCCCAAAAGATACATAAGCATTCCACCCAAAGTATCATAATCTTCAGTATTTTCATCAAGCTTTAGATTACAAACATCATTAACCTCTTCAATATCACAAGCTCCGGTTGCAATAAAATGTCTATCATCTATTTTCTTAATAGCCGGATTTGTTTTTTTATCATATTCATCATCTATCTCACCCATAACTTCTTCAATCAAGTCTTCCATAGTAACTATACCGGTAAAACCACCATATTCATCAATTAATACAGCCATTTGATTTCTAGAATTTTTAAGTTCGATAAACAAATCATTTATATTTTTTCTTTCAGGAATAAAATATGCAGGTCTTAAAATATTTCTTATATTAACATTTTTAAAACCAACCCTATATGCCTCTAAAAAGAAATCTTTAATATATAAAATACCAATTATATTGTCAATATCATCTTCATAAACAGGAATTCTTGAATATCTCATTTCCATTAAAGTTTTAAAATCTTCATCTGGGTCGTCAATATCAATCATAAATACTTCTGTTCTTGCCGTCATAACTTCTTCTGCTAAAATATCATCAAAAGAAATAACTCCGTCAATCATTTCACGTTCAGTTGGATTTATTATCCCTTGCTCTTGCCCAACTTCTACAATTGATTTAATCTCTTCAAGAGTAACTTTAGCCTCAACTCCTGTTGTAGGTATTGAAAAAATTTTTAAAACAATATTTGTAGATAAAGATAGCAAATAAACAAATGGACTCATGATTTTATATACAAAATTTATAGTTCCAACTGAAAACAAAGCAAATCTTTCTGCATTTTGTAAAGCGATTCTTTTAGGAACAAGCTCCCCAAAAACCAAACTAAAAAATGCTAAAATTATAGTTATTAATACAAAAGATACCCTATGTGCAAAAGGAATAGATAAATCTTCTAAAAAGTTCCCAAATTTAGCTGAAAGTCCAACAGCAGCAGATGCTGATGTAAAAAAACCTGCAAAAGTGATACCAACTTGAATTGTGGATAAAAATCTAGATGGTTCTTTTAAAAGTTTTTCAACCTTAATCGCCCTCTTATCTCCTTGCTCTGATAATGTTAACAATTTTTTCTTATCCATAGAAACAATTGCCATCTCTGATGCTGCAAAAAAAGCATTAATCAAAGTCAATAAAATTAAAATGATAATCTGAAAATAGACCTCGGGTCCACTATCCATAAATACGCCTCCTAAAATATAAAAAATATTCCAATAATATATTAAAATAAAATTTTCTTTAAATTATCATAATGTATTATACCAAATACAAAAATTTTTTGCAAATTTTTCAAAAATATAAATATTTCCCAAATAAATTACATAAAAAAAGAAGTCCTAAGACTTCTTTTAAATTTAAATTTATTAACTATTTAATTAACATTCCACCATAGTTCAATATTACTTGTGCAAATACTAAAGCTACAACTGTCATTAATTTAATTAAGATATTAAGTGATGGTCCTGATGTATCTTTGAATGGGTCACCTACTGTATCTCCAACAACTGCTGCTTTATGTGGATCTGAACCTTTTCCACCATGATGTCCTTCTTCAATGTACTTCTTAGCATTATCCCAAGCACCACCGGCATTAGACATAAAGATTGCCATTAATACACCAGTTACTAATGAACCTGCTAATAATCCACCAAGAGCCTCAGCTCCGATTAAAAGACCAACTAATACAGGAACAGCTACTGCTAATAAACCAGGAACTATCATTTGTTTTAATGCTGCCATAGTTGAAATATCAACGCATTTTCTATAGTCAGGAGTTCCAGTTCCTTCCATAATTCCAGGAATTGTTTTGAATTGTCTTCTAACTTCTTGAATCATTTCGTTTGCTGCATTTCCTACTGCTTCCATAGTTAAAGCTGAGAATAAGAAAGGTAACATACCACCAATGAACATACCAGCTACTACTTGTGGCTTAGTAACGTCAATTGCTTTTAATCCAACAGCTTGAGTATATGATGCAAATAATGCTAGAGCAGTTAAAGCTGCTGAACCAATTGCAAATCCTTTACCTATAGCTGCTGTTGTATTACCAACTGCATCTAATTTATCAGTAATATTTCTAACTTCATGAGGTAATTCACACATTTCTGCAATACCACCTGCATTATCAGCGATTGGACCATAAGCATCAACTGCGATAGTCATACCACAAGTTGAAAGCATACCAATAGCCGCAACTGAAATACCATATAATCCTTGTCCTGCATTTGCAAAACCGTTTGATGCCATATATGATACTAAAATACCAATAGCTATAATAACAATTGGACCAGTTGTAGATTTCATCCCAACTGCTAAACCTGAAATAATATTTGTTGATGAACCTGTTTCAGATTCTTCAGCAATATGTTGAACCGGTTTTTTATCTCCTGAAGTATAATATTCAGTAAATTGTGAAATAATCAATCCAACTAAAATACCAGCAACTGATGAAATAAAAGCTGAATTATTTCCTAAAATCTTTGTACTTAAGAAATATGTTGCTATTATAGTTAAAACTGAACTTACAATAGTTCCCATATTTAATGATTTTTGTGGGTCTTTGTCTCCTTTAACACAGAATAAACCTACTAATGATGCTATAATACCTGTTGCAGCAAGAGCTAAAGCAAAAATAATACCTTCTTTACCAAAAGCAAGTGAACCTAAAGTGATACCTGAAAGGATTGAACCTACATAAGATTCAAAAAGGTCAGCTCCCATACCAGCAACGTCCCCTACGTTATCTCCTACGTTATCAGCAATAACTGCTGGGTTTCTTGGGTCGTCTTCAGGAATACCAGCTTCAACTTTACCTACAAGGTCAGCACCTACGTCTGCTGCTTTAGTATAGATACCACCACCAACTCTTCCGAATAAAGCTATAGATGATGCACCAAAACTAAATCCAGTTACGATATTAACATCTCCAACTAAGAAGTAGCAAACTGTCATCCCTAAGATACCTAAACCTACTACTGAAAGTCCCATTACAGCTCCACCTGAAAATGCTGTTTGAAGGGCTTTTCCCATTCCATATTCTTTAGCAGCATTAGCTGTTCTTACATTTGCTTTTGTAGCAGCTTTCATTCCGAAGAATCCAGCTAAAATTGAACAAATTGAACCAGCTAAGAAACAAACTGCTGTAAGTGGATTAATGGCTACACCTAAAATAATTGCAACAACAACAATGAATATAGCTAAATACTTATATTCACGAACTAAGAACGCCATCGCTCCTTCTTCAATATAACCTGATATTTCTTTCATTCTTTCATTACCAGGTTGAATTTTTGTAATGCTTAAATATTTAATATAAGCAAATACTAGTGCAACTAAACCAACAGCAATTGCACAATAAAAAACTAAATTAGTATCCATTTTTTCCTCCTAAAATTTTTTTATTTAATCGCAGCCATAGCAATAGCTACTATAAAAAACACAACTGATGCTATAATAGTAATTTGACTTAAATAAGCGTCTTTAGTTTTTTTACCACCTTTCCCAGCGATATTAGTTTCTCCAGTTAAAGATGCCACACCGTCAGACTTAGATTCTTGCATAAGAACTGCCACTATTATCACTATACTAGCAATAAATAAAATTATTTCCATAAAAGTTTGCATAACACACCTCCGAACATTTATAATTAACCTACGATTAATAATAACACATTTACAATCAAAAATCAACTTAAAATGTTGATTTTTAAGTTGATTTTAAAAATAAATTAAAGCTAAATAACTAACTAATATAAACGGAACTAATGGTATCTCCTCTTTTCTAAAACTTTCCAAATCTCTAACAAATACAAATTTTATAAAATAAAAAATTCCAGCAACCACAAAAGTGAATAATCCTATATATAAAACCGTACCCAAATCAGTTGAAAAGCCAATCAAAGCAAGAATATAAATATCTCCCACTCCAAAAACTTCAGCTCCGTAAAAATATCTGGATAAGATATAAATAATACCATATAAAAGCATACCGGCAATTAACCCTAATGCAGAAATTTTAATATAATTTCCATAAATATTAAGAAAGAAAATTAGAATTGTAAAAATAAAAACTATATTTAAAAATATATTTTTACAACAAATATCTGTAATAGAACAAATATAAGTACACATAAAACATAACAAACTTATTGTATATAATGTGCCATTATCGAAAAATACAGCCATTAAGTACATATTTATAAAAGTTATTAATATAAAATGTAATAAATTATAATAATTTTTTAAACTTTTTAATGAAATTTTAATTTTTTCTTCTTTCCTTAAAGTTTCCAAATCCATTAATGAAACAAATACAAAAAGAAAAATACTAAATATTCCACCTAATAAATACATATTAATATGCTCTTTCTATTTTGCTATCTTTCATTAAAGCGTCCATTTTTTGAACATAAGCTATTTGTTCCTTAGCTTTTATAATAGTTTTTTCTATTTCATCTCTAACTTCTTTTAAAGATAATTCTTTAGGAGCTGTCTTTGATTCTAATTTAATTAAATGATAACCAAATTGTGTTTTTACAGGTTCAGTAACTTTTCCAACCTCTGCATCTATACAAGCATTTTCAAACTCTAATACCATTTGACCTTGTGAAAATTCTCCTAAATCTCCTCCAACTTCCTTAGATGGACACATAGAATGTTTCATAGCTAATTCTTCAAAAGATTCACCATTTTCACAAAGATTTTTTAATTCATTAGCTTTTTCTTCACTTTCAACTAAAATATGTTTAGCTTTAAAGTTATATTTACTCATAAATAAATTTTTGTTTTCTTCATAATATTCTTTAATTTCTTCATCAGAAACCTTAATATCGTCAAACAATTCACTTAAGAAATGTTTTGCTAAAATTGAACGTTTAATTTCAATTATTTCCTTAACAAAAGCTTCACTTTCATCTAATTTTCTATTGTAGCAATCTTGAATTATCAGCTCTTGTTTTACAAGTTCTTCACATAATTGTTTCTTGCCTTCAGGAGATTTATAAGGTAACGCTCTATTTCCCATCAATTCGATAAATCTATCTACATCACTTTCTAAAATCTCAACTCCATTTACAACTGCCATTACATTTTTTTCCATAATAATTTCCCCCTATATTAATTTTATTCCATTTCCTTCAAATTGAATTTTTTTAGTTTTTAAAAGTCTTCCAACTGCCTTTTTAAAAGATGATTTACTCATTCCACAAATCTCTTTAATTTTATCAGGATTACTTCTATCGTTTAAATCTAAAAATCCACCTTTATCTTTTATGATATTGAAAAGAACATCAGCATTGTCATTTATTTCTAAATGCGAAAGATTCTTTAAAACCAAATTCAAACGACCGTCTTTTTTAACCTTTGAAATTCTAAAATTAATTGGCTCCCCAATTTCTAAAACTCCAACAATATCCTTATTTTCAATCATTGCATCATATTTCTTATCAACAGCAACAAAAGCACCATAATCTTTATGAATTGAATAGATTATACCATAAACCCATTCACCCTCTTTATATGGTGAATCAGAAGTTAAATAATCTCTTATCTTCATCGTAGCACAAAGTCTTTCAGACTTATCTATATAAAGAGCAACAAGATACTTTCTTCCCTTTTCAAGTTTCATAGATTGTTCTTTAAAAGGTAAAAATAATTCCTTTTCAAGTCCCCAATCTAAAAAAGCGCCAATCTTTGAAATGTCCATTACCTCTAAAGTTTCAAGTCTTCCCATAGAAATTTTTGGAACTTTTCTTGTAGCTACAAACCTAGCTTGATTGTCTTTATAAATAAAAACTTCAATTTCATCTCCAACGCTGTCAGTTTCTAAAACTTCTTTTTTAGGCAATAAAATATCAAGTTTTTCATTTTTAATTTCTTTAATACCAATATAAGCACCATTATTTTTAAAACGCTTTATAACTAGCTTTTGAAATTCTCCTAAATTATACATCTTTTCTCCTTTATTTTTTCTTTATAATTATTTTTATTTATAATTAATACATATTAAATATTATTTCGCACAGGAATAGCGAAATTATATTTATTATACCATAGTTCCTTTTTGATTACTAGATTAATGTAATATAAACAAAATAAAAATTTGAAATATTAGCCAAAAATATAGTATAATACATAATGTAATTATAAATTTAAGGAGTAATATATGTTTAAAAAATCAAAAAAACTTTTTTTAATTTTAGTATATATACTTTTACTATCATCTTGTGGTAAAAGCGGAGAAAAAAATGTAGATAAAATAAATAATGAACTTAAAAATTCTACAAACCAATTTTCTTTAAATTCAGAAGAAATCGGCTTACTTGAAAAATCCTACTCAGACTTTACAGATGATGACAAAAAATTATTTGATAAAATCTTAGTTAAATATAATGAATTTAAAAATAATTCATCAGAAGATATAGCATTTGAAAGAAAAATATTAAAAAAATTGGAAGAAATAGAATCATTCTATGATAAAAAATATATAAACTTCAAAAATGAATCCTCAAAAGAGGTAAAAGTTGAAGAAAAATTATTACAACAAAACTCAAAAATAGAATTATCAAAAAAAGACTTTAATTACAATAACTATCTGGTAAAAATAACCGGAAAAGGAATCTTTTCATATTATATAGACAACACAAAAATAGTAGAAGAAGTTTTAGCTGAAAACGAAAAACCAAGATATGTTAGAATTAACATCACAAAAAATTCAAACATAGAATTCAACGGAAATATAATTGGAATTATCTTTAAAGACAATATAAATTATAACAAATTCCAAAATCTGCCAAGTGGTATATTTAGTATAAATGAAGACATAGCACAAGGTAATTACAAAATAACCAACACAACAGTAAACACAATCATAAAAACAATATCAAAAGAAAACAAAATTGAAGTTATAAATTTAAAAGAAACTCATAACATAAAACTAGAAAAAGGAATGAAATTAATAATTTCAAACGTAGATTATATAACATTAGAAAAAGCAGATTAGTACAATATTATTATTTAGCAAATTTGAATATTAAGATGGTTTAGGAAGTTATTGATTTTATAGACAAGAAAAAGAATATAGAAGATTTATTTAGAAATAGAACTGACAAACTTGGTTGGCAATATACAGATGTATTGTATTCATTTCTAGGAATTTATGTTCTAGAGTTATATGCTTTTGATAAAGATTCAAGGAATGAAAAAAGTAGAAAGTTTAGAAGAAAAGAAGATGGATCAAGAATATTCGTTTGGGATACAACTAAACGTTTATATTCTAATGAGTATATTATTAAACAAAAGCATTATGAAGATAATATAGGTCTAAACCAACTAGAAGAATTAAAAGAATTTTTGGATGAATATAGTTCTATCAGAAATTTAATCCCTATATATACTCCTAATGAAGCACAAAAAGACCGTAACACTTAAGCTACGGTCTAATTTTTTGTCCAAATGTAAACCACTTTGAACAATTATTAAGATTATTCTTTTTGAAATCTTTACCCAAATTTGTCCCAGTTGCTCATTTCAACAGACTCAAAAGCCTTAGCCATTTCCATGTTTTTTTGCTCTATTCAAACTCGATATGTCCATTGATACCGTTTTGTATAAATGGCATAAAATCAAGGTTTTTATTATCAGATTTAGCCTTATTATCCGTTTTATTTCTGTTTATCTGATTTTTTGCAAGCATATTGCAAGCATGAAACTTTTCTAAGCATTATCTAATTCTATTATTTTTTTGAAATCAGATTCTACATTTTTGATTTTACTATTTATTTGTAGCACTATATAATTTGCCGTTTCATTAAATAAATCGTTGTTTGAATCATCCTGCTCAAATTCTATAAGTTTTTTTCTTTTAATTACTTCCTGAAAGATTAAATTAAATAAATTTTCAATATCTTACATATTACTGTCAGTTATATTAACTGAGCTATTTTCCAAATCTGGTATTAAAAATTTAACGGTTTCATTATTTTCACTTCTATCTACTTTGAATTTCATCATTATTAATTCTATATGTTTCTCCTTATATTGAACATGTGTTCACTTTCTTCTAATTGTTTAATAGCTTAATCTTCCCACAATATTATATTGTCAGCATTTTTAATTGATATCAGTTCATTTGCATATATATTACCAGCAAAATTTTTTCGTTTTTTAATTCATTAAATAATTTTTTGTTGAATATCTTTAACCCTATAAAGTCTTTACTTTAAAAATAAAATATAAATAGTGGACCAACAAAACTACTAAAGCAATCCTTCCCTGAAGATTATTCACTAAGTAAAATGAAACTGATATGAAAATTGTGATTATAGTTAATATCTTAATCTTCTTTTTCTTAGTAATTCCCTTTCTATTTTTTATTAGAAGAATATTTTCTTTATATAATTTTGTTGACATAAAATAATCATTAAATTTTTTCGAACTTTTAGAAAAGCAATATGCCGCCACTAATAAAAAAGGTATTGTGGGCATAAAAGGCAAGTAAATACCTATAATTCCTAGGTCTAAAAATATAATTATCAAGTCTTTCTCCTATTCTATAATTGCTTTGTTTTATGAGAATATAATAGCAAAATCGAAGAAATTAGTAAATTGCTTAATGGAAACAAAAAGCCAGAGATAATTATTTTAATCATCTCCAGCTTTAATGCTAAATTTTTAATTTATATATATTTTCTCTTCTTAGTCCCTATTTATTTTTCTTTTTCTAAAAATATACGCAAGACTAATTATAGATAAAACCAACATTTCATAATGAATAAGTGAAATGTTATCACCTGTACTTGGGATTTTTGGTTTCTTTGGTTCTTCCGGCGGAGTTTCTGGCTTTCTTGTGTTGGTTAACACAAAACCTTCTTTAGCATTTCCACTTACTTCCCCTGTATAGCCTTCGACCTTTTCTTCTTTTATGGTATAAAGAATTTCCTTGCCATCTTCATATTTGTCAAGATCCTTAAATACCACTTTCCAACCATCTTTGCCACTTATTTTTCTTATTTGGAATAGTTGGCCATTTTTATATAAATGTACTGTGATTTCCTCTGGTCTCTTGCCGTCTGCATTATTTTCGTCTTTCCAGATTTTTTCTACTCCTACTTCGGTCTTTTCTGGTGGAATCTCTGGTTTTATTTTGTTGGTTAACACAAAACCATCTTTAGCATTTCCACTTACTTCCCCTGTATAGCCTTCGACCTTTTCTTCTTTTATGGTATAAAGAATTTCCTTGCCATCTTCATATTTGTCAAGATCCTTAAATACCACTTTCCAACCATCTTTGCCACTTATTTTTCTTATTTGGAATAGTTGGCCATTTTTATATAAATGTACTGTGATTTCCTCTGGTCTCTTGCCGTCTGCATTATTTTCGTCTTTCCAGATTTTTTCTACTCCTACTTCGGTCTTTTCTGGTGGGGTTTGTGGTGGAATATAGCTATTTTTGATAGTATATCCTTTTGTAATATCCCCTTCTATAGTTGAAGTGTAACCATTAGCGATATTTGCTTCTTTGATAGTATATTTAATTAATTCACCATTATTATGAGATGGTAAATCGTTAAATTTACCTTTCCAATCATTACCTTTATTTAACTCAATAGTTTTTCCAGTTTCTTTACCATTTGCAAGTAGGGCTACAGTAATACTGTCTGATCGTAAGCCCGCTTGGTTATTATTGTCATTCCAAATTTTATTAACCTTGATAGATGTTTTTAATGAGTTTTCTAAATGAATAGTATAAATACTTTCTTTACTATCTTTTTCTCTTTTCACTTCAGATAGAATATATTTACCACTATCTTTTTCTTTAAAGTTTATAGGTAAAAGCTTACCGGTTTTGTTGTCGATTAAGGTATCTGGATCTGGAAAATCTTCAATTGTAGCAGTCCAGTTACCCTCTTTTGTTAGTTTAATATCTTGTATGTAATGTTCACCTACATACATTTGTAGAACTATTTCTTCTGGTCTTGTTTTTTCATCATCCCCAGACCAAGACTTTGTAATTTGTATCTTGTATGGTTTATCTTCACCAAATATAAGCTTACCGTTGTTTGTAATAGCCCCACCACTTATACCGGTTCCTTGGGCAAAATTATTTTTAAATATTGTAGTTGCCACTTGTTCTGCTAGGTTTTTTGATTCTTGCGTAGGAACTGACTTGTAAGCAAGTTGAGCTCCTTTTTTCTCCTCTATTACAATATTGTAAGGAAGTGGTTTGCCAGGATTTTCAGGATTGTACCTTGGTGTTTGTTGATCTTCAGGCCAGTTATTATGAATACCTTGGAATGAACCATCTTGATACCATAATCTATAACCACCACCTAACATTCTTGAAGCGAGCTTTACAGAAGAACTTCCTACAGCTTCTCCAAATTCATATTTTGTTATATTTTCAAAGTCATCTCCTGAACCTTTAGCCGCAGTACTATATTCCAAGTTTGAAGCTATGTTATCAAAGAGTGCCACACCATTGGTTATATTAATTATTGTATGTCCTGTCGGACAGTTCCATACTCCACCACCTTGGCGAGATATTGGTTTATTGCCAGCTCCAATTAATAAGCGTCCCTTACTTTCATTATTTTTTATTAGGGCTCTGTTAATAGTCAATTCACATTTTGTATCATTATAAATGGCTCCACCACCCCAGAATCCATTTGAATTATTACTTTCAAATAGTCCAGCATTAATTTGTCCTTTACTTGTACCAACTGTTGCTATGGCTCCGCCACTTTTTAGAGAAGAGTTTTCTACAAAATGTCCACCATTTATTGTAAAGTTACAAGTATCTAAAAATAGGCCACCACCATGACCATTTGCTTTATTCTTTGTGAAATCTCCAGCTTCTATTATGATATCAGAATTTAATCCAAAAACTCCTCCACCCAAACCGGAATATTCACCGTTTGAGTTTTCGCTTATAGACCCACCTGAAATTTTAGCATTTGATCTACTCAATAAGAGCCCTCCACCATATTCGGCAGTATTTTTAGAAATCGTTCCTGCAGTCATTTCAAATTCAGCGTTTTCCATAAAAATGGCGCCACCCCAAGCATTTGTACTATTGTGACTTGCAACATTTTCTGTAATTTCTCCACCTGAGATTTTTACATTTATTTTAGATGTGTCTGTTCCCCAAGCACCTATAGCTCCACCATTATAGAAACCTTTATTATTTGAAATTTTTCCTCCTGAAATATTCAAACCTCCACCATATAAAGTTATAGGAGCATAACTATACCACTTTCCAGTCTTTCTCAAATTATCGGGTTGTGGATTTTGACTATCAACCGCTTCATTTCCACTAAACTCTCCACCTGACATTGTGAAGTCTCCACCTTTTACAAGTATGTTTGGGCCTTCAAGTTTTGTATCTGAAATTTTCCCACTTTTAATATTTAATTTACCTTCAACTATAATTTGAGCATTTGAAATAGAAGTTCCATCTATAGTCAAGCTTCCACCTTTTTCAATTTTAATACTATTAAATCCAAAACCCTTTAGACTTCCATTTCCCTTTAGGACTATGTTTTGTCCGTTTTTTATTAAAATTGTTTGTTTATCCTTAGCTGGATCCGCTTCTATATTTTTATCAATATTTATAGAAGCATCAGCTTGTGAAGAAGCAATTTTTTCTACTAACTCTAACCAAGCAGTTTTTTTGCTAGCATCATTGTAGGTGCTTACTTCATCGTTTTTTTCATTATTTGCTTCATTACTTTCTTCATGGTTTTCTGATAATTCTTCTAATTGAATTTTATCCGTTTCTGGATTTATCATTGTTTCGTTTGAATTAGCTAAAATACTTTTAGGCATAAAAAAAGTAAATATTAGCACTAAAGAAACAAAAATAGTCATCAATTTTTTATTCATTTGTCCATCTCCCTTGTTATGTTCATAAAAATTCAGCTTTATTAAAATCTAAAATCAAGTTTTTATTTTTTCACATAGTTATTATAACATATTTCCATTTTAATAAATTTAAAAAGGTA